>JBIKWU010000023.1:0-24439 GCA_044356115.1 Burkholderiaceae bacterium
GGTGCCGGTGCACGTCAACATCGAGGAGATCCGCAAGCCCGAGATCGACGCGCAGCTGATCGCCGACTCCATCACGCAGCAGCTCGAGAAGCGCATCATGTTCCGCCGCGCCATGAAGCGCGCGATGCAGAACGCGATGCGGCTCGGCGCCCAGGGCATCAAGATCATGAGCTCGGGCCGGCTGAATGGCGCCGAGATCGCGCGGGTGGAGTGGTATCGCGAAGGCCGTGTGCCGCTTCATACCCTGCGTGCCGACATCGAGTACGGCTTCTCCGAGGCCCTGACCACCTACGGCATCATCGGCGTGAAGGTCTGGGTCTACAAGGGCGACACCCTCGGCCGCGGTGACGCGCCGGCGGCCGCCGAGAAGGAAGCGCCGCCGCCTGAGCGCGATGATCGCCGCAACCGCCGTCTGCCCCCGAAGCCGGGTGCGGCGCCGCGCGCCGGTGCCCGTCGCCGCCCCGACGGCGAGCCCGAAGCCAAGAGCGCGCCCGAGGCGGGTGCTGCCGATGCCCCCAAGACTGCGGTCAAGCGTGTGCGCAAGGCGCCTGGTGCGCCTGCTGACGCCAAGACCGGCGAATGAGGAGTGAGCGATGCTGCAACCCGCTCGACGCAAGTACCGCAAGGAACAGAAGGGCCGCAACAAGGGCCTGGCTACCCGGGGCGCCGCCGTCTCGTTCGGTGAGTTCGGCCTGAAGGCCACCGGCCGTGGCCGTCTCACCGCGCGCCAGATCGAGGCTGCCCGTCGCGCCATGACCCGTCACATCAAGCGGGGTGGCCGCATCTGGATCCGCATCTTTCCCGACAAGCCCATCTCCCACAAACCTGCCGAGGTCCGCATGGGCAACGGCAAGGGCAACCCCGAGTACTACGTGGCCGAGATCCAGCCCGGCAAGGTGCTCTACGAGATGGACGGCGTGAACGAGGCCCTCGCCCGCGAGGCCTTCGCGCTTGCCGCCGCCAAGCTGCCGATCTCCACGGTCTTCGTGACCCGGATGGTCGGGGCCTGATCTGCACAACGGAGAGCCCCATGAAGGCCAGTGAACTGCGCGCCAAGGATCCCGAGGCGCTGACCACCGAACTCAACGAGCTGCTGAAGGCGCATTTCTCGCTGCGCATGCAGATCGCCACCCAGCAACTGAACAACACCAGCCAACTGGGCAAGACCCGTCGCGACATCGCGCGGGTGCGCACGGTGCTGCGTGAGAAAGCCGCCGCCAAATGACCGCCGCCGTCGAAGCGCCCGCCACGCTCAAGCGCACCCTGGTCGGGCGCGTGGTCAGCAACAAGATGCAGAAGACCGTGACCGTGCTGGTCGAGCGCAAGGTCAAGCACGCGATCTACGGCAAGTACATCGTCAAGAGCACGCGCTATCACGCTCACACTGAGGCCGCCATCAATGAAGGCGACACGGTCGAGATCCAGGAAAGCCGGCCCATCTCCAAGACCAAGGCCTGGGTCGTGGTCCGGGTGGTCGAGTCGGTCAACTGAGCGCGCGGGCGGGTTGCACAACCCGCTTGCCAAAGAATCAGAAAACAGGTTATCCTAGACGGCTTCGGTTTTGCAGCGTCAGCGCGCCTTGCGGCGCGCAGCCTCGCGCAGACGCGGCGCCAGCCGATTTTCAACCCGTGCCACGGGACCAAGACTGACCGCCCTGGGCGGTCGGGGCCGAGCAGCCCCGACCGCCGGCAGATCCCAGGGTGGATTAAGTTGGGACAGGAACAGCGATGATTCAGATGCAGTCGACGTTGGACGTCGCCGACAACACCGGCGCTCGTTCGGTCATGTGTATCAAGGTGCTGGGCGGCTCCAAGCGCCGCTATGCCGGCATTGGCGACGTCATCAAGGTGAGCGTCAAGGAAGCGCAGCCGCGCGGTCGGGTCAAGAAGGGCGAGATCTACAACGCCGTGGTGGTCCGTACCGCCAAGGGCGTGCGTCGCCAGGACGGCTCGCTCGTCAAGTTCGACGGCAACGCCGCGGTGCTGCTCAACGCCAAGCTCGAGCCGATCGGCACGCGCATCTTCGGCCCGGTCACGCGCGAACTGCGTACCGAGCGTTTCATGAAGATCGTGTCGCTCGCGCCCGAAGTCCTGTAAGGGAGTCCGCGATGGAAAAAATCCGCAAGGGTGACGAGGTGATCGTCATCGCCGGTCGCGACAAGGGCAAGCGCGGCAGCGTGCTCAGCCGGGTCGACGCCGCCCACCTGCTGGTCGACGGCGTGAACGTCGTCAAGAAGCACCAGCGTCCCAATCCCATGAAGGGCCAGACCGGCGGCATCGTCGACAAGACCATGCCGATCGATCAGTCGAACGTGATGCTCTTCAACCCGGCCACCGGCAAGGGCGATCGGGTCGGCATCCGCGTGCTCGAGGACGGCAAGAAGGTTCGCTTCTTCAAGTCCAACGGCGAACTGGTCAAGGCCTGAAGAGGAACACCATGGCTCGTTTCCAGCAACAGTACCGCGAGCAGATCGTCCCCGATCTGATGAAGCGGTTCGGCTACCAGTCGATCATGCAGGTGCCCCGCATCACCAAGGTCACGCTCAACATGGGCGTGTCCGAGGCCGTGGCCGACAAGAAGGTGCTCGACGCCGCGGTGGGTGACCTCACCAAGATCGCCGGCCAGAAGCCCGTGGTCACCAAGGCGCGCAAGGCGATCGCCGGTTTCAAGATCCGCGCCGGCTACCCCATCGGCTGCATGGTCACGCTGCGCGGTGCCCGCATCTACGAGTTCCTCGACCGCCTGGTCACCGTGGCCCTGCCCCGCGTGCGCGACTTCCGTGGCGTCTCGGGCCGTGCCTTCGATGGTCGGGGCAACTACAACATCGGGGTCAAGGAACAGATCATCTTCCCCGAGATCGACTACGACAAGGTCGACGCGCTGCGCGGCCTGAACATCAGCATCACCACCACCGCCAAGTCCGACGACGAGGCCAAGGCGCTGCTGACCGCGTTCCGCTTCCCCTTCCGCAACTGAGGTTCGTCAAGTGGCCAAACTCGCTTCGATCAACCGCGACCTGAAACGCGCCGCCCTGGTGCGCAAGTACGCGAAAAAGCGCGCCGAGCTCCAGGCGATCATCAACGACCAGTCGCTCTCGGAAGAAGATCGCTACCAGGCCCGGCTCAAGCTGCAGCAGCTGCCGCGCAACGCCAATCCCACGCGCCTGCGCAACCGCTGCGAGGTCACCGGTCGTCCGCGTGGCGTCTACAGCAAATTCGGCCTCGGCCGCAACAAGCTGCGCGAGGCGGCGATGCGGGGTGAAGTGCCCGGCATCGTCAAGGCCAGCTGGTAACGGAGGACACGACATGAGCATGAGCGATCCGGTCGCGGACATGTTCACGCGCATCCGCAACGGGCAGCGCGTGGAGAAACAGTCGGTCTCGATGCCGTCTTCCAAGCTGAAGGTGGCGATCGCCCAGGTCCTGAAGGACGAGGGCTACATCGAGGGCTTCTCGGTCAGTACCGAGGGCGTCAAGTCCGAGCTGCAGGTGCAGCTCAAGTATTACGCCGGCCGTCCGGTCATCGAGCGCATCGAGCGTGTCTCGAAGCCCGGCCTGCGGGTCTACAAGGGTCGCGATGCGCTGCCCCAGGTGATGAACGGCCTGGGCGTGACCATCGTCACCACCTCGCGCGGGGTCATGACCGATCGCAAGGCTCGCGCCAGTGGCGTGGGCGGCGAAGTCATCGCCTACGTGGCGTAAGGGGAGAGGCCATGTCCCGAGTTGCCAAGATTCCGGTTCCCGTGCCGGCCGGCGTCGACGTGCAGATTGCCGACGGCGCCATCACGGTGAAGGGCCCGCTGGGTTCGCTCAACCTGCGCATCAATCCGCTGGTCAGCATCGTCCGCGAGGGCGCCGAGCTGCTGGTCAAGGCTGCCGCGGAAACCCGCGACGCCGACGCCATGAGCGGCACCTTTCGCGCGCTGGTGGCCAACATGGTCCAGGGTGTCACGCGCGGCTTCGAGAAGAAGCTGCAGCTCGTCGGCACCGGCTACCGGGCGCAGGCGCAAGGCTCGTCGCTGAACCTGTCGCTCGGGTTCTCGCATCCGGTGGTCTACAAGCTGCCCGACGGCATCAAGGCCGAGACGCCCACCCAGAACGACATCCTGATCAAGGGGGCCGACCGCCAGAAGGTCGGCCAGGTGGCCGCCGAGATCCGCGCCTACAAGTCGCCCGAGCCCTACAAGGGCAAGGGTGTGCGTTACGCGGACGAGAAGGTGGTCCTGAAGGAAGTCAAGAAGAAGTAAGCGGCGCACGCGCCCCCAAGACAGGAACCAGGCGATGGACAAGAAACAGGCTCGTTTGCGCCGTGCCCGTCAGACGCGGCTCAAGATCCGCGAACTGCGGGTCAACCGGCTTACCGTCTTCCGGACGAATCAGCACATCTACGCGAGCATCATCGACGCCGACGGCGCCCGGGTGCTGGTGTCCTCGTCCACCAACGAGGCCGAGGTGCGCTCCGCGCTGGCTGGCGCCGCTGGCAAGGGTGGCAACGCCAGCGCGGCCACGGTGGTCGGCAAGCGCATCGCCGAGAAGGCGCTGGCGGCCGGCATCCAGAGCGTGGCTTTCGACCGCGCGGGCTACCGCTTCCACGGCCGGGTCAAGGCGCTTGCCGAGGCCGCCCGTGAAGCCGGCCTGAAGTTCTGATCGACAGGATACGAACATGGCAAAGGTTCAGGCACGGGTCGGCTCCGAGGAGCGCGACGACGGTCTCAAGGAAAAGATGATCGCGGTCAACCGCGTGACCAAGGTCGTCAAGGGGGGCCGTATCCTCGGCTTCGCGGCGCTGACCGTGGTCGGTGACGGTGACGGCCGGATCGGCATGGGCAAAGGCAAGGCTCGCGAGGTGCCGGTGGCGGTCCAGAAGGCCATGGACGAGGCACGCCGCAAGATGTTCAAGGTGAGCCTCAAGGGCAGCACCCTGCAGCACACCGTGCACGGTCGCCATGGCGCGGCCAACGTGTACCTCGCGCCGGCGCCCGATGGCACTGGCATCATCGCCGGCGGCCCGATGCGGGCGATCTTCGAGGTGATGGGCGTGGGCAACGTGGTGGCCAAGAGCCACGGCTCCACCAATCCCTACAACATGGTCCGCGCCACGCTCAACGCGCTGCAGAACATGAACACCCCGGCCGAGATCGCTGCCAAGCGGGGCAAGACGGTCGAGGAAATCCTCGGTTGAGGTGCGATGCCGGTGCCGCCCTGCGGGCGTTCACCGGCCAGGAGAACCCGATGACCAAGAAGACCCTCAAAGTGACGCTGGTGCGCAGTCCGAACGGCACCCGCTCCACCCACAAGGCAACCGTGCTGGGCCTGGGGCTCAAGCGCATCCGCCAGACGCGCGAGCTCGAGGACACCCCGGCCGTGCGCGGCATGATCACCAAGGTCTCGTACCTGGTTCGCGTCGAGTGAGATCGCCATGCAACTGAACACGCTGAAACCCGCCGAGGGCAGCAAGCACGCACGCAAGCGCGTGGGTCGCGGCATCGGCTCGGGCCTGGGCAAGACCGGTGGTCGCGGTCACAAGGGCCAGAAGTCGCGCTCCGGCGGCTTCCACAAGGTCGGCTTCGAGGGCGGTCAGATGCCGCTTCAGCGTCGTCTGCCCAAGCGCGGCTTCGTGTCGATGAGCGCCGGCGACACCGCCGAGGTTCGCCTGTCCGACCTGCAGCGCCTGGCGGCTGACGCTGTCGATCTGCTGGCGCTGAAGGCTGCCGGTGTGGTGCCCCAGGGTGCCAAGGCCGCCAAGGTGATCCTGTCGGGAAGCCTCGATCGCGCGGTGACGCTCACCGGCATCGGCGCCACCAAGGGTGCGCGCGCGGCCATCGAGGCCGCCGGCGGCTCGCTGGCCTGATCGCTCACGCTCCAGCCCCTGTCATCGGACGCAGCCTTGGCCACCGCCTCTGCCAGCACCGCCAACGCCGGCCGCTTCGCTGATCTGAAGCGCCGGCTGTGGTTCCTGCTGTTCGCGCTGGTGGTCTACCGCATCGGCGCGCACATCCCGGTGCCGGGAATCGATCCCGACCAGCTCGCCCAGCTCTTCAAGGGGCAGCAGGGCGGCATCCTGGGCATGTTCAACATGTTCTCGGGCGGCGCGCTGTCGCGCTTCACGGTGTTCGCCCTGGGGATCATGCCGTACATCTCGGCCTCGATCATCATGCAGCTGCTCACCGTGGTGGTGCCGCAGCTCGAGGCCCTCAAGAAGGAAGGCGAGACCGGCCGCCGTACCATCACCAAGTACACCCGCTGGTTCACCGTGGGACTGGCCACGTTCCAGGCGCTGGGCATTGCCATCGCCCTCGAGGCGCAGGCCGGGCTGGTGATCGATCCGGGCCTCCAGTTCCGATTCACCACCGTGATCTCGCTGCTCACCGGCACCATGTTCCTGATGTGGCTTGGCGAGCAGATCACCGAGCGCGGTCTGGGCAACGGCATCTCCATCATCATCTTCGCCGGCATCGCGGCGGGCCTGCCCTCGGCGCTCGCCGGCATGGGCGAACTCGTCCGTACCGGGGCCATGAATGCCCTGGTGGCGCTGATCATCGTCGCGCTGGTGGTGGTGGTCACGGCCGCGGTGGTGTTCGTCGAGCGCGGCCAGCGCAAGATCACCGTCAACTATGCCAAGCGGCAGGTGGGCAACCGGGTGTACGGCGGGCAGACCTCGCACCTGCCGCTCAAGCTGAACATGGCGGGCGTCATTCCGCCCATCTTCGCCTCGTCGATCATCCTGTTCCCCGCCACCATCGCCCAGTGGTTCACCTCCGGTGACTCCTCCAGCACGGTGGTGCGCGTGCTCAAGGACGTGGCCGCCACGCTGTCGCCCGGCCAGCCGGTGTACATCCTGCTCTACGCGGCGGCCATCATCTTCTTCTGCTTCTTCTACACCGCGCTGGTCTTCAACAGTCGGGACACCGCCGAGAACCTCAAGAAGAGCGGTGCCTTCGTGCCCGGCATCCGGCCCGGCGAGCAGACCGCGCGTTACATCGACAAGATTCTCATGCGGCTCACGCTGGCCGGCGCCATCTACATCAGCGCGGTCTGCCTGCTGCCCGAACTGCTGGTGCTCAAGTGGAATGTGCCCTTCTATTTCGGCGGCACCTCGCTGCTGATCATCGTGGTGGTGACCACCGACTTCATGTCGCAGGTGCAGGCCTATGTCATGTCGCACCAGTACGAGAGCCTGCTGAAGAAAGCCAACCCGAAAGGGATGGGACTGTGAACCTGCCGGGCTGGCAGCGGCCGTCAAGGGCCTGCCAGCCGGTCAACAGAGCGTCGAGAGACTCGAGGGAATCATGAAAGTGTTGGCATCGGTCAAGAAGATCTGCCGCAACTGCAAGGTCATCAAGCGCAAGGGCGTGGTCCGCGTGATCTGCGTCGATCCGCGGCACAAGCAGCGTCAAGGTTGACGGAGAACAAGCATGGCACGTATTGCGGGTATCAATGTTCCTGACCGGCAGCACACCGAGATCGGCCTGACCGCCATCTACGGCATCGGCCGCACGCGCGCTCGCCAGATCTGCGACGCCGCCGGTGTGAGCTATTCCAAGAAGGTGAAGGATCTGAGCGATCCCGAACTCGAGCGCATTCGCGATCTGGTGTCGCGCCTGACGGTCGAGGGCGACCTGCGCCGCGAAGTCTCGATGTCGATCAAGCGACTGATGGATCTCGGCTGCTATCGCGGTGTGCGCCACCGCCGTGGCCTGCCGGTCCGTGGTCAGCGCACCCGCACGAACGCGCGTACCCGCAAGGGCCCGCGCAAGGCCGGCGTGGCCCTGAAGAAATAATCGCCCAAGGATCATCCATGGCTACCAAGGCTCAATCCGCCGCCGCCGCTGCCGCCGCCTCGCGGGTGCGCAAGAAGGCGAAGAAGAACGTCTCCGACGGCATCGCGCACGTGCATGCCTCGTTCAACAACACCATCATCACCATCACCGACCGTCAGGGCAATGCGCTGTCGTGGGCCTCGGCGGGCGGTGCCGGTTTCAAGGGCTCGCGCAAGTCCACGCCGTTCGCGGCGCAGGTGGCTGCCGAGACCGCTGGTCGCGCTGCCCAGGACTGCGGCATCAAGAACCTGGAAGTGCAGATCAGCGGCCCCGGCCCGGGCCGCGAATCGTCGGTGCGGGCGCTCAATGCCCTCGGCATCAAGATTCTCCAGATCCAGGACGTCACGCCGATTCCGCACAACGGCTGCCGTCCGCCGAAACGCCGCCGCATCTGAGCGGCACGCCGCCCGGCTCCGGCCGGGCGAACCCCGGTCTCCCGTCAGCCGCCTCCGGGTTGCTGCCTGGGCGCCGGATCGAAGCCCACTGTCCGCCGCTGTGCGCCATCTGGCGCCAGTCACCGAAAGCGCGGACTAACCGCAGCACCGGCCCCGGTTGCCGGCTGCGTACTTGACGAGGACCTGCCGTGGCACGTTATACCGGACCGAAAGCCAAGCTTTCCCGCCGTGAAGGCACCGATCTTTTCCTGAAGAGCGCGCGACGCTCGCTCGACACCAAGTGCAAGCTCGACAGCAAGCCGGGCCAGCATGGCCGCATCTCGGGCACCCGTACGTCCGATTTCGGCCTGCAGTTGCGCGAGAAGCAGAAGGTCAAGCGCATGTATGGCGTGCTCGAGAAGCAGTTCCGGCGCTATTTCGAGGAGGCCGAGCGCCGTCGTGGCAACACCGGCGAGAACCTGCTCAAGCTGCTCGAGAGCCGTCTCGACAACGTGGTCTACCGGATGGGCTATGCCACCACCCGCGCCGAGGCGCGCCAGCTGGTGAGCCACAAGGCGATCACGGTCAACGGTCAGGTGCTGAACATCCCCTCGGCCCTGGTGCGTCCGGCTGACGTGGTCGCGGTGCGGGAGAAGTCCCGCAAGCAGGCGCGCATCCAGGACGCGCTGACCCTGGCCGAGCAGAACGGCATGCCGGGCTGGGTGTCGGTCGACAAGACCAAGATGGAAGGCACCTTCAAGTCGGTGCCCGACCGCGCCGACCTGTACTCGGACATCAACGAGAGCCTGATCGTCGAGTTGTACTCGCGTTAATCGAAGGGACCCCTCCATGCAGACCGCCATGCTGAAGCCGCGAATCGTCGAGGTCGAGCAACTCGGGCCCTCCCATTCCCGCGTCGTGATGGAGCCGTTCGAGCGCGGCTACGGTCACACGCTGGGCAATGCGCTGCGCCGGGTGCTGCTGTCCTCGATGGTCGGCTACGCGCCCACCGAGGTCCAGATCTCGGGCGTCGTCCACGAATACTCCACGCTTGACGGCGTCCGCGAGGATGTCGTCGACCTGCTGCTCAATCTCAAGGGCATCGTCTTCAAGCTGCACAACCGGGACGAGGTCTTCCTCACGCTGCGCAAGGAAGGCGCCGGCCCGGTCACCGCGGCCGACATCGACTGCCCGCACGACGTCGAGGTGATCAACCCCGAGCACGCGATCGCCAGCCTCACGCAGGGTGGCCGCATCGACATGCAGATCAAGGTCGAGCGTGGCCGCGGCTACGTGCCGGGCACGATGCGCAATCTGGGCGAGACCAAGTCGATCGGCCGCATCGTGCTCGACGCCTCGTTCTCGCCGGTGCGCCGGGTGAGCTACCTGGTCGAGAGCGCCCGCGTCGAGCAGCGAACCGACCTCGATCGTCTGATCATCGATGTCGAGACCAACGGCGTGATCGCGCCCGAGGAGGCGGTCCGCCAGTCGGCCCGCATCCTGGTGGAGCAGCTGTCGGTGTTCGCCGCGCTCGAGGGCGGTGCCGAGCCGATGACCGAGATGGGTTCGGCGCGCGCGCCGCAGATCGATCCGATCCTGATGCGCCCGGTCGATGACCTGGAACTCACGGTGCGCTCGGCCAACTGCCTGAAGGCCGAGAACATCTACTACATCGGTGACCTGATCCAGCGCACCGAGAACGAGCTGCTCAAGACCCCGAACCTGGGCCGCAAGTCGCTCAACGAGATCAAGGAAGTGCTCGCCTCGCGCGGCCTGACCCTGGGCATGAAGCTCGAGAACTGGCCGCCGGCCGGGCTCGAGCGTCCCTGAGTCGTTCCGCGCTGCCTGCACCTCACGAGGACTGAACCATGCGTCATCGCCACGGACTCCGCAAACTCAACCGCACCAGCAGCCACCGCGAGGCCATGCTTCGCAACATGTGCAACTCGCTGCTGCGCCACGAGGTCATCAAGACCACCCTGCCCAAGGCCAAGGAACTGCGCCGGGTGGTCGAGCCCCTCATCACCCTGGGCAAGAAGCCGTCGCTGGCCAATCGCCGTCTCGCCTTCGATCGCCTGCGCGATCGCGAGATGGTGGTCAAGATCTTCAATGATCTGGGTCCGCGCTATGCCAACCGCAACGGCGGCTACCTGCGCATCCTGAAGTACGGCTTCCGCGTGGGCGACAACGCGCCCATGGCCTACATCGAGCTGATGGACCGTCCCGAGCAGGCGCCGGCCGAGCAGCCGGCGGCTCAGGCCTGACCAGCACCGAGCCTTCCGGTCGCCAGGGGCGGCCGGTCGATCACGGGCGTCCGGGCGCGGCAGCGCGCGCGGACGCCCGTGTCGTTTGCGGCCAGCCGTCCGACGCCAGATCGGTCATCGTGGTCGATGGGCTGGTCAAGACCTTCGGCAGCCATCGGGCGGTGGACGGCCTGGGGTTCACCGTGCGCGCTGGCGAGTGCTTCGGGCTGCTCGGCCCCAACGGCGCCGGCAAGAGCACTACGCTGCGGCTGCTGATCGGCCTGTCGCGGGCCGACGCCGGGCGCATCGACCTGCTGGGCCTGCCCATTCCGGCGCGTGCCCGCGAGGCCCGTGCGCTGATCGGGGTGGTGCCGCAGGCCGATGCCCTCGATCCCGATTTCACCGTTGCCGAGAACCTGATGGTCTTTGGCCGCTATTTCGGCCTGCCGGCCGCACTGATCGCCTCGCGCATCCCCGACCTGCTCGAGTTCGCGGGTCTCTCGGGCAAGCGCGACGCGCGCATCGGCGAGCTTTCCGGCGGCATGAAGCGGCGCCTTACCCTGGCCCGTGCCCTGGTCAACGATCCGCAGGTGCTGTTCCTCGACGAGCCCACCACCGGCCTCGACCCGCAGGCGCGCCATCTGATCTGGGACCGCCTGAAGCAGTTGCTGCGCCGGGGCAAGACGATCCTGCTCACCACCCACTTCATGGAGGAGGCGCAGCGCCTGTGCGACCGGCTGGCGATCGTCGATCACGGCCGGCTGATCGCGCAGGCCGCGCCCCAGGCGCTGATCGACGAGCAGATCGAGCCCGAGGTGATCGAGATCGTCGCCGAGGATGCGGCCCGCTGGGCTGCCCTGGCGCAGGCGACACCGGGCTGCGCGCGCGTGGAGTCGGTGGGCGAGACGGTGTTCGCGTACTGCACCGATCCGCGGGCGCTGTCGGCCGCGCTCGCCGGACAGGGCGGACTGCGCTGGCTGCTGCGCCCGGCGAGCCTCGAGGATGTCTTCCTGAAGCTCACCGGCCGCGACCTGCGCGACTGATGCCGCGGCCCCCGATGAACGAACCGACCAGCCCCCAGGCCCTGGACGCAGGGTTGCGCAACCCGGCCCCGTCACTGCTGCGCCTGCCGCGGCCCAGCCTGCGTTTCGTGCCGATCTACCGCCGCAATCTGCTGGTCTGGCGAAAGCTTGCCGTGGCCTCGGTGCTGGGCAACATCGCCGATCCCCTGATCACGCTGGTGGCCTTCGGCTACGGGCTGGGGCGGCTGCTCAATGACGTCCAGGGCGTGCCCTACATCGTGTTCCTGGCGGCGGGCTCGGCGTGCATGAGCACCGCGATGGCAGCCAGCTTCGAGTCCCTCTACTCGGCCTACTCGCGCATGCAGGTCCAGCAGACCTGGGCCTCGATCATGAACGCGCCGGTCGATCTCGACGACGTGCTGATCGCCGAGTGGCTGTGGGCCGCCACCAAGGGCCTGTTCTCGGGCCTGGCGATCACCGCGGTCATCCTCGCGCTGGGCCTCTCGCGCGAGCCCACCCTGCTCGCGCTGCCGCTGGTGGTGATGCTCACCGGGCTTGCCTTCTCGGGCATCGGGCTGTGCTTCAACGCCCTGGCCCGCGGCTACGACTTCTTCACCTACTACTTCACCCTGGTGATCACGCCGATGGTGTTCCTCTCCGGGGTCTACTACCCGCGCGATACCCTGCCCGACTGGCTGGCGGCGATCGCCTCGGCGCTGCCGCTCGCGGCGGCGGTTGATCTGGCCCGGCCGCTGGTGCTGGGGCAGTGGCCGGCTCAGGCGGCCTGGCGGGTCAGCCTGCTGCTCGGCTTCGCGCTGGTTTCATTCGGGATCGCGCTGGTGCTCACCCGTCGTCGCTTTCGGGTGTGAGCGCCGCGCCAGGCGCTCCGGCGAACTGAGGAAGCGGCGCGCCCGGAAGTAGGCCAGCATGCCGACGGCGATCAGTCCCATGGCCGCGACGGCCCACCAGAAGCCCGCCGGCGCCTGGCTTCCCGGGATCACCTCGAAGTTCATGCCGAAGATCCCGGTGATCAGGGTGAGCGGCATGAACACCGCCGTGAGCGTGGTCAGGGTGCGCATGATCTCGTTGGTGCGATGCGCGGTGGACGAGAAGTGCAGCTGCACCGCCGACTCCAGCGAGGTCTCGAGCCGGCGGGTATGGTTGAGCACGCGGTGCACATGCTCGATCAGGTCACTGGTGCGCACCCGCAGCGGATCGGTGATGCCCACGAAGCCCGGCGGATGGGCGATGCCCGGGCGGCCGGGATCGGCCCGGGTCTGGTCGAGCCGCTCGTCACGCCACTCCTGGATGGCGTCGAGCTGCTCCTCGCAGAGGTGCTCGAGCTTGCGCAGCTCGCCGCGGGCCTCGAGCAGGGCGAGCCAGTCCTGGAAGGGTCGGCGGGGATCGAGCAGCAGGCGCTGCCAGCGATCGAGCTGCGCGGTCAGGGGCTGACGCAGCTCAAGATAGCGATCGACCATGCCGTTGAGGAGCCGCAGCATCAGTTCCTCGGGCGAGTCGGGCAGGCGCTGTCGCGGGCCGCGCTCGGCAAGCAGGCGCTCGCGCAGCGCAGGCACGGTGCGGCTGTCGGGAGCATGCAGGGTGACCAGGCAGCCCGGGAACAGGAACAACACCGTGGGCCGGGTGCGGATCCGCAGCGGGGCAGTGCCCTCGTCGGGGCCGACCGCCGAGGCCAGGCCCCGGAAGATGATCATCTCGTAGTCGCGGGTGGCCACGAAATGCGAAGGGTGCTGGCGGTTGCCGGCATCGAGCAGGTGATCCTCGAAGACCGTGACCCCGGTGAGCGCGCTGATCGGGGCCGGCCAGAGACCCGCCTCGTCATGCTCGCAGTCCACCCACAGCCAGCCCGCCTCGGCAAGGGTCTGGGGGATGTCGGGCAGGGCCCGAACCGCGCCGGGCGCGAACTGCAGCACCCGCATGGGCGTGCCCGGGCTAGCGCTGTTCAGCGCTCGGCCAGCCAGCCGGCGGCGTCGAGCGCGTAGTAGGTGAGGATGCCGTCGGCGCCGGCGCGGCGCATGGCGAGCAGGGCCTCGAGCGCCACGGTGCGTTCGTCGAGCCAGCCGTTGGCGCTGGCCGCCTTGATCATCGCGTACTCGCCGCTCACCTGGTACACGAAGGTGGGCATCGAGAAGGCATCCTTCACCCGGCGCACGATGTCCAGGTAGGGCAGGCCGGGCTTGACCATGACCATGTCGGCGCCTTCCTGGATGTCGAGGGCCACCTCGCGCAGCGCCTCGTCGGTGTTGGCCGGGTCCATCTGGTAGGTCTTCTTGTTGCTCTTGCCGAGGTTGCTGGCCGAGCCGACCGCGTCGCGGAAGGGTCCGTAGAAGCCCGAGGCGTACTTGGCGCTGTAGGCCATGATCCGGGTGTGGATCAGGCCCGCGCCCTCGAGCGCGTGACGCAGGGCGCCCACGCGGCCGTCCATCATGTCGGACGGCGCCACGATGTCGATGCCGGCCTGCGCCTGGGCCACCGCCTGGCGCACCAGGATCGCGGTGGTCTCGTCGTTGAGCACGTAGCCGGTGTCGTCGAGCACGCCATCCTGGCCATGGCTGGTGAAAGGGTCGAGCGCCACGTCGGCCAGCAGGCCCAGCTCGGGGAACCGCTTCTTGAGTTCGCGCGCCGCGCGCGGGATCAGCCCGTCGGGGTCGGTGGCGACGATGCCGTCGGGCGTCTTGATCGCCGGATCGATCACCGGGAAGAGCGCGAGCACCGGCACGCCGAGTTCGAGGCAGCGTTCGGCCACCGGGAAGAGGAGGTCGATGCTGTGACGCTCCACCCCGGGCATCGACCCGACCGGATGGCGCTTGCCGTTGCCCTCGTGGACGAACACCGGGTAGATGAAGTGGTCGGCCGCGAGGGAGGTCTCGCGCATCATCCGGCGGGAGAAGTCGTCGCGGCGCATGCGTCGCGGCCGGATGGCGGGAAACTGGTGTGCGAGGGACGGTCTGGCGGCGGTCACGGCGGTCGCTCCTAGGCGCGGAATGGGGGCTGCGGCCCGATCGCCGCAGTTATACCCGAAACCCGACTCAGACGAGGGGTCTTGTGCCGGCTTCCGGTGCGCTGTCGGGACTGAGCCAGGCCTCGATCTGCGCGCGCGTCTCGTCCAGCCCGAGCCGGGCGTTGGCCGAGAAGACGGTCACGGCGATGCCGCGACCGGGGAAGGCGGCGGCCAGCGCCGCGCTGACCGAGCGGCGGACCTTCTGCCGCTGCTCGTGGCCGAACTTGTCGCTCTTGGTGAGCAGCACCAGCAGGCCGACCCGGGGGTCGATCCAGTCGAGCATGGCGGCGTCGGCTGGTGTGAGTTCGCGGCGGATGTCGAGCATGACCACCACGCCCTTGAGCGAGCGCCGGTTGCGCAGATAGGGGCCGGCCAGCGAGTCCCAGCCGGACTTCACCCCCAGCGGCACCTTGGCGTAGCCATAGCCCGGGGTGTCGACCAGCAGCGCCGACACGGTGTCGGCGGCTCCGAGCGCGAAGAAATTCAGCGCCTGGGTGCGCCCCGGCGTGCGACTGGCGAAGGCGAGCCGGCGCCGCTCGCACAGGGTGTTGATGGCGGTGGACTTGCCGGAATTGGAGCGGCCCACGAAAGCCACCTCGGGCGGGCCTTCGGCGGGCATCTGCCGGGGCAGGGCGACGGTGGTGGCGAATCGGGCGGTGCTCAGAAGGCGCATGAGGCGTCGGATGACCTCCGACCTTTGGCTTGCGGTAGAATCGAGAGTTTACGTGACTCGCCTAACCTACCTTCTGCCCGTGAGCGACGCATGATGTTCCTCTCCTCCTGTGGTCGGCCCGAGATCCGGTCCGGCAGTGGCCTGGGCCGTGCCGGCCGGCATGCCGCACGCCTGATGGCCGGTCTTGCCGTCGGCCTGATCGTCCTGACGGGCGGCGCCCGTGCCCAGGCGCCGGCCAAGGTCGATCTCGCCAAGGGTCAGCAGAAAGCGGCCGAGGTCTGCGCAGCCTGTCACGGCGCGGACGGCAACAGCGCCAGTCCGGCCAATCCGAAGCTGGCCGCGCAGCACGCCGATTACCTCCACAAGCAGCTGCGCAACTTCAAGGTGCAGCCGGGCGCCAAGGAGGCCGAGCGGGCCAACGCCGTCATGGCGGGTTTCGCCGCCACGCTGTCCGACGAGGACATGCGCAATGTCTCGGCCTGGTACGCGTCGCAAAAGCTCAAGCCTTCGGCCGCCCGCAACAAGGACAGCGTCGAGCTCGGCCAGAAGATCTACCGCGGCGGCATCGCCGGAAAGTCGGTTGCCGCCTGTGCGGGCTGCCACAGCCCGAATGGTGCCGGCATTCCGGCCCAGTACCCGCGCCTGGCCGGTCAGTTCGCCGAGTACACCGAGGCCCAGCTGGTGGCCTTCCGTCAGGGCGCGCGCAAGAACAGTGCCCAGATGTCCGCCATTGCCGCGCGGCTGTCAGACGTCGAGATCAAGGCAGTTTCCGACTACATCGCCGGCCTGCGCTGAGACCCCGGCGCGGCGCGCGCGGCCGGCGGGGCCGGCGGCCGGTGGCTCAGCGCGTGACCGGCGCGGGCGCAAGCGCCGGAGCGGGGGCCCCCGGCTTGCCCGCCTTGCCGGCGCCCGGAGGCTCCGGTGGCTTGGGCAACACCAGCGGGCCGCGCTGACCGCAGGCGCCGAGCAGGCTGGCTGCCAGAACGCCCGCGCCCACCAAGGCTGCCACGCGGCCGGTTTTCATGAAGGCACTCTAGCATGACCGAACCCGAGTTCCTGGCCGAGTGCGATCGCGTGCTCGCCGCGATCGAGGATGCCCTCGATGTCTGCGGCGCCGATGTGCAGAGCGGTCGCAGCGGCCCTGTCCTCGAGGTCGAGTTCGACGACGACTCGCGCCTGATCGTGAACGGCAATGCTCCGGTGCGCGAGATCTGGGTGGCGGCGCGCTCGGGCGGCTTCCACTTCCGTCATGACGGATCGGTGTGGCGTGATACCCGCAGTGGCGATGAACTCTTCGCCAGCCTGTCGCGACTCGTCAGCGCCCAGTCGGGGCAGGCGGTGCGGCTGGGCGATCCGGGCTGATGCCTGGCGCAGCGGCGGCCGGCGCCTGCGCGGGCTTGCCCGTCGGCGCCGTCTCGGCGTAGTAGAACTCGCCGTTCACTTCCACCACGCCCTCCGGCGGGGTGGGCGTCTGGTCGGGCACGCCGGCGAGCGCCTTGCCCATGTAGGTGATCCAGATCGGCAGCGCCAGACCGCCGCCGGTCTCG
Organism: Burkholderiaceae bacterium; assembly: GCA_044356115.1. Lineage (GTDB taxonomy): Bacteria > Pseudomonadota > Gammaproteobacteria > Burkholderiales > Burkholderiaceae_E > Quisquiliibacterium. Next base: position 16,698 of record JBIKWU010000023.1, read on the forward strand.
CGGTCGCCGAGCTTTCGGGGCTGGTCATGGCCCACCCAGGTGACTGCCACCACCGCCGGCGAGTACCCCGCGAACCACGCGTCATGGGAGTCGTTGGTGGTGCCGGTCTTGCCGGCCAGGTCGGTGCGATTGAGCGACATGGCGCGCCGCGCGGTGCCGTTGCGCACGACGCCACGCAGCATGCTGTCCATGATGAAGGCATTGCGCGCGTCGATCGCCCGCGCGTTCTCGTCGCCGGCCTTCACCGGATTGGACTGGGCCAGCACCCTGCCGTTCGCATCGGTGATCCGGGTGATCAGGTAGGGCTCCACGCGGTATCCGCCGTTGGCGAACACCGAGTAGGCGCCCACCATCTGCCACGGGGTGACCGAGCCGGCACCCAGGGCCATGGTCAGGTAGGCGGGGTGCTTGTCCTCGTCGAAGCCGAAGCGGGCGACGTAGTCCTGCGCGTAGCGCGGGCCGATCGCCTGGAGGATGCGGATCGAGACCATGTTCTTCGACTGCGCGAGCGCCTGCCGCATGCGCATGGGCCCGTCGAACTTGCCGTCGTAGTTCTTGGGCTCCCAGACCTGGCCGCCGGTGAGCGCGGGGTTGACGGTGAAGGGCGCGTCGTCGAACACCGAGGCCGGCGTGTAGCCCTTCTCGAGCGAGGCCGAATAGATGAAGGGCTTGAAACTCGAGCCGGGCTGACGCCAGGCCTGGGTGACGCGGTTGAACTTGTTGCGGCTGAAGTCGAAGCCGCCGACCAGCGCGCGCACGGCTCCGTCGTCGGGGCTGCAGGCGACCAGTGCCGCCTGGACATCGGGCAGCTGCGTGATCTCCCAGTCGGACTTCAGCGGCGCGATCCGGATCACCGCGCCGCGCCGAAGCTTGCGCGCCACCGGTGCCCGCTCGGAGAGCGCCGGTGCCGCGAACTTCAGGCCGTCACCGCTGATGGTGACGATGGTGCCGCGGCCACGCGACACCCGCACCGCACGTGCGTCGGCCTCCAGCACCACCGCAGTCCGGAACTCCTCGACATCGGGGGTCTCGTCGAGCGCGGCCTCGATCAGCGGGTCGGCACCGGTCTGACTGGCGGGCAGGTCGATGAAGCGTTCCGGGCCACGGTACCCGTAGCGGCGGTCGTAGTCGATGACGCCCTGACGGACCGCGGCAGTGGCCACCCGCTGCTCGGCGGCACGGATGGTGGTGTGCACGCTGATGCCGGCGGTGTAGATGTCTTCCTTGAAGAGATCGTAGGCCAGCAGCCGGGCGAGTTCGGCCGCATAGGGCGCCTGCTGGGCGAGTTCGCCTGCCGGTGAGGCGTAGCGCAGGGTCTGCTTGAGCGCGCTCTGGTACTCGGCCTCGGTCAGCGAGCCGATCTCGTGCATGCGCGCAAGGATGTAGTGCTGGCGCTCGGTGGCCCGCCTGGGGTTGACCAGCGGGTTGTACAGCGAGGGCGCCTTGGGCAGTCCGGCGAGCATGGCGGCCTCGGCGGGCGTGAGCTGGTCGAGGGTCTTGCCGAAGTAGATGCGCGCGGCCGCGGCGAAGCCGTAGGCCCGCTTGCCGAGGAAGATCTGGTTCATGTAGACCTCGAGGATCTGCTCCTTGGTCAGGCTCTCCTCGATGCGCAGGGCCAGCATGGCCTCGTAGATCTTGCGGGTGTAGGTCTTCTCGCTCGACAGGTAGAAGTTGCGCGCGACCTGCTGGGTGATGGTGCTCGCCCCCTGATCGCGGCCTCCCGAGAACAGGTTCGAGAGCGCGGCGCGGGCGATGCCCTTGAAGTCGATGCCACCGTGCTCGAAGAAGCGGGAGTCCTCGGCGGCGAGGACCGCGTTCTTCATCAGTGCGGGGATCTGGTCGATGCGAACCACGCTGCGGCGTTCGTCGCCGAATTCGCCGAGCAGTTCGCCCTCGGCCGAGTAGATGCGCAGCGGCACCTTCGGCCGGTAGTCGGTGAGTTCGTCGAGTGCCGGCAGCCGATCGCTGGCGAGCATGACCATCAGTGCCAGTGCGAGCGCGCCAGCGAGGGCGAGCGCCACCGGCGCGCCCAGCATCAGCATGAGCGCACGGACCCAGGTCGGCGTCGACGGGCGCGAGGACGGGGATCGGTCGGAGATGGCGGGGCCTTCCGGTGGGTTGCGATGCCGCGAAGTGCATCCTCGGGCGCCCGGATTATACGGGCCGGGTCCGGCGCGGCGCCGGCTTCGGTGGGGCTTCGTCGCCCCCGCGCCCGTCGCCGCCGATGCGCCGTGATCGACCGTCCGTGGGGGCCGAAAACGAGGAATAAGTCACAGGTCGCCGGATGGTCGGCTGCGTACGACGGAAGGGCGCCGTGGCGCATGGCGCCCCGGGCAAAAGCCACTAGAGTGTCCTGACCCGGCACTGGCCTTGAGCCGTCATCTCATGTTCATGACGCAACGCCTTGTCCAGAAGGGGTTTTTTCCGGGTCAGCAAAGAGGGCAAATTGGGTCTGAAGCTTCCAGCATTGTTCAAGCGCTCGTCGGCAGGCCTGCTCGGCATCGACATCAGCTCGTCCGGCATCAAGGCGGTCGAGCTGGTACCCGGCAGCAAGGCCGCGATCCGGCTTCAGCGTTACGTGATCGAGCCGCTGGACGAGGGTGCGATCACCGACGGCAACATCGAGAACCCCGAGATGGTGGCCGAGTCGCTGGCGCGCGCGATCCGGCGCCTGAACACCCGCACCCGGGACATTGCCCTCGCCATGCCCGCCTCGGCGGTGATCACCAAGCGGATCAGCCTGCCCGCCGGCCTGAGCGACGAGGAGTACGAGTTCCAGGTCGAGTCGGAAGCCAGCCAGTACGTTCCCTTCGCGATCGAGGAGGTCAGCCTCGACTTTCAGGTGATCGGTCCCTCGCCGAACGACCCCTCCGAAGTCGACGTGATGCTCGCGGCTTCGCGTCGCGAGAAGGTCGAAGACCGGGTGGCGGTGGCCGAGATGTGCGGCCTGCGCCCCATGATCGTCGACGTCGACTCGCTCGCCGCGCGGGCCGCGCTCGATCACGTCACGGCCTTCATGCCCGGTGCCGCCCAGGGGCTGGTCCTGGCGGTGTTCGACATCGGCCAGATGGTCACCCGCGTGTCCATGGTCTACAACGGCGAGACGGTATTCGAGCGCGAGCAGGCCTTCGGTGGCCAGCAGCTCACCCTCGACCTGATGCGGCTCTATGGCCTGAGCCAGGAGGAGGCCGAGCTCAAGAAGAAGACCGGCGAGCTGCCCGACAACTATCAGGCCGACGTGCTGGCGCCTTTCCTCGAGCAGGGCGCGGGCGACCTCGCCCGTGCCATGCAGTTCTTCTACACCTCCACGCCCTACACGCGGGTCGATCGGATCTTCCTCGCCGGCGGTGCCTGCGTGGTTCCCGGCCTGTCGGAGGCGATCGCCGAGCGCGCGCAGGCGCCGGCGGAGATCCTCACACCGTTCCAGGGCATGGAGATCGCCGAGTCGATCCGCGAGCGGCAGTTGCGCTTTGATGCGCCAGCCCTCGTCACCGCCTGCGGGCTGGCGCTGCGGAGGTTCGGCGAGTGATCCGCATCAATCTGCTGCCGCACCGGGAACGCCTGCGCGAGAAGCGCAAGAAGGAATTCGTCACCCTGGCCCTGCTGGTGGCCCTGCTCGGTCTGGTGAGCGCAGCCGCCGTCTCGATGGGCATCGCCGCCCTCGAGGAAGGGCAGCGTGGACGCAACCTGTTCATCGAGAACGCCAACCGGAAGCTCGATGCCGAGATCAAGGAGATCGGGCAGTTGCGCCAGGAGATCGAGGCGCTGACCGCGCGCCAGAACGCGGTGGAGAGCCTCGAGCGCGATCGCACCATCCCGGTCCACCTCTTCGACGAGCTGGTCCGGCGGGTGCCCGACGGCATGACCCTGCGCACGATGAGGCAGGACGGTTCGCGGCTGCTGATCACGGGGCTGGCGCAGTCCAATGCCCAGGTGTCGGCGCTCTACAAGACGCTCGCCAACGACACGGTCTGGCTCGAGCGCCCCGAGCTCGTCGAGATCAGGGCCGGCCAGCCCATTCCGGGCCAGGCGCCCGGCCGGGGAGCCCGCCGGGTGTTCGATTTCGTGATGACCGCCGGCATCCGGTCGCGCACCGAAGTCGAGCGGGCCGAGAAAAAGGCCGCCGCCGACGCCGGGGCGAAGGCCGCCTCGAAGGCGGGAGCGACCGCCGGCCCGCAACCGGCCCCGAAGAAGTGATGCCATGCCAAGTCTGAAGATGCCATCGATCGACCTCGCCGCCGTCGGCCGCCAGTTCGAGGGGCTGCAGGGGCGCCATCCCGGTCTGTGGCCGACTCTGCCGCGTGCGCTCCTGCTGGTCGCGGTGTTCCTCGTCGTGCAGGTGCTCGCCGCCGTCATGTTCTGGAGCACCCAGCTCGCCGATCTCAAGTCGGGCGAGGAGCGCGAGCTCGTCCTGAAGCAGCAGTATTCCGAGAAGCTCTCCAACGCGATCAACCTCGATGTGCTGCGTGGCCAGAAGCAGCAGGTTGCGCTCTACGTGGCCCAGCTCGAGAAACAGTTGCCCAGTCGCGCCGAGATGGATGCGCTGCTCTCCGACATCACGCAGGCCGGGCACGCGCGCGGGCTGGACTTCGAGCTCTTCAAGCCGGGGCAGCCGGCCGCGCGCGAGTTCTACGCCGAGCTGCCGATCGGCATCCGCATGACCGGGGGTTTTCACGAACTGGCCGGCTTCGCCAGCGATATCGCCAATCTGGCGCGCATCGTCACCCTCAACAACATCAACGTGACTTCCAGCGAGCGCAGCACCACGCTGACCATGGATGCCGTGGTCAAGACCTATCGCTACCTGGATCCCGACGAGGTCAGCAGCGTTGCCAAGGCCAAGGCCAAGGCCGGAGGTGGCAAATGATCGGGCGGCGCGCGGGCCTGCTGCTGCTGTCTGCCGGTCTGCTGGCCGGCTGCGCCGACGACCAGGCGGAACTGACCGCCTGGATGGCCGAGAAGCGCGAACAGACGGCGAGGCTCAAGCAGAAGCTCGATCCGCCGAAAAAACCGGTGCCTTTCCGGTACGAGGCCAATGATCTGGTCGAGCCTTTCTCGATGGCCCGGATCACCCTGGCCGCGGCCGAGCCGATCGCGACGCGCGGTGGCGGGGCAGGTCCGCGACCGGATCAGAACCGCCGCCGCGAGGCGCTGGAAAGCTTTCCGCTGGAAACCATCCGGCTGGTGGGGCACCTGACCAGCGGCGGCCAGCAGTTCGCGCTGCTCCAGGTGGGCGCGGCTGTTCACCAGGTCAAGGTGGGGAATTTCGTCGGCACCAACTACGGACGGGTGGTCAAGATCACCGAAACCGAGGTGCTGGTCCGCGAGTTGGTACAGGACGGTTCCGGCGACTGGTCCGAGAGGGACAGCTCGCTGCGGCTCCAGGGGGTCAAGTGATGATGAGATCCAACACGATGCCATTCCGATGGCGCGCCGCGACGGCGTGTTTCCTGTGGCTGGCGGCCCAGGCCCAGGCCCAGGTGGCGGTGCAGCCGGTGGGACCGGTACCGGCCGTGCCCGTGGCTCCCGTCCAACCCCAGTCCCAGCCCCAGACCCAGGCACCCGCCCAGATCCAGGTGCAGGTGCAGGTGAATGCGCCGACGCCGGCGCAGGTGCAGGTCCAGACGCCGGGCAGCGCCGAGCCCCAGGCCCAGCCGACGGCGCCCGCGCGGGTCCAGCCCAATGCCGTCGAGGCGGTGTCCGCCGTCCCCCAGGCCGCGGGCACCCTGCTGCGGATCCGGCTCAGGAATCCGCCGGCCGCCATGCCTGGCGGGTTCTCGATCAACACGCCGCCACGCATCGCCCTGGATTTTCCCGACACTGAAAACAAGGCGGGGCAGTCGAACCTCGAACTCGCCCAGGGCGATGTGCGCAGCGTGGCTCTGGTGCAGGCCGGCGGACGCATGCGGGTCGTCCTCAATCTCAAGCGGCCGATGGCCTACACCACGACCCTCGAAGGCAACGTCGTGCTGGTCGCGCTCACGCCGGCCGTCGCCGAGCCCGCCGCCGAAACCGCCACCCGTTTCAATCCGCTGCCGACCGCCACCGGGCCCGGCGCCACCACGGGCGCTGCCCGGCATGCGCTTCGCGACATCGACTTCCGTCGTGGCCGGGCCGGCGAGGGCCGGGTCGTGGTCGATCTGTCCAGCGCCGGCGTCGGCGTCGACATCCGCCAGCAGGGCCAGACGCTGGTCGTGGATTTCCTCAACAGCCGTCTGCCGGACAATCTGCGCCGCGTGCTCGACGTGAACGACTTCGGCACACCGATCCGTTCGGTGCGCGCGTCGCAGCAGGGTGAGAACGCCCGGCTGGTCATCGAGCCGCAGGGCCTGTGGGAGCACAACGCCTACCAGAGCGACAGTCAGTTCGTGGTCGAGGTCAGGCCGGTCCGCGAGGACCCGACGCGCGTGGGGGGGCCGCAAGGCTACCGCGGCGAGCGCCTGTCGCTGAACTTCCAGAACGTGGACGTGCGCGCGCTGCTTCAGGTCATCGCCGATTTCACCAACCTGAACATCGTCACCAGCGATTCGGTGACCGGCAATGTCACGCTGCGGCTCAAGGATGTCCCCTGGGACCAGGCGCTCGACATCGTGCTGCAGGCCAAGGGCCTGGACATGCGCAAGAGCGGCAACGTGGTCCTGATCGCGCCGCGCGATGAACTCGCCGCCAAGGAGAAGCTCGAACTCGAGGCCCGCCAGCAGATCGCCGACATCGAGCCGGTGCGCACCGAGATCTTCCAGCTCAACTATCAGAAGGCCGAGAACCTCGCCAAGCTGCTCTCCGATCCGCGTCAGCCCGTGTTGTCCAAGCGCGGCAGCGCGGTGTTCGACGCCCGCACCAACAAGCTGTTCATCCAGGACACTGCCCAGCGACTGGAGTCGGTGCGCAAGCTGATCTCGCAGGTCGACATCTCGGTGCGACAGGTGCTGATCGAAGCGAGGATCGTCGAGGCTGACGACAAGTTCTCGCGCAATCTCGGGGTCAAGCTGGGCTTGAACGACATCTCGTCCACCCGGTACCGCACCGTGGGCGTCACCGACCCGGTGACCGGCTCGCTCACCGCCCTCAACGTGCCGACCGTCGGGGCCGGGCAGAGCCTTGGCGGAGGCGCCTTCGGCACGGTGTCGGGAAACCTGCGCGGCGTGTCGGATCTCTCCTCGCAGGCCGGCTCGGATCTCAGCGGCCTTAACGCGGCCGGACTGGGCCGCCTGACCGCCCTCGAGAACACCAACTTCGTCAACCTGCCCGCCACGGCGATCTCGGGATCCAGCCCGGCCAGCTTCGCCATCAGCCTCTTCGGCTCGAGTCTCACCCGGTTCCTGAATCTCGAGCTGTCGGCACTGGAATCCGACCAGCGCGGCAAGATCATCTCGAGCCCGCGGGTGCTTACCGCCGACCAGAGCAAGGCCTCGATCGAGCAGGGCACCGAGCTGCCCTTCCAGCAGGCCACCGCCAGCGGTGCGACCGCGGTCTCTTTCCGCAAGGCCAGCCTGCGGCTGGAAGTCACGCCGCAGATCACGCCCGAGGGCAATGTCATCCTCGACGTGGCGGTCAACCGAGATCAGGTAGGCCAGCTCACCACGTCCGGCTTCGCGATCGATACCCGCGCGGTGCGCACCCAGGTGCTGGTGGAGAACGGCGGCACCGTGGTGATCGGCGGCATCTACGAGCAGATCGAGCGCAATCTCGTCAGCAAGGTGCCGTTGCTGGGCGATCTCCCGATCGTCGGCAATGCCTTCAAT
>JBIKWU010000024.1:0-24360 GCA_044356115.1 Burkholderiaceae bacterium
CCCAGCGGGCTTCCCCTTCCCGCTGCTGCACGTGGACACCGGCCACAACTTCCCCGAGGTGATCGAATGCCGCGATGCCACGGCCGCGCGCCTGGGCGAGCGGCTGATCGTGCGCAGCGTGGAGGACAGCATCGCCCGCGGCTCGGTCGCTGACCCCGGCCCGCTCGGCTCGCGCAACGCGCTGCAGTCGGTGACGCTGCTCGAGGCGATCGCCGAACTCGAGCTCGATGCGCTGATCGGTGGCGCCCGACGCGACGAGGAGAAGGCCCGCGCCAAGGAGCGGGTGTTCTCGCACCGCGACGCCTTCGGGCAATGGGATCCGCGTCGCCAGCGGCCCGAGCTCTGGTCGCTCTACAACGCGCGCGTCGGTCCGGGCCAGCACCTGCGGGTGTTCCCGATCTCGAACTGGACCGAACGCGACGTGTGGCAGTACATCGCGCGCGAACAGATCGCCCTGCCGCCGATCTACTTCGCCCACGAGCGCGAGGTGATCGTGCGCGGCGACCGGCTGCTCGCGCTCACCGCGGTCACGCCGCCGCGGCCCGGCGAGACGGTACGACGCGAGCGGGTGCGCTATCGGACCGTGGGCGACATGACCTGCACCTGTCCGGTGGTCTCGCAGGCCGACACCGTGGCCGCGGTGCTGGCCGAGACCCTGGTGGCCCGCATCAGCGAGCGCGGCGCCACCCGCCTGGACGACCGCACCTCCGAAGCCTCGATGGAAGCGCGCAAGCGCGAAGGATATTTCTGATGAGCACCCCCGACCTCTCCTCCGCTGCCGGCGCGCTCGCCAGCGCGGCGCGCGCCACGGCGCCGGTGCTGCGGGTGATGACCGCGGGCAGCGTGGACGACGGCAAGAGCACGCTGATCGGCCGGCTGCTGCACGACCTCGATCGCATCGACGACGACGTGCTCGAGGACCTGCGCCGCGCCTCGCAGCGACGCGGCCGCGGCGAGCTCGACCTCTCGCTCTTCACCGACGGCCTGAGCGACGAGCGCGAACAGGGCATCACCATCGATGTCGCGTACCGCTACTTCGCCTTCGGCGGGCGCAGCTTCATCCTGGCCGACGCGCCGGGGCATGTGGAGTACACCCGCAACATGGTGTGCGCGGCCAGCCAGTCGGACGTGGCCCTGATCCTGGTCGATGCGCGCACCGGCCCTCTGGAGCAGACCCGTCGGCACGCGCTGCTCGCCTCGCTCATGGGCGTGCCCGAGCGGATCTACCTGGTGAACAAGATGGACCTGGTCGGCTTCGATCGCGCGCGCTTCACCGCCGCGCGCGAGACGATCGAGGCGATCGAGGCCGGCATCGCCGCGCGCGAGGGCGGTGCGCCCGGTCGGGTTCACGTGCTGCCCATCTGCGCCCTCGATGGCGACCACCTCGCCCGCCGTGGCGAGCGCATGGCCTGGCACGAGGGGCCGCTGCTGTCCGACCTGCTGCTGTCGCTGCCCGCGCGCGCGGCGCTCGACGGGCAGGCGCCGCTGCGCTTCCCGGTGCAGGGGCTGATCCGCCCCACGGGACGCGCCGCGCAGGCCCGCTGGCATGATTTCCGCGGCCTGGCCGGCCGGATCGAGAGCGGTCGGGTGGCGGTGGGCGACACGCTCGCCGTGGCCGAGCCCAGCCAGGGCGAGCCCCGCAGCGCGCGGGTGAGCGCGATCCTGCTGCACGAGCAGGAGCGCCAGCAGGCGCAGGCCGGCGACGCGATCACCCTGGTGCTCGATGCCGACCTCGACATCAGCCGCGGCGCGGTGCTGGTGCATGCCGACCAGCCCGCGACGCTGAGCGACCGGCTGGAGGTGGACCTGTGCTGGATGGACGAGCGCCCCGGCCGGCCCGGCCAGCGCCTGCTGGTCAAGCAGGGCACCCGCACCCTGGCCGCGCGCATCGAGGCCCTGCTCGGCGTGGTCGACGTGAACACCGGCCAGACCGAAGCCGTGCGTGATCCGGCCAGCGCGCTGCGGCGCAATGCGGTGGTGCGGGTGCGGCTGCACACCGAACGGCCGCTGCTCGCCGACCCCTATCGCCGGCTGCCGCGCACTGGCAGCCTGATCCTGCTCGAACCCGGCGAGTTCGCCACGCTGGCCGCCGGGGTGATCCGTGGCTGAGGCCCACGCGCCCCGCGTGTGGCTGGTGGGCGCCGGCCCGGGCGACCCGGACCTGCTCACCGGCCAGGCGCTGCGCCTGCTGGGCCGTGCCCGTGTCCTGATCCACGACGCGCTGGTGGCGCCGGCCATCCTCGCGCTCGCGCCGCAGGCGCTGCGGGTGCCGGTGGGCAAGCGCGCCGGACGGCCGAGCACGCCGCAGTCGCGCATCAACGCCCTGCTGGTCAGCCATGCGCGAGCGCTGGCCGATGACCCGCGGGCCTCACCGGAAAGCCTGGTGGTCCGCCTGAAGGGCGGCGACCCGCTCATCTTCGCCCGCGCCCAGGAGGAGATCGACGCCCTGCGCGCGGCCGGCATCGGCTACGGCGTGGCGCCCGGCATCACCTCGGCGCAGGCCGCCTTCGCGGCGCTGGGCACGCCCATGACCCGCCGCGGGGAGCGCCGCGCGCTGGTGCTGACCACCCCCCAGGTGCAGGCCGGCGACGATGCCGACCTGTCCTGGGCCCGGCCGCTGATCGCCGCCGGCGGAGGCGCGCTCTACATGGCCGCCGGCTGCGCTGCCCGGGTGAGGGCCACCCTGCTGGTGCTGGGGCTGCCGGCGACCCTGCCCGCGGCCTGGGTGGTGGAGGCCTCGCGGCCCGGCCAGCGGGTGCTGCGCACCACCCTCGGCAGCCTCGACCGCGATGCCCCGACCGATGGCGCGCCCGCCCTGCTGGTGCTGGGTTGCGAGGCCAGGGCCGCCAATCCCATGCAAGCGTCAGCAAGGCTTTTTGCAAGAGCCAGTGCCCACTGACATGGCAGAGGCTATGCTCGTGGCTGCCCGATTCCTGGAGCGCCGATGCAGCGCCTCACCCTCCCCCTGCCGGATGGCCACCTCGCCGGCCTGAACTTCGGCCGGGCACACGGCCGGATCGACCTGGTCTTTCTGCACGCCACGGGCTTCAACGCCCTGACCTACCGCCAGCTGCTCGCACCGCTGGCGCCGCACTGGCGGGTGGTGGCGCTCGACCTGCGCGGCCACGGCCTGAGCAGCCTGCCGGCCCGGCCCGCGCGGCTCACCCACTGGCAGGGCTACGCCTCGGACGTGATCGCCGCCATCGAGCAGCTCAGCCGCGGCCAGCCCGCGCCGCGCCTGATCGCCGGCCACTCCATGGGCGCCACCGTGGCGCTGCTGGCGCTGGCCCGTCGGCCCGCGCTCGCCGGCGCGCTGCTGTTGATCGACCCGGCCACCGTGCCCGCGACCTGGCGCCGCTGGCTGCTGCTGCCCTTCGCGCCCCGGCTGCTGCGCCAGCGCCTGCCGATCGCCCGGGGCGCCAGCCGACGGCGCGCCGACTTCGACAGCCCCGCCGCCGCGCTGGCCAGCTACACCGGGCGCGGCGCCTTCCGGACCTGGCAGCCCGGATTCCTCGAAGACTATGTGGAAGACGGCTTCGCGCCCGCGCCCGGGGGCGGCGTGCGGCTGCGCTGCAGCCCGGCCTGGGAGAGCGCCACCTTCGCGGCCCATCGGCATGACACCGTCGCCGCGCTGCGCGCCCTGCGCGTGCCGGCCCGCCTGCTGGTGGCCGGGCGCGGCTCCACCAGCGCCCAGATGCTGCCCACCATCCGGGCCTGTGCCCCCGACATCACGATAGAGACGCTGCAAGCCTGCACTCACTTCATCCCCATGGAAGCGCCCCAGACCGTGCGCGAGCACCTGCTCGCGCTGGCCGCCGCGGCCGGCTGAGCGGCGCGGCGCCCCCAGCGCGTGCCGCATACTCCGGGGCTTTCCCGCAACGGCATCCCCCATGTGGTTCAGGAACCTGATCGTCTACACCCTGCCGGGCACCCTGCCCCTGAGCGCCGAGGAACTCGGCCCGCTGCTCGCGCCGCAGGCCTTCATCCCCGGTGGCCGCCTGGAGGCCCTGCGCGTGGGCTGGGCGCCCCCGCAGGCCGATGACCCGGCGCTGGTCTGCGCGATCGGCGGCCAGCTGCTGCTCAGCCTGCGTCAGGAGAAGAAGCTGCTGCCGGCGCGGGTGATCACCCAGACCGTGGCCGAGCGCGCCCGCCAGATCGAGGCCGAGGAAGGCTTCAAGCCCGGCCGCAAGCGGCTGCGCGAGCTGAAGGATCAGGTGCGCGACGAGCTCCTGCCGCGCGCCTTCAGCCTGAGCAGCGACACCCGGGTATGGATCGATCCGGCCGCGCGCCGGCTGGCCGTGGAGGCGGTCTCGGCCGCCCGCGCCGACGAGGTGGTGGGCCTGCTGCTCAAGGCCGTGGAAGGCCTGGTGATCCGGCCGCTGCGCACCGAGGCCTCGCCGGCGGGCGAGATGACGGCCTGGCTGGCCGAGGCCCAGGCCCCGGCCGGCTTCACCATCGACCAGGATGCCGAGCTGCGCGCCCGGGACACGAAGGCGAGCGTGCGTTTCGCCAATCAGACGCTCGACCACGAGGATGTCCTGCGCCACACCCGCGCCGGCAAGCAGTGCACCCGGCTGGCCCTGACCTGGTCGGCCCGGGTGGCCTTCGTGCTCACCGACCGGATGGAGGTCCGCCGCATCCGGCCGCAGGACGTCATCACCGAGGCCGCCGCCGGCCACGAGGGCGACGCGGCCGAACGCTTCGCCAGCGACATGAGCCTGATGACCGGCGAGCTCTCGCGGCTGCTCGATGCGCTGATCGCGGCCCTGGGCGGCGCCCAGGCGGCGGTATAGTCGCTCTGCCCTGCCGACCCGCAACACCCCGTCAACCCGCCTCGCCTTTCCCGCCAGGAGCCTGCCTTGAGCCATGTCGTCGTCGCCCCCGCGCCGGTGGAGATCCCCGTCGCCGGCAGCACCCAGACCTTCCCGGTCCGCCGCGTGTACTGCGTCGGTCGCAACTATGTCGAGCACGCCAAGGAGATGGGCTTCACCGGACGCGAGCCGCCGTTCTTCTTCATGAAGCCGGCCGACGCGCTGGTGGTGGTGCCCGAGGGCAGCACCGGGGTGATGCCCTACCCCTCGCGCACCAGCGACCTGCACCATGAGATCGAGCTGGTGGCGGCCATCGGCAAGGGCGGTCGCAACATCCCCGCGGCCAGCGCCCACGAGCATGTCTGGGGCTATGCCATCGGCCTGGACATGACCCGCCGCGACCTGCAGGGCGAGGCCAAGAAGCAGGGCCGGCCCTGGGAAGTGGGCAAGGCCTTCGATCACTCCGGCCCGATCGGCCCGCTGCATCCCGCCTCGGCCACTGGCCATTATGTGAAGGGCGCCATCGCGCTGGAGGTCAACGGCGCCACCCGACAGTCGAGCGACATCTCGCTGCTGATCTGGAGCGTGGCCGAGACCATCGAGCACCTGTCGAGCCTCTTCGAGCTGGTGCCCGGCGACCTGATCTTCACCGGCACGCCCGAGGGCGTGGCCGCGGTGGGCCGCGGTGACCTGCTGGTGGGCCGCGTGGCCGGCCTGGGCGAGCTGCGCGTGAAGATCGACTGAGCCCGCCGCCATGCACCCGTTCATCCACGCGGCAAGGTTTCCCGACAAGCCCGCCTACCGGATGGCGGGTTCGGGCGAGATCGTCACCTACGGGCAGCTCGAGGCACGCAGCAACCGCTTCGCCCAACTGCTGCGCGCGCAGGGCGTGCGCGCCGGCGAGCACATCGCGGTCATGCTGGAGAACCACCCGCGGTTCTTCGAGATCCTGTGGGGGGCGCAGCGCGCCGGCATCATCTACACCGCGATCAGCTCGCGGCTGACCACCGCCGAGGCCGCCTACATCATCAACGACTGCGGCGCGAAGCTGGTGGTGTCCTCGGCCGCGCTCGCCGGTACGGCCACCGACCTGCCCGCCGCCTGCGCGGGCGTGCGCACCTGGCTGATGATCGACGCCGCGCCCGCCGGCTGGCAGGACTTCGGCGCGGCCCTCGCGGCCCAGCCCGCCACCCGCATCGCCGACGAGACCGCCGGCACCGACATGCTCTACTCGTCGGGTACCACCGGCCGGCCCAAGGGCGTGTCGGTCATGCCCGAGCAGCCGGCCATCGACGCGCCCGGGCCGGGCATCGAGCTGGCCCGGCGGGTGTACGGCATCGACGAACAGTCGGTGTACCTCTCGCCGGCGCCGCTCTATCACGCCGCGCCGCTGCGCTTCAACATGATGGTGATGCGCCTGGGCGGCACCTGCGTGATCATGGAGCACTTCGATGCCGAGGATTACCTGCGGCTGGTGCAGCAGCACCGCATCACGCACACGCAGCTCGTGCCCACGATGTTCGTGCGCATGCTCAAGCTGCCCGAGGCCGTGCGCGCCGCCTACGACCTCTCCAGCCTGCGCTGCGCGATCCATGCCGCGGCGCCCTGCCCGGTGCCGGTCAAGGAGCAGATGATCGCCTGGTGGGGGCCGGTGCTCTGGGAGTACTACGCCGGCACCGAGGGCAACGGCGTCACCATGGTCGGCTCGGCCGACTGGCTCACGCACAAGGGCACGGTGGGCCGGGCGATGATCGGCGAGCTGCGCATCTGCGACGACGAGGGCAATGAACTGCCGGTGGGCGAGGAAGGCACGGTGTTCTTCGCCAACGGCAAGCCCTTCGCGTACCACAACGATGCCGACAAGACCGCGCAGTCGCGCAACCGGCACGGCTGGACCACCCTGGGCGACGTGGGGCGGGTGGATGCCGAGGGCTACCTCTACCTCACCGACCGCAAGGCCTACATGATCATCTCGGGCGGGGTGAACATCTACCCGCAGGAAGCCGAGAACCTGCTGGTCACCCACCCCGAGGTGGTCGACGTGGCCGTGTTCGGCGTGCCCGACGAGGAGTTCGGCGAGCAGGTGAAGGCGGTGGTGCAGCCGCGCGACATGGCCCGCGCCGGCCCGGCCCTGGAGGCCGAGCTGATCGGCTGGTGCCGCGAGCGGCTGGCCCATATCAAGTGCCCGCGCAGCATCGACTTCGAGGCCGAGCTGCCGCGCCATCCCACCGGCAAGCTCTACAAGCGGCTGCTGCGCGATCGCTACTGGCAGGGCCGCAGCACGCGCATCGCCTAGCGCCCCGCCTGGTACCTCACTCGACCTGGGGCAGCGGTCGCGGCGTCCCCGCGGTCCATGCCCGGGGAGTCCGACTGGATCGCTCAGTCTTCAGCCAGAAGGGCCGTTCGGTAGGCCTGCGCTGGTGTGCCGGCAAGGCTCTCGGCAAGCCACGCCGCCAAAGACGGCTTTCCATAGACCACCAGAGCGACCAAGCTGCGGACCAGACGATCGCGCCAAGGCTCATCCGTTCGCGGGCTCCGGAAAAAGACCGCGTCGGCCCAACCTAGCCAGTCGGCGGACACCTCATGCGGGTTGCCGGTGAGGGGGTAGCGACACAGCGGCGAGAGATCGATGAGCTCGAAGCCCTGCGAACGCAAGAAACTTTCGACCTCCGAGAAGAGCGCCTGATCACGGTAGATCTCGACGAACGACACCTCGCAATGAATCACTTGGGTACGCGCGAGCACCGCGGTGGCATGCCGCAGCGCGCGCAGCTCGAATCCCTGGATGTCGAGCTTGAGGAAGTCGACATGCGGCTCGGCCGCCAGCGCCGTGTCGAGAGTGAGGGTTGCCGCCGGTTCGGTAGTTACCGTACGCAGGTCATGCAGGCCGTGCAGGCGCCGGACAACCGTCTCGTTGAAGGGCAACAGCGAGGAAGTCGCATCCGGCTCATTGAGGTGAAAGACATGGGTGCCGCCATCGCCGACGAATGCCGGCAGCAGTTCGATCGGCGCGGATGCGGCGCCTAATCGCTCCTGGCGACGGTGCTCGAGAGGTTCGAAGCCGATCACCCGCACCGGCAGACCCCGACGACCCAACCCGGCGTACACATGGTCTTCGTTCTCGAGGTTCTGCGCGCCAATGTCGACCACCACCAGAGGCTGCTCGCTGAGCACGTTACCGAGCGCCGGGACCGCCGCCTCGAGCGCCCTGCGGGCGGCGTCCCGGGCCCGACGGCGGGCCGCGACCGGCCCGTCGCGAGACTCGGCGCTACCAAGGATCGCCCCCACGATCTGCTCCAGCGGCAGGCCCGATTCCCAGGCCGAGAGCCAATGTACGAGACCCGCCGCATCGGGCTCGCGTGAAAGCAGCCCCAGATAGAGGCCACGCAGCACATCGGCGCGTTCCTGCGTGCTGAAGGCGTTGACGTCGGAGGTCGAGTTGGCGGTCATGTCGACGCAGTAGTGCCGTCAGCCGGCACCTGACGGGCACGAACCGTGGGATGAATGTTGATCATGCCATCCCAGATGATCGCATCGGGATTGGGCAGGACCTTGAAGCTCTCGATCTCGTGCAGATAGCTTAGGGACTCGCGAAACTGGCCTGCGCCCGAACCCTCGTTGGCCAGCCCGATGGTGATGGTGTAGTCACCCGGCGCGAGGTCGATCGGCATGCGGAAAGACACCCAGAGCTCGTTGCCGGCCGCCGCCGGGCCGATCGGCTGACGCATGCAGTAGGTGTTGGTTTCGAAGATCACGCTACCAAGTCGGTTGCGGATCTTGAACCCGACATGCGGGTCGGAAAGCGTACGGTGGACCCGGTAGCCGATGCGCAACTCGACCGGAGACTCGCTGATCACGACCTGGGTGGGCTTTTCACGCGCATCGAAGAGTGCGCAGTCAAGGCAGCTCACGCTGTCGGATGCGAGATTGCCCATGGCGCCCGCGCGCTCGGGCATGACTGGCTCGACTTCGCCCTGATCCTGGGCGATCAGCAGATCCGCCTGGTAGAGATCGACAGCCTGCTTGGGCAGGCCGTCGAAGACCAGCCGACCGTTGCGAAGGTACAGGGTGCGTGTGCAGATCTCGAGCACCGTCGACATGCCATGGGTGACAAACAGGAGCGTGGTGCCCTGATCGATGAATTCGCGGATCCGCTGGTAGCACTTCTGCTGGAAGTAGACATCGCCCACCGCCAACGCCTCGTCGACGATCAGGATGTCCGGCCTGCGAGCCACCGCCACCGCGAACGCGAGCCGGACCTGCATGCCGCTCGAGTAGACCCGCACCGGCTGGTCGATGTAGTCGCCGATCTCGGCGAAGGCCTCGATCTGCGGCATCAGACGCTGTATTTCGTCGACCGAGAAGCCAAGCAGCTGGCCCGACATGATCGCATTCTGGCGACCAGTGAAGTCCGGGTGGAAGCCCATGCCGAGTTCGAGCAGCGCCGCAATCCGGCCCGCGACCCGTACCTGCCCGACAGTGGGCTGAACGGTGCCGGTGATCATCTTGAGCAGCGTGCTCTTGCCGGCACCATTGACACCGATGATGCCGATCGACTCTCCTGGAGCGACCGAGAAGGCGACATCGCGCAGCACCCAGCGCAGGGTGTGGCGCGCGCGCCGGCGAGGATCGACCCACTCGGCGAGGCGTGACCATCGGGAGGGGTACTGCTTGTAGGCCTTGCCGAGCCCGGCGACGGTGATCGCGTCCATCAGATCTCGTCGACCATCTCGCCCGCGCGCCTGCGGAACAGCATGACGCCGATGGCACAGGATGCCACGGCGAGGGTGGTGACCGGCCAGAGGGTGGACCAGTCCGGCCAGCGGCCGGCGACCAGCACCGACTGGAAAGCTGCCATCAACGCCGTCATCGGATTCAGGTTCATGAACGGCTGCAGCCCCTCGGGCAGAATGCTCACCGGATAGACGATCGGCGTAAGCCAGAACCAGAACGACAGAAAGATGCCGAAGAACTGCCCCACATCGCGGAAGAACACATTGAGCACGCCCAGGGTGATGCCCAGCCCGATCGCAAACGCGACCAGGATGGCCAATACCGGAGCCAGTGCCAGAAATGGCAGGCCCGGGAACAGTCCGGTAACCAGCAGGAAGGCCGTGAACAACCCGAAGATGATCGCGAAGTTGAGCAGCGCGTTGACCACCACGATCACCGGCAGGCAAAGCCGCGGAAAACTGAGCTTCTTGAGCAGGTTCGCATGCTCGAGAAAGGTGTTCTGCCCGCGCGCGACGATCTCGGCAAACAGGCCCCAGGTAAGTACACCAGCGCACAGGTAGACGCTGTAAGCGAGGCTGCTGTCCACACCTGGAAGCCGGGCCCGCATGAGTTGGGAAAAGATCACCGTGTAAACGACGATCATGGCGAGCGGGTTGATCACCGTCCAGGCGGCACCCAGCAGAGAGTTGCGGTACTTGGACTGAAACTCGCGCTGAACGCTGCCGAGTATGAATCCGCGGTATTGCCAGAGCGCTCTGAACATGGACGGGGGTGCGAGGGCCTCGGCACGGGGCGCCACGGCTGGCAGCCTCGCGCACGGAACTGTCGGGGCGGCTGGCGCCCCCGGCCCCCGGGGCGGGCATCGTGGGCAGCGAAGGCTAGGGATCAATCATAACGCATCAACCTTGCTAACGCCGGGCGGCTCAGCGCCTGGCGCACCGCGCCGGCAAAGGCGTGGGCAATGGCCGGCAACTGGCGGCCGGCGAGGTGGGCGAGCACCAGGTCACCGCGCGGAAAGCCGGCGTCATCGACCACCCGCGCCACCAGATCGGCGCGGCCGATCAGCGCGCCGATGCCGATCTGGAAACTGATCGATTCCCGGTCCTCGAGGCAACTGCGCAGGAACTCGAAGCTGTTGCTCTCGATCACCGGGCGCAGGCGCACCGAACTGCGCGCCAGGAAACGCTCGAGCATCTGCCGCCCGCCGGTGTCGCGGTCGGGCAGGGCGAGCGGCCACTCGGCGCACTCGCGCAGGCGCACCCCGCCGCGCCCGGCGCGCGCGAGCGGATGCTCGGCATGCATGATCGCGTGCAGCCGCTGCTCGAGCAGCACCTGGCGCTCCACGCCGGGCTGGGGCGGCAGGTTGAACACCAGCGCCAGATCGATCTCGAAGGCGCGCAGCGCGGTGAGCGCCTGGCCGTGGTCGAACACCCGCACCTGGAAATCCACCAGCGGATGGCTGCGCCGGAAGCGGGCGATCACCGGCGCGAGGAAGGCCGGCGCCAGCGCCTGGCTGATCGCCACGCGCACGGTGCCGCGGCGCAGACCGCGCAGCTCCTCGATGCGCGAGCGGACATGGTCGAGCGCCGCGGCCCGGTTGCGGACATAGTCGATGAAGAGTTCGCCGGCCGCGGTCAGGCGCATGCCGCGCGGCAGCCGCTCGAAGATCGGCGTGCCGAGCTCGTCCTCGAGGTCAAGCAGGCGGCGATTGACCGCCGAGGGCGCGACATGCAGCCGCTCGGCCGCGCCGCGGATGGAGCCGGCGCGGGCGATCTCGTCGACATAGCGCAGAAAACGCAGATGGTTCATGGATGCCTGCCTGCCAGCGGAACGCGTACCGGGCGATGCCCGACGGGGATCACGGTTGTGCGTTGCCGTTTCGGCAACGGTGCAATGGTAATTCAGCACGACTGAGGGACGCTTTCAGGCACGGGAGATGCGTGTCTGAGGGCCATGAGCCGTCGCCCCTCCCCTTCACGCACCAGCAACGGGCAGCCCGCCGCGAGCGCGGCGCCGAGCCGGTCGGCCAGCGCACCGAAACCGGGCGTCTACGGCCCGGCCGCGCACAACGCCTGGACGCTGGAGGGGGAGGCAGTGTCCCTGGTGCGCGCGCCGCGCCGCGCACGGCCGCTCACCCTGCCCGCGCAGCCGCAACCCGTGCGCATCGACCTCGCCCGCAGCGCGCTGGTGATCGTCGACATGCAGAACGACTTCTGCCACCCCAGGGGCTGGTTCGGCCAGAAGGGCATCGATGTGCGCCCGATGCGCCGGCCGATCCCGGTGATCGCCGGCCTGCTGCCGGCCTGGCGGGCCGCCGGCGGCACGGTGGTCTGGCTGCACTGGGGCGTGCGCCCCGACCGGCTCAACCTCAGCCCGACCGTCCAGTTCAAGGGGCGCCGTCCGCGCGACGGCGGCCCTGATCTGGCCGGTTACGCGCAGACCTCGCCCGAGGACCGCGGCCTGTCGGTGGTGCCCGGCCACTGGGGCGCGCAGGCGGTGGACGAACTGCCGCCAGCCGCGGGCGACATCACGGTCCACAAGCATCGGCTGAGCGGCTTCTGGGATAACGAGCTCGACAGCGTGCTGCGCGGCCAGGGCCTGCAGACCCTGCTCTTTGCCGGCGTGAACACCGACCGCTGCGTGTTCTCCACGCTGCAGGACGCCGGCTTCCTGGGCTACGACTGCCTGCTGCTCGAGGATGCCTGCAGCACGCCCTCGCCCGCCTATGTCACCCGCGCGATCCACTTCATCGTGCGCCAGCTTCACGGCTTCACCGCCACCGCCGCGGATCTGCTCGCGGCATTGCCCGCGCCCGACCGCGCCGCCCGACAGGGCGGCACACGGCGGGCCGCTTCACCTTCCCGATCCCAGAGGAGTTCGACATGAGCCTGATGACTCGACGCAGCGCATCGCGCCTCACAGCCGCCCTGCTGGCCGCCGCCGGCCTGGCCCTGGGTGCGATGCCCGCGCCGGCCGCCGCCCAGACCCGCATCAAGATGGTCCTGAACTGGAAGTACGAAGGGCCGCAGGCCTGGTTCTTCATGGCCCAGGACAAGGGCTACTTCAAGGCCGAGGGCCTGGATGTGGAGATCGACCAGGGCGAAGGCTCGGCGGCCTCGATCCCGAAGGTGGCCTCGGGCGCCTATCAGGCCGGCTTCGGCGACCTGAACGCGGTGATCGACTTCTCGGCGCGTCGCCCGGCCGACGCGCCGCTGGCGGTATTCATGATCTACAACACCCCGCCGTTCACCATCGTGGTCAAGCAGGACAGCCCGATCCGCTCGCCCAAGGATCTGGAAGGCCGCACCGTGGGCGGCCCGGCCAATGATGCCGCGCTGCGCCTGTTCCCGGCCTTCGCGCGGCTCTCGGGCGTGGACGCCACGAAGGTGTCGATCAGCAACATGGCCCCCAACCTGCGCGAGCAGATGCTCATGCGCGGCCAGGTGGACGCGGTGTTCGGCTTCGTGACCACGGTGAGCTTCAGCGCCAGGGCCATGGGCCTGGACCCCACGAAGGAACTGCGCTTCATCCGCTACGGCGAGCACGGCATGGACCTGTACTCGAACGCGGTGTTCTTCTCACGCACCTTCGTGAAGGACAACCCGAAGGCGGTGCAGGGCTTCCTGCGGGCGCTCAACCGGGCGGTGCGCGACGTGCTCGCCGACCCCGATGCCGCGATCGAGCATGTGCTCAAGCGCGAGCCGCTGCTCAAGCGCGAGGTGGAAAAGGAGAAGCTGCTCTTCACCCTGCGCAGCGACATGAGTCACCCCGAGCTCGCGCGCCTGGGCCTGGGCGACGTGGACGACGCCCGCCTGCGCAAGGCGATCGGCATCGTGGTCGAGGCCAACCAGCTGCCGCGCAGCCCGGCGCCCGCCGAGGTCTTCGACCGCAGCTTCCTGCCGCCGCGCGCCGAGCGCCCGGCCAAGCTCTTCTGAGGCGCGCGCCGTGGATCTTCAGCTGACCGACAAGGTCGTGGTGATCACCGGCCCCGCCAAGGGCATGGGTGCGGCGATCACCCTGGCCTTCGCCCGCGAGGGCGCGCGCCTGGTGCTGGCCGGACGCGATCTCGGCGCGATCGAGCCGGTGGCGCAGCAGGCCCGCGCGCTGGGTGTGCCGGCGATCGTGGTGGCCTGCGACCTGACCGTGGCCGCGCAGACCGAGGCGCTGGCCGCGGCCGCGCTGCAGGCCTTCGGGCGCATCGATGTGCTGGTGAACGTGGCGGGCGGTTCCGGCCCGATCGGCAAGACCGGCTGGGAGACCACGCCGGAGGAGTTCGACGACATCGTGCAGCTCAACATGAAGGGCTGCTTCAACACCATGCGCGCGGTGCTGCCGACCATGATCGCGCAGCGCGCCGGCAAGGTGGTGAACGTGGGCGGCACCTTCGGCATGCGCGGCCGCGCCGGGCGCATGGCCTACTCGGCCTCCAAGTGGGGCCTGCGCGGCATCACCAAGAGCTTCGCGCTGGAGGCAGGGCCGCACAACATCAACGTCAACTGCGTGGCGCCGGGCATGGTCGACGGCCCGCGCTTTCGCGAGAAGGTCTGCGCCAACATGGCCCGCACCCTGGGCATCAGCCTGGAGGAGGCGATGACTCGCCATGCCGCCGACTACGCGCTGCGCCGGGTGAGCACCGACGCGGACGTCGCCAACGCCTGCCTGTTCCTCGCCAGCGAGGTGTCGCGCCAGATCACCGGCACCGACCTGCCGGTGGATGGCGGCTGGGCCATGCTCTGAGGACGATGCGATGAGACCCGAGATCGATCTGGTCATCCGTGGCGCGCAGGTGGTCTCGCCCGAGGCGATCCGCCCGGCGTCGGTGGCCATCGCCGGCGGTCAGGTGGTGGCCGTGGGCCACGACGACCAGATGCCGCCGGCACGCGAGACCCTGCGCGCCGATGGCCTGTACCTGCTGCCGGGCGCCATCGACAGCCATGTGCACTTCCGCGACCCCGGTTATCCGCACAAGGAGACCTGGAAGACCGGCTCGGCGGCCGCGGCCTGCGGCGGCGTGACCACGGTGTTCGAGATGCCCAACACCAACCCGCCCACCGGCACGGTGGCGGCGCTGCGCCTGAAGCAGCAGGCGGCGGCGGCCTCGTATGTGGACTACGGCATCCACGGCCTGCTCGGTGACGACACCGTCGATCACCTCGAGGCGCTGCTCGAGGCCGGGGTCACCAGCTTCAAGGCCTTCGTGGGCAACACCTTCGGCAACCTGCCGGCGCCCTCCGACGGCGCGCTGCTCGAGGGCTTCGAGAAGCTGGCCCTGCTCGGCATCCGCACCGCGGTGCACGCCGAGAACTCCTCGATCCTGTTCCGGCGCCAGCAGAAGATGGAGGCCGCAGGCCGCATCGATGCGCTGGCCCATCTCGCGGCGCGGCCCGCGGTGGCCGAGATCGAGGCGATCGGCCGGGTGATCGCGCTGGCGGAATGGACCGGCGCGCGCCTGCATATCGCCCACCACAGCGCCGCCGACTCGCTCTTCCTGGTGCGCGAGGCCAAGCGCCGCGGCGTGGACATCACCGTGGAGACCTGCCCGCAGTACCTGCTGCTGAACACCGAGCGCATGCTCAGGCTGGGCGGGATCATGCGGGTGAATCCGCCGATCCGCGAAGCGCGCCACAACCAGCCACTGTGGGACGCGCTGATGGACGGCACGATCGACATGATCGCCACCGACCACGCGCCGCACACCCCCGAGGAGAAGCAGCGCGAGCGCATCTGGGACTGCGACTGCGGCTTCCCCGGCGTCGAGACCCAGATGCCGCTGATGCTCACCGAGATCAGCCGCGGCCGCGCCACGCTGATGGACTACGTGCGCTGGAGCGCGGTGGCCCCGGCCCGCGCCTGGGGCATCTACGGGCCCAAGGGCGTGATCGCGCCCGGCGCCGATGCCGACATCGCGGTGGTGGACCTGAACCGCGAAGGCGTGATCTCGCAGCAGGGCCTGCAATCCATCAGCCGCATCTCGCCCTGGCATGGCCGCGCGGTGCGCGGCTGCCCCGTTCATACCCTGGTGCGCGGCCGCTTCGTGATGCGCGAGGGCAGGCTGGTGAGCGAGGCCACGGGCTGGGGCCGCTCGGTGAAGGATCGCCAGCAGATGCCCCCGGCCAGGCCGCGCAACACCGAACTCAGCACTGCCGCCATTCTCGCCACGCCGCCTGGCGTGCCGCCCAACGCGCTCCCGCTGCCCGAGGGCGAGCGATGAGCGCCGCGCAGGCCGGGCCGGCTGCCGCCGCGCCCGCGGCTCGCGGCGCGCAGCAGGTGCGCGCCTGGCGCGTGGACTGCCGCGGACCGGGCGATCTCGACGGCGTGCGCGCGCTGATCGCCAGCGGCGAGCTGGTGCCCGCGGAGATCGTCGCCGTGATGGGCAAGACCGAGGGCAACGGCTGCGTCAACGACTACACCCGCGAGCTCGCCTCGCAGGCCTGGTGCCTGCTGCTCGCCGAGCACCTGGGCTGCACGCCGGCGCAGGTGCACGCGCGGGTGGCGCTGGTGATGTCGGGCGGCACCGAAGGCGTGCTCTCGCCGCACTTCACGGTGTTCACCCGACGGCAGGTTGACACCGCCCTGGCCCGGCCGGGCAAGCGCCTGGTGCTGGGCATCGCCCACACCCGCGACTTCCTCCCGCAGGAACTCGGCCGCCGCGCGCAGATCGCGGCCACCGCCGACGCGGTGCGCGCCGCGATGGCCGATGCCGGCATCGACGACCCGGCCGATGTGCACTTCGTGCAGGTGAAGTGCCCGCTGCTCACCTCGGCGAAGATCGCCGCGGCCATGGCGGCCGGCATGCCGCCGGTCAGCCGCGACACCTACGAGTCCATGGGCTGGTCGCGAGGCGCCTCGGCGCTGGGCGTGGCGCTGGCGCTCGGTGAAGTCGCGCCGGCCGCGCTCGACGAGCACGCGGTGCTGAGCGACTGGTCGCTGCACTCGGCGCGCGCCTCGGCCTCGGCCGGCATCGAGCTCGATGGCAACGTGGTGATCGTGTTCGGCGAGGCCGCCGGCAGCGCCTCGGCGCTGCGCATCGCGCACACCGTGATGCGCGACGCGATCGATGGCGCCGCGGTGCGCCGCCTGCTGCGCGAGCAGTTCTCGCTCGACCCCGACACCGACGCCGCCGCGATCGCGGCGCGACTGGTGAACCTGCTGGCCAAGGCCGAGGCCAGCCCCGACGGCGCCGTGCGCGGCGCCCGCCACACCATGCTCAACGACTCCGACATCAACGCCACCCGCCACGCCCGCGCGGCGGTGGGCGGGGTGCTGGCCTCGATCGCGGGCCACACCGCGCTCTACGTGTCGGGCGGCGCCGAGCACCAGGGCCCGGCCGGCGGCGGGCCGGTGTGCGCGATCGTGAGGATGGACGCATGAACCCCGATGCCGTGATCGATCTCGCCGACGTGACCATGCGCTACGGCGCCGGCGAGGGCGCCACCCTGGCGCTGGAGCGCACCAGCCTGCGCATCGGCCAGGGCGACTTCGTGGCGCTGGTCGGACCCAGCGGCTGCGGCAAGTCGACCATCCTGAAGCTGGTGGCCGGGCTGCTGCGGCCGAGCGCCGGCGGCGTGATCGTGGGCGGGCGCGAGGTAGGCGCGGTGGGCGATCAGGCGGTGCGCATCGGGCTGGCCTTCCAGAACCCGACCATGCTGCCCTGGCTCACCATCCGCGAGAACCTGATGATCCCGCTGAAGATCGTCGAGCCCTTTCGCAGCGAGTACCGGCGCAAGCGGCGCGGCGAGTATGCCGAGCGCGCCGAGGCGCTGCTCGCGCAGGTCGGGCTGGCCGGCTTCGGCAGCAAGCGTCCGTGGCAGCTCTCCGGCGGCATGCTGCAGCGCGCCTCGCTGTGTCGGGCGCTCATCCACGAGCCGCAGCTGCTGCTGCTCGACGAGCCCTTCGGCGCGCTCGACCAGTTCACCCGCGAGGAGCTCTGGGCCATCCTGCAGCAGCTGTGGATCACGCAGCGCCCCACCGTGCTGCTGGTCACCCATGACCTGCGCGAGTCGGCCTACCTGGCCAACCGCATCTGCGTGATGAGCGCGCGGCCCGGCCGCATCCTGGAAGACCGCGCGGTCGATTTCCCGCGGCCACGCACCCTCGAGATGAGCTACTCGCCGGCCTTCGCCGAGCTGGTGCAGGCGCTGCGCATGCGCATCGCCCACGCCCGCACCGACGCCGCCCCCCTCACCGGAGCCGCCTGATGAGCACCCCCGCCCCGCGCCTGCGCCAGCGCCTGCTCTCGGCCGGCGCGCTGATCGGCTTCTTCCTGCTCTGGGAGGCCGGCTGCCGCGCCTTCGGGGTCTCCGATCTCGTGCTGCCGCGCCCCTCGCAGATCCTCACGGTGCTGATCCAGAAGCTGCCGCTGCTGTGGCCGCACACCGTGCAGACCCTGAGCACCACGCTGGCCGGCTTCGGGCTGGGCGTGCTGGCCGGGGTGCTGATCGGCGTGCTGATCGGCAGCTCGCGCCTGGCCTACGACGTCGCCTATCCGCTGCTGGTGGGCTTCTCGAGCATCCCGAAGGTGGCAGTGGTGCCGATCTTCGTGGTGTGGTTCGGCGCGGGCACGGTGCCGGCGATCCTCACCGCCATGGTGATCAGCGTGTTCCCGGTGGTGGTCAACGTGGCCACCGGCCTGGCCACCACCGAACCCGAGCTCGAGGACGTGCTCAAGGTGCTCGGCGCCAGCCGCCTGGACATCCTCTGGAACGTCGGGCTGCCGCGCGCCCTGCCCTACCTCTTCGCCTCGCTGAAGATCGCCATCACGCTGGCCTTCGTCGGCTCGGTGCTCTCCGAGACCGTGGCGGCCAACAAGGGCATCGGCAACGTGATGATGATCGCCAGCGGCAACTTCGACGTGCCGCTGGTCTTTGCCGGCCTGTTCATCCTCGCGGTCATGGGCGTGGCGCTCTACGCGGTGTCGGCCTTCATCGAGGCGCGGCTCACCGGCTGGACCCAGCGCAAGACCGACATGGCCATGGGCTGAGGCCCCCGCCGCGCAACTCGCCATCCCATCCCGGAGTCCACGACCATGAGCCAGGCCCCTCGATCACGTCACCGCCGCGCCACCCTGGGCGCACTCGCCGCCATCGCCGGCAGCGCCGGCCTGTCGCCGGCTCGCGCCCAGGAGACCGTGCCGATCCGCTTCGTGCTCGACTGGAAGCTGCAGGGCATCCACGCCTGGTACTACCTCGCCGAGGACCGCGGCTACTTCGCGGCCGAGAAGATCGCCCTCACCATCGACCAGGGCGACGGGTCGGCCGCGGCGGTCACCAAGGTGATGGCCGGCGCCTACCAGGCCGCCTTCGGCGACATCAACGCCATCGCGCAGAATGCGGCCGCGCGGCCGGGCAGCGCCCCGGTGATGGTGATGATGATCTACAACCGCTCGCCCTTCGCGCTGATCACGCGGGCGTCCGGCCCGGTGAAGACCCTGCGGGACACCGAAGGCCGCACCCTGGGCAGCCCGGCCGGCGGCGCAGCGTCGAAGATGTTCCCGGTGCTGGCCGAGAAGGCCGGCATCGACGCGGCCAAGGTGAAGTGGACCAACATGGCGCCCAACCTGCAGGAGCAGTTCCTGCTGCAGGGCCATGTGGACGCGTCGGCGGTGTTCTCGGTGACCGCGTACATGAACCTGATCGCGCAGGGCGTGGACCCCGACAAGGACATCCGCTGGTTCCACTACGCCGATCACGGCATCGACCTCTATGGCAACGGCATCCTGGTGTCGCAGACGCTGGTGCGTGAGCGGCCGCAGACCGTCGCGGGTCTGGTGCGTGCCATCCACAAGGGCATCCGCGACGCCGCGGCCGATCCCGATGCGGCGATCGCGGCGCTGGCCAGGCGCGAGCCGCTGATCAATCGCGACCTCGAGAAACGCCGGCTGCTGTACGCGCTGCGCACCGCCATGATCACCCCGGAGGTGATCGCCAGCGGCTTCGGCGATGTCAGCGACACGCGGCTCGCCAGTTCGGTCAACCAGCTCAAGGCCGCCTTCGACCTGCCCCGCGCGCCGGCCCCCGGCGAGATCTTCGATCGGCGCTTCCTGCCCCCTCTGGCGGAGCGTCGCTGGGCCGTGAAGTGAGCGCCAGCCCCGGGTCATCGCTCGAGCTGGCCTGGCTGCTCACCGATCCCGGCCGGGCACCGGCGCAGGCGCACTGCCGCCTGCGACTGGCCGAGGGCCGGGTGGTCGGCATCGAACCGCTCGCCGGCACGGCGCCCGGCCCGCGACGCCTCGCGCTGCCCGCGCTGGTCAATGCCCACGACCATGCCCGCACCTTTCGCAGCGCCACGCTGGGCGCGGCCGATCAGCCGCTGGAGACCTGGCTCGCCTGGCTCGGCGTGCTGCCGGGTGTCGATCCGTGGCTGTGCGCAGCCACGTCCTTCGCGCGCTCGGCGCGCAAGGGCGCTGCCCGGGTGATGGTGCATTACACGCGGGTGCAGGGTGGCCGGCCGTATGTCGAGGAAGCGCTCGCGGTGGCGCGCGCGGCGCGCGACGTGGGCGTGCGCATCGGCCTGGCAGTGGCCATCCGCGACCGCCACGGCATCGCCTATGCCGATGACGACATCGCGCTCGCCGCGCTGCGGCCCGCCATCCGCGGCGCGGTGCGCGAGCGCCTGTCGGTGCGCGCCGAGCCACCCGCCGCCCACCTGGCGCGGGTGGAGGAACTCGCCCAGGCGGTGGCGCAGGCCGGGCTCGCCGGACAGGTGTCGGTGCAGTACGGGCCGAGCGCCGTGCAGTGGTGCAGCCCGGCCCTGCTCGCCGCGGTGGCACAGGCCTCGGCCGACACCGGTCGCGGCGTGCACATGCACCTGCTGGAGACCCGCTACCAGCGCGAATGGGCCGACCGCGCGCACCCCGAGGGCATCGTGCGCATGCTCGATGCGATCGGGCTGCTCAGCCCGCGGCTCACCCTGGCCCACTGCGCCTGGGCGCGCCCCGAGGAGCTCGCGCTGCTGGCCGAGCGCGGGGTCACCCTCGCGGTGAACACCTCGTCGAACCTGGGCCTGCGCTCGGGCATCGCGCCGGTGGCCGAGATGCTGCGCCAGGGCTGTCGCGTGGCCATGGGCCTGGACGGCATGGCCTTCGACGAGGACGACGACGGCCTGCGCGA
Source organism: Burkholderiaceae bacterium (assembly GCA_044356115.1). Classification (GTDB taxonomy): domain Bacteria; phylum Pseudomonadota; class Gammaproteobacteria; order Burkholderiales; family Burkholderiaceae_E; genus Quisquiliibacterium. The sequence goes on from JBIKWU010000024.1 coordinate 20,654, forward strand.
GCTGCGCCTGGCCTGGGCGCTGCATCGCGGCTGGGGCTTCGAGCCGGCGATGTCGCGCGCCCAGCTCTGGGACTTCGCCCTGCGCCATGGCCGACGCAGCGTCGACGGACCCGAGCCCGGGCAGGCGGCGCGCGCCGCCGGGGCCGACGACGGCCCGCTGCTCGGCGCGGGACGGTCGGCCGACATCCTGGTGCTCGACTGGGACTCGCTGGACGACGACAGCCTCTTCGATGACGTCGATCCGCTGGACCTGCTGATGGCCCGGGCCCACGGCGGGCATGTGCATGCGCTGTATGTGGGCGGGCGGCCGGTGGTCAGCGAGGGCCGGGTCAGCGGGGTGGACGAGCCCGCGCTGAGGGCTGAGCTGCTCGCGCGCACCCGCGCCGCGCTGGCCGCCGATCCGCGCGCCGCGGCCTGGCGCGCCACGCTGACCGAGATGGCCGAAGACCTGGGCCCCTTCTACCGGCGCGGCGGCCTGGGCTGCTGCTGAGGGTCGCGCGAGGCCGGCGCCGGCCAGACCTGACTCAGCCGCCCAGCAGCGTGGGGTTCAGGCGCCAGGCCGCGTGCGTGAGGGCCGAGGCAAAGGCCACCCAGGCCAGCGTGGGCAGCAGCAACGCCCCAGCCAGCGGACGGACCCGCCAGAAGGCGATCAGGGTGGCCAGCAACAGCAGCCACAGCAGCAGCGCCTCGGCGAAGGCCACCCCGCCAAGGCGGAAGCTGAAGAACAGGAAGGTCCAGACCAGGTTGGCCAGCAACTGGGCCATGAACAGCCCCAGAGCCCAGGGCGCGCCCGACCAGCCGCGCTCGCGCCAGACCAGCCAGGCCGCCACCGCGAGCATCGGATAGAGCACGCCCCAGGCCGGCCCGAACACCCAGCCGGGCGGCGCCCAGGGCGGCAGGACGAGTTGCTGGTAGAACACCGGTGCATCGCCAGGCGCGAGGCCGCCGGCCGCCGCCACCGCGAACACCAGGCCCAGCCAGGCGGGCAGACCGCGCGGCACGCGCATCAGGCGGCGCCCGGGCAGGGGCAGGCGCCGGGGCAGGCGCGTGGCACGGCCCGCCTCACGAGGCCGCGCCCCGCAGCGCCGCGGGCACGCCGCGGGCCAGCTCGGCCAGGATCTCGGCGGCCGGCGCCTCGCGGCAGCCGCTGGCGTTCTGGCCGGCCCACAGCGGCGAGCACTCGGGGCTGCCGGCTGCCTCGGCGGCCGCGCGCAGCGGCGCGATGGCCGTGCTGGCCGTGGGGAAGGCCGGCGCCGCCGGATCGAGGGGCCCCAGCTCGCGCATCAGCCGGTTCATCAGGCCACGGGCCGGCCGCCCGGTGAACAGCGTGGTGAGCGCGGTGCCGCGCGCCGGCGCCTCGCGCAGCGCCTGCCGATGGACCGCGCTGGTGGTGGCCTCGGGGCACAGCAGGAAGGCCGTGCCCACCTGCACCCCCGCCGCGCCCAGCGCGAAGGCCGCCGCCACGCCGGCCGCATCGGCGATGCCGCCCGCCGCGATCACCGGCAGATCGACCGCGCGGACGATCTGCGGCACCAGCGCCAGCGTGCCAGCCTGCAGCGAGAGATCCGGTGACAGGAAATGGCCGCGGTGGCCGCCGGCCTCGAGGCCCTGGGCGATGATCAGGTCGGCGCCGTGGTCACGCAGCCAGCGCGCCTCGGCCACGGTGGTGGCCGAGGACATGATCCGCGCCCCGGTGGCCTTGACCCGGGCGAGCAGCGCCGGCTCGGGCAGGCCGAAGTGGAAGCTGACCACCCGCGGCCGACAGGCCTCGATGAGGTCGGCGGCCGCGTCATCGAAGGGCTGCCGGCCGGCACCCGCCGGGATCGACGACGGATCGAGCCCGAACTCGCGGTAGTAGGGCGCAAGCCGCGCCCGCCAGGCCTGCTCGGTCACGTCATCCGGCGCCGGCGGGCGGTGACAGAAGTAGTTGATGTTGAAGGGCTGCGTGGTGGCCGCCTGCAGCGCCGCCACCTGCTCGCGCTGCGCCGCCGGCGCGAGCATGGCGCAGGGCAGCGAGCCGAGTCCGCCGGCGCGGCTGACCGCGAGCGCCAGCGCGCCGGCCTGCACGCCGGCCATGGGCGCCTGGATGACGGGCAGGCGGATCCCGAGCAGTTCGCAGAGGGTGGCGGGCATGGCAAGCCCGGCCGCGGACCGGCCGGCCGGTGGGGTGGATTCCGGTCTTTATACCATCGACATCGTCACGCACCGGTCATCCCGGGGCATTACACTGCCGCCGTTGAAAACGATTTCATCGGCATGTCCATCCATCGCGTCGCCTCGCACGCCGGCGTGTCGCCCGCCACCGTCTCGCGGGCCTTCAACGCGCCGCACCTCGTGGCCAGCGCCACGCTGGCGCGGGTGCTCGAGAGCGCCGACGCGCTGTCCTTCGTGCCCAACGCCAGCGCACGCACACTGCGCACGCAGCGCAGCCGCATCCTGGGCGTGGTGCTGCCCACGCTGCTCAATCCGGTGTTCGCCGAATGCCTGGAGGGCGTCGCCGAGCGCGCCCGCGCCGCCGGTTACGCGATCGTGCCGCTGGTCACCGAGTACCGCACCGCGCTCGAGCGCGAGGCCATCGAGCACCTCATGGCCCGCAGCGTCGATGGCGTGATCCTCACCGTGGCCAGCGCCGGCCGCTGCGCCAGCCTCGAGCGGCTGCGCCAGGGGCGCGTGCCCTATGTGCTCGCCTACAACCGGCACCGCGGCCAGCCCTGCGTGTCGGTCGACGGCGAGGCCGCCTGCGCCGAGGTCGTGCGCTGGCTGGTGGGGCTGGGCCATCGCCGCATTGCCATGGTGAGCGGCACGCTGTCGGCCTCGGACCGCGCCCGCCAGCGCCACCGCGGCTTTGAGCGCGCCATGACCGCCGCCGGGCTCGGCGGGGCCGAGTTGATCGAGGTGCCATTCATGCAGGCGGCCACCGAGGCGCTCACCGAGCGGCTGCGGGGCGCGCGCCGGCCCACCGCGCTGCTGTGCTCCAACGACCTGCTCGCCCTGCGCAGCCTGCGCGCCGCGGCGCTGGCCGGTCTGCGGGTGCCGCAGCAGCTCTCGGTGGTGGGCTTCGACGGCATCGCGCTGGGCGAGGCGCTCTCGCCGCAGCTGAGCACGGTGGTGCAGCCCAGCCGCGAGATCGGCGAGCGCTGCGTCGAGTGGCTGCTGGGGTCACTGTCGGCGGGCAGCGCCCCCGGGCCCGAGTCCAGCCTGAGCCTTCCCTACCGCATCCGCGCCGGCGAGTCCTGCGCGGCCCCTCCCACCCGTTCATCGTCCACCCCCACCAGGAGCACCGCATGATCTCCCTGTCGTCCCTCGCGCGCGCCGTCGTGGCCGCCGGCCTGCTGGTCGCCGGCGCGGCCCAGGCCCAGACCGCCATCTGCTACAACTGCCCGCCCGAATGGGCCGACTGGGCGAGCCAGCTGCGCGCCATCAAGGCCCGCACCGGCATCACCATCCCGCCCGACAACAAGAACTCCGGCCAGACGCTGGCGCAACTGGTGGCCGAGAAGGCCAGCCCGGTGGCCGACATCGCCTACTACGGCGTGACCTTCGGCGTGCAGGCGCGCAAGGACGGCGTCACCGCGCCCTTCAAGCCCGCGGCCTGGAACGAGATCCCCGAGGGCCTAAAAGACCCCGAAGGCCACTGGTTCACCATCCACTCCGGCACGCTCGGCTTCATGGTCAATGTCGACGCGCTCAAGGGCAAGCCGATCCCG
>JBIKWU010000025.1:0-24323 GCA_044356115.1 Burkholderiaceae bacterium
TGGGCGCTGATCGGTGCCTACCGAGAGGCCATGCTTGCCGAGCAGCGGCCGCCCGATGCGCTGATGTGGTCGGCGCTCGCCGAGATCGAGCGCACGGTGGCGCAGTTCGAGTCGCTGGCCGCGGCCGCCACGCCGGGCTGAGCAGCCACCCCTCACCGGCGCCCGCCGGCTGACGCGGGCGGGCCTAGGCCGGCTCAGGCTGGCGGTGAGCCAGCCTCTTTCACCAGGTGCATGCGTCGCACCTCGGGCAGCGTGGCCAGGAAACCGCTCAGGCCTCCGAAGGGCATGGGCTCGGCGATCAGCGTGCCCTGCATGCGGTCGCACTGGAACGCCCGCAGGGCGTTGAGCTCGTCGGCGGTCTCCACGCCCTCGGCCAGGATCTGCAGCCCCAGCCGGGCGCCCAGGGTGCTGATCGCCTGCACGATGGCCGAATTGCCGCGATCGTGCGGCAGCCCGCGCAGGAAGCCCTGGTCGATCTTCAGGCCATCGACCGGCAGGTCCTTCAGGTAGGCGAGCGAGGCGTAGCCGGTGCCGAAGTTGTCGATGATCACCCGCACCCCGAGCCGGCGCAGTTCGGACATGACCGCCACGGTGCGCTCGGGCCGCTCGATGAACGCGCTCTCGGTGAGCTCGAGCTGCAGCAGCCGCGGCGGCAGGCCGCGCTCGTTCATCATCTTGTTGAGCGATCCGAGGAAGCCCTCCTCGGTGAACTGGCGGGCCGAGATGTTCACCGAGACCACGGCGTCGGGATAGGTTTGCAGCCCGATCTCGAGACGGTCGTCGATGGCGCGGCGCAGTGCCCACAGGCCGATCTCGCGGATGAGGTTGCTCTGCTCGGCGGCCGGCAGGAAGCGCTCGGGACGCAGCAGGCCGAGCGTGGGATGCTGCCAGCGCAGCAGCGCCTCGAAGCCGGCCACCCGCCGGTCGCTCACGTCGAGGATGGGCTGGTAGTGCAGATCGACCTCGCCGCGCTGCATGGCCAGGGGAAGCTCGGCGGCCAGTTGCAACTGCTCGCTGCGCTCGTCGGACATCGCCCCGGTGAAGAAACGGATGTCGTTGCGGCCCTCCGACTTCACCCGGTACATGGCACTGTCGGCGCACTTGATCAGCAGCGCGGCGTCGGCGCCGTCGTCGGGATGGATGGCCACGCCGATGCTCGCCGACAGGAAGTAGGCGCGGTTGGACAGCACGAAGGGCTTCTCGACCGCCGAGAGCACCCTTCGGGCGATGCGCTCGATCTCGCCGCGGTCGGATAGCCGCGACAGCAGGATGATGAACTCGTCACCGCCCATGCGGGCGGCCACGTCCTGGCCGCGGATCGCATCGCGCAGGCGCTGCGCCACCTCGATCAGCACCTGATCGCCCACCGTGTGGCCGAGGGTGTCATTGATGATCTTGTAGCGGTCGAGGTCGATGTAGAGCAGGGCGGTGGGCTCGCCCTGCGCGATGCGGGCCTGCAGCAGGTCGCCGATGGACACGCGATTGGGCAGGCCGGTGAGCGCATCGTGCAGCGACTGGTGCGTGAGCCGCCGCTCGGCCGCCTTGCGCTGCAGGTAGAGCGACAGGTTGCTCGACACGATGGCTGCGGTCTGCTCGAGGAAGCGGCCGGCCTGCAGCGGCGCCCCCGACAGGCAGGCAAGCATCGAGCCCACCCGCCCTCCCTCCTGCAGCACCGGCACCAGCAGCATCGCGCGCGCGCCCAGTCGCTCGGCCTGGACGAGCCGGGCCAGCAGAGGCTCCCGCGAGAGATCGCCCACCCAGCGTGCCTGGCCAGTGTCCCAGGGGCTTGTCTCCTCCGTGCCGCAGAGCAGCGGCAGTGAGTCGGGGAATTCCTGCGCCACCTGCTCGAAGTCGCGGTTGCCCCAGCGCTCGCCCGGGGTGGTCGCCGCAGCCTCGTCGCCGGGCAGCCGGCGCAGGTGCACCCCGCCGATCCAGCCCATGAGCGTGCACAGCCTTGCCAGTGTGTCGGTGACCGCCCGCTCGGGATCGTCCTGCTCGCGCACCAGCGCCGAGACCTCGCTCTCGAGGCGCAGCAGCAGTCGCTGCTGCTTCTCGTGGGTGATGTCCCGACCGATGCCGCGGTAGCCGATGAACTGCCCCGCCGCCGAGACGATGGGGCGGCCGCTGATCGCCACGAAGCGGACCTGGCCGCCCGGGTCGATCATGGGGTATTCGAAGTCCTCGATCGCGGCATGCGACTCGAGGCGCTCGCGCAGGCGTTGCCAGTCGGGCTGCTCGAAGGCCCGTGGCCCGGGGGCCGGCTCCCAGAGCGCGCGGCCGATCAGGGCCTGGCGCCAGGGGCCCAGGGCCATGCCCGCGCCCTCGGCGAGGTACGACCAGCGGAACTGGCTGTCAGATTCCCAGACCCAGTCGGAACTGAGCAGGGTGAGTTCGCGGAACTTGGCCTCGCTGGAGGCCAGGCGTCGCTGGATGGCGCGGATCGCGGTGATGTCCTGCACCACGCCGCCGAGCCGGGTGATCTCGCCACCGGGCCCGCGCTCGGCCCGGGCGATGGAGCGGATCCAGACCGGATTGCCGGCGCGGCTGCGAGCGTGGCCGAGGAAGCGGTACTCGATGCGGGCTTCGCCGCCATAACGCAAGGCGCGGCGGTGGATCTCCTGCCAGCGCTCGCGATCGTCACGGTGGATGAGGGCCACGAAGGCTGCCAGCGAGGGCTCGGCACCGCCCTCGGGCCACTCGCAGACCCGGAAGCAGCCTGGGCTCCAGGTGAGCGCGGCGCTGGTGTCCTCGGCGGTCAGGCGCTCGAGCGTCCAGGTGCCGGAATGGGCCAGGCTCTCGGCCATCTGGTGGCGGCCGATGGTGGCCCGGGACTCCTGCAGCACGAGGGCGAGGCGTCGCTGCTGCCGACCATCGAAGACCAGCGCCAGCGCGGCCGCGACGGCCGCCAGCGCCAGTGCCGCGAGCACCGCCCAGGGCAGCAGCATCTCGGGCAGGGTGCCCAGGGCATGGGCCGCGGCGATCACGCCGGCGCCCGCCGCGAGCACGCCCAGCGGCCAGAAGGCGAGCGCGAGCCGGGCCTGCCACACGGCGGCCGGTCGGGGGTCGGTTTCGCTAGACTGTGGCGAGGCCATGCCGATGTGGCTAGGAGGCGTCCATGTCGTCAGTGATCGCAGTATCCCACCAGCACCCCTCCCAGGGCACGCCAAGTCCCTGGCTGGCCCGATGGATGGCGGCGCTGCCCGCCGGCGCGCGGGTGCTCGATCTCGCCTGCGGTCAGGGGCGCCATGTGGCGGCGGCGCTCGCCCTGGGCGCGCGGGTCACCGGCATCGACCGGGACGCCGAGGCGCTCGCGCGGCTGCCCGCCGGGGCTGACCGGGTGCAGGCCGATCTCGAAGACGCGCCCTGGCCGGCTGCGCTCGCCCCGCAGGCGGCCTGGGATGCCATCCTGGTGGCCAACTACCTCTTCCGCCCCCGGCTCGACCTGCTCCCCGCCTGCCTCGCGCCGGGCGGTCTGCTGATCTACGAGACCTTCGCGCAGGGCAACGAGCGCTATGGTCGCCCGCGAAACCCCGATTTCCTGCTGCGGCCGGGTGAACTCCTCGCGCTGTGCGAACGTGCCGGTCTGGTCGTGCTCGCCTACGAGAACGGCTGGCTGCCGCGCGGGTCCGGGGCCCTGGTGCAGCGCGTGGCGGCGGTGCGACCGCCCCTTGACCCGGAGCGCTTCCCGCTCGAACCGGGGGGGCGCCGCGGTTCCGGCGCCGGGCTCGGCTAGAATCGGGGTTTGGCCTGCCCGGCCTCTCCCCGCGGACCGACACCATGATCACTGGAAGCATCGTCGCCATCGTGACCCCGATGCACGAGGACGGCAGCCTCGATCTCGCCAGCTACCGCAAGCTCATCGACTGGCACATCGCCGAGGGCACCGCCGCGATCGTGGCGGTGGGCACCACCGGCGAGTCCCCCACGGTCGATGTCGACGAGCACCACGAACTCATCCGCGTGGCGGTGGAGCAGTGCGCCGGCCGGGTGCCGGTGATCGCCGGTGCCGGCGGCAACTCCACGCGCGAGGCCGTCGAACTCACCCGCTTCTCGGCCAGCGTGGGTGCTGCCGCCACCCTCCAGGTGGTGCCCTACTACAACCGTCCCACCCAGGAGGGCATGTACCGGCACTTCCGCGCGGTGGCCGAGGCGGTCGATCTCCCGCAGATTCTCTACAACGTGCCCGGCCGCACCGTGGCCGATCTCTCCAATGACACCATCGTGCGCCTGGCGCAGGTGCCCGGCATCGTCGGCCTGAAGGACGCCACCGGCGACATGCCCCGCGCCGCCGAACTGCTGGCGCGCCTGCCCTCGTCCTTCGCGGTCTACAGCGGCAACGATGACTCGGCGCTGGCGCTCATGGCGGTGGGCGGGCATGGCGTCATCTCGGTCACCGCCAACGTCGCGCCCGGTCCGATGGCGCGGCTGTGCGCCGCGGCGCTCGCCGGCGACTTCGCCACCGCGCGTGCCATCAACCGGGCACTCATCCCGCTGCACATGAAGCTCTTCGTCGAAGCCAACCCCATTCCCGTGAAATGGGCCCTCGCTGAAATGGGCCGCATGCCGGCAGGTATCCGTCTGCCGCTCACGCCGCTGTCGGCGGGCCTGCAACCGGTGGTGCGCCAGGCACTCCAGGCCAGCGGGGTGATGCAGTGAGGTCGCTGTCGCGTCTTGCGCTGGCACTGGCGGCGCTGGCGCTCGCTGGCTGTTCGGCGCTCGACAATGCCAGCCGCATCGATTACCGCTCGGCGGCCAAGCTGCCCAACCTCGAGGTGCCGCCCGATCTCGTCAGCCCGCGCTCCGATGACCGTTTCGCGATCCCGTCGCGCGGTCAACCCCAGACCCTCTCCGGATTCCAGAGCGCCCGGCCGGAGCGCACGGCCGACGGCCCGCGCGTGCTGCCCGCACCCGAGGGCGTTCGGGTCGAGCGCGCGGGCAATCGCCGCTGGCTGAGCGTGACCATGCCGCCGGAGCGGGTGTACCCGCTGGTGCGCGAGTTCTGGCAGGAAAGCGGTTTTGTCATCCAGAGCGAGATGCCCGAGGTCGGCATCCTCGAGACCGACTGGGCCGAGAACCGCGCCAAGCTCTCCCAGGATTTCATCCGCAACACCCTGGGCAAGGTCTTCGACAGCCTCTACTCCACCGGCGAGCGCGACAAGTTCCGCACGCGCCTGGAAAGCGCCGGCTCGGGCACCACCGAGATCTTCATCACCCATCGCGGCCTGGTCGAGATCTACAAGGATACCCAGCGCTCGTCCACCGTCTGGACACCGCGCCCCAGCGACCCCGAGCTCGAGGCCGAGTTCCTGTCCCGCCTGATGGTCAAGCTCGGCGCCGACCAGCAGCGTGCGCGCCAGCAGGTGGCTGCCGCGCCCGTCGGGGCCGTGGCCGGGGCCGCGGCCGGCGCGGGGTCTGCCGCCGCCCCAACGCCGCGTGCGGTGCTGGTGGGCAGCGGTGATGAGCAGCGCCTCCAGGTGGCTGACCCCTTCGATCGCGCGTGGCGGCAGGTCGGGCTTGCGCTGGATCGCGGCGCCTTCACGGTCGAAGACCGCGATCGCTCGCAGGGCGTCTACTTCGTGCGCTACATCGACCCCGAGGTCGAGGCGAAGAACTCCAGCGGGCAGAGCTGGTTCGCGCGCACCTTCAAGTTCGGCGACAGCCGGCCCACCTCGGCGCAGCAGTACCGCATCCGCGTGCTGGCCCAGGGTGAGGCCTCCGCGGTCAGCGTGCAGTTGCGTGACGGACAGCCGCCGCGCGCTGACAACGATCGGCAGACCGCCGGCAAGATCCTCGTCCTGTTGCGCGATCAGTTGCAGTAGCCGACGGCCGGGCGACGTCGGGCGCGCGCGGTGCGTTTTGCCAGCCTGGGCAGCGGCAGCGAGGGCAACGCGCTGCTGATCGAGGCCGGCGGCGACTCGCCCACCCGCATCCTCATCGACTGCGGGTTTGGCGTGCGCGAAGCGCGTCGCCGTCTGGCCGGCCTGGGGGTGGCTCTCGAGCAGATCGACGCGGTCTTCGTCACCCACGAGCACAGCGACCACATCGGTGGCGCAGCCCGGGTGGCGATGGCCGCCGGAGCGCCGCTGCACATGACCAAGGGCACGGCGCTGGCGGGCCTGCCACAGCCGCCCGCGGGGCTGCGATTGCAATGTCTCGATGCCCATCGGCTGCTCGAGGTGGCCGGGCTGCGCATCGAGCCGGTGCCGGTGCCGCATGATGCCCGCGAGCCGGTGCAGTTCGTCATCGATGACGGACAGGCCCGGCTGGGGGTGCTCACCGATCTCGGTTGCGTGACTGCGCATGTGGTGCGCGCCATGAGCCGGCTCGATGCGCTGGTGCTCGAATGCAACCACGATGCCGAGCTGCTCGCCGCGAGCGACTATCCCTGGTCGCTGAAGCGGCGCATCGCCGGCCCCTATGGCCATCTAGAGAACGGTGCGGCCGCCGAACTGCTCGGCGCCCTGGACCAGAGCCGGTTGCGTACGGTGGTGGCTGCCCATCTCAGCCGCAGCAACAACCGGCCCGAGCTCGCCCGCACGGCCCTGGCTGTCGCCTGGGCGGGTGCCCAGCCGGAGGACATCCGGGTGGCCGATCAGGACAGCGGCATCGGCTGGACCGCAGTCTGATCCGACGCGCCAGCGGCTTCCCCTGGACGGACCGGGGTGCCGCATCGGGCGCGTGCGGGCATGCCGCGCAGGCAGAGCCCGCCGTCATGCCGCGCAGGCATGAAAAAAGCCGGCACTCGGCCGGCTTCTTTCAGGCGGGGAAGAATTACTTCTTCGCTTCGTCCTTGGCGGCGTCCTTGGCCGCATCCTTGGCGGCGTCAGCCGGCGCAGCGTCGGTCTTGGGCGCTTCAGCCGGGGCCGGAGCCGGGGCGGGGGCCGGGGCAGCAGCCGGGGCCGGCGCGGGGGCGGGCGCCGGCTCTTCTTTCTTGCCGCAGGCGGCGACGGCGACGGCGATCAGCGAGGCAACGAGAAGCGACTTGTTCATGACAGGATCCTTGTGCTGGGAAGGGAAATGGTTTTTGGTGGAAACAGCTGCAGAAGGAACTCGGGAGCGGTCCGTCTTGCCACGCTGCAGCCAGGGTTGGGTGCCCGCTGAAACGCAGCGCCTGAGCAGACTCGTCCAAGTCAGCCTCCGATTCTATCAGTGCGGCGCCAGTCCGTGATGAAAATCACCCTGATCCGCACCATGACTGTGCGGATCAGGCCACACTTTGCAGCTGGTGTCCGCCTACAGTCCGAGCGTGGTGGCCGGCATCGCATCGCCGGATTCATCCCAGATCGCCCCGAGCCGCTTGCGCTGGCCATCGGTGGCGCTGGGCATGGCGATCACCAGACGGCCCATCCGGCTGTCATGGTGCGGCTTGCGCACCAGGTGCTGGTCGTCGGCCAGCAGTACCGATTCCTCGAGCAGGAGCGACTCCGGAAAGACCCTGACCTGGATGCGCGCGCTGTGCAGCCGCTGCAGGCGCAGGAACCGGTCGGCCTGCCGCTGCAGGTAGTCAGGATTGCCGACCAGCACCTTCAACCGCGCTCCGCGCGCCAGCGCGCTCTGCAGGGCGCGGGCGCCGGTGGCATCGTGGATCGGCCAGTCGGAGAAGCTCGGGTCGAGCATCCAGATCTCGCGGCGCGCCAGCGCCAGCACCGACAGCACCGCCTCCTGGAAGCCGCTGCGGCCTTCGAAGGCCCGATCCTGGGGTTCCTTCACGCGGATCAGTCCAGGCGGGCGCCGGAGGCCTTCACGGCGCGCTCCCAGCGCGGCAGTTCGGCGCGCAGGAATCGGCCGAAGGCCTCGGGGTTCAGGAAGGCCGGGTCGGCGCCCTGCTGGATCATGCGCGAGCGTACCTCGGGCGTATCGAGGGTCTGCTGCACCGCCTGGGCCAGGCGCGCCAGGGCCTCGGGCGGGGTGCCGGCCGGCGCCAGCAGACCGTAGAAGCCCACCACCTCGAAGTCCTTCAGGCCGGACTCGATCAGCGTGGGCACCTCGGGCAGCGCGGCGCTGCGCTCGCGGCTGGTCACGCCCAGCGCCCGCACCTTGCCCTGACGCACGTAGGCGGTCACCTGAGGCACCGACTCGGCCATGAACTGCGCATGACCGGCGAGCACGTCGGCAAAGGCCGGCGCGCTGCCTCGGTAGGGCAGGTGGACCATGAAGATGCCGGTGGCCTGCTTGAACATCTCCGGCACCAGATGGGAGATGCCGCCGTTGCCCGCCGAGGCGTAGTTGAGCCGTCCGGGCTGGGCGCGCGCCAGCGCGATGAATTCGGTGAGGTCGCGGGCGGGCACGCTCGGGTGCACGACCAGGGCGAGCGGCTGCTGGGCCGTGCGCGCCACCGGGATCAGGTCGCGCAGCATGGTGTAGGGCAGCCGGGGATAGAGCGCCGGGTTGATCACCATCACGCCGGTATTGGCCAGCAGCACCGTGTGGCCATCCGGTGCCGCACGCGCGACGAACTCGGCGCCGATCGTGCCTCCGGCGCCGGGCTTGTAGTCGATCACGATGGGCTGGCCCAGCGACTGCTGCAGCCGCTCGGCGAGCAGGCGCGCATGGCTGTCGAGCGGGCCGCCGGCCGGGAAGCCGATGATGATGCGCACCGGTCGCTCGGGGAAGGCCGCCCGGGCCGATGCCGCGCTGAGCACGGCGGCCGGCAGCAGCACCGCCAGCGTCAGCAGCAGCGCCAGGCGCGCCGCGGTGCGGCTCATGGCACCGCGCGCGCGCTGTGCCGGGCGAAATAGAACCATTCACGGCCGGGCAGGGCGTTGGGATTGGGGAACACCACGTAGCCGTCGGCCGGCGCGGTGATCAGTTCGCCGTCGGCCCGGCGGCCGATCGGCTCGCCGGCGCCCACGCGGTCAAACGAGCGCCAGATGCGGGTGAGGCTGTCTTCGGGCTGGCGCCGGTCGTGCACCTGATGGAGCTCGATGACCTCCTTGGGCCCGGTGCTGGCCGGCGCCGGCTGGTTGGTGAGACCAAGGTGCGCGAGCGCGCGGTGGATGGCCTGGTAGGCCACCTCGGGCGCCTGCGGGTCGGCATGGTTGCCGCACTCGAGCGTGACCGCGCAGCCGCCGCGCGAACGCATGTATTCGGTGGTGCCCACGCCGTAGGCCACGCTGTCGTTGATGGCCGAGCCGGTGGTACCGCGGGCCTTGCGCGCGGCCACGCCGGCGGCGAAGGCCGACATCCAGCCGTGCACCACGCGGCGCGGGCCGAGCACCGCGGCCAGGGCTTCCTCGCGCGCGGCCTGGCCGAAGGGCTCGAGCTCATCGGTGTTGTCGCTGGGGCCGATGAACACGAAGGCCTCGCCCTGCGAGGCGAAGGAATGCAGGTCGAGCAGGACATCATGGGCCGCCAGCAGTGGCGCGAGCTGGTTGGCGATGCGGTCCTCGGCGGTCTCGGGTGACACCACCTCGCGGAAGTCGCGGTTGAGATTGCGCTCGCCCTCGCGGTGGGCGCGGGCGAAGGCCACCGGGTTGGCCACCGGCACCAGCGTGAGCGCGCCGCGCGCCACCGCGAGGCTGCCGCTGGCGAGTTCGGCCAGCACACGCCGGATGGCGGTGGTGCCGCAGGTTTCGTTGCCGTGCACGGCGCCGAGGACGATCAGGCGCGGGCCACGGGCCAGCGAGCGGTACTGGTGGATTTCCAGGCAGGTCATGGGCGTGGATTGTAGTTCGCGCGGGCCACGGCGAGCGCGACAAGCCCGGCCGCCAGGCCCCAGAAGGCCGAGCCGATGCCCGCCACGCTCAGGCCCGAGGCCGTCACGCCGAAGGCGATCAGCGCGGCGTCGCGGTCGCGCTCCTCGGCCAGTGCCTGGGCGAGGCTCGCGCCGATGGTGCCCAGCAGGGCGATGCCCGCGATGCCGGTGACCAGCTCCGCGGGAAAGGCCGCGAACAGGGCCGCCACCGTGGCGCCGCCCAGGCCCACCAGCAGGTAGAACAGCCCCGCGGCGATGGCCGCGGTGTAGCGCCGGGCCGGGTCTTCGTGGGCCTCGCGGCCCATGCAGATCGCGGCGGTGATCGCGGCGAGGTTCAGCGCGAACGCGCCGAAGGGCGCCAGCAGCAGGTTGACCACGCCGATCCAGCCCAGCACCGGCGAGATCGGCGTGGCGAAGCCGCTGGCGCGGATGGCGGCCACGCCGGGGAGGTTCTGCGAGGCCATGGTCACGATGAACAGCGGCAGGGCGACCCCGATCAGCGAGGCCATCGACAGGCTGGGCGTGACCCACTGCGGGCTCGCCCAGGCCCAGCGCACCTCCGCCAGCCGCAGGCCGCCCTGGGCGCCGGCCAGCGCGATGCCGACGGCGAAGGCGAGCAGCACCGCGTGCCGCGGCAGCCAGCGGCGTCCGGCCAGCCAGGCGACGAACATGGCCGCCACCAGCCCGGAGGAGGCGCCCAGCGCCCCGAAGGCCTGCAGCGCGAAGCGCAGCAGCACCCCGGCCAGCATGCCGGCGGCGATCGCCATGGGAATGCGGTTGAGCGTGCGCTCGAACAGGCCCGAGAAGCCGGCCAGCGCGGTGAGCCCGGCCGCCACCAGGAAGGCGCCGGTGGCCTCGGCCATCGAGGTGCCGCCGCCCGACACCGCGAGCAGCGCCGCACCGGGGGTGGACCACGCGGTGACCACGGGCACCCGCCAGCGCATCGACAGCCCGATGCAGGTGACGCCCATGCCCACCCCGAGCGCGAGCATCCACGAGGCGAGCTGTGACGGCGTGGCGCCGAGCGCGCCCGCGGCCTGGAAGACGATCACCGCCGAGCTGGTGAATCCCACCAGCACGGTGATGAAGCCGGCCAGGACCGTGGAGACCGAGAAGTCGGCCAGGCGCATGGGCGCCGGTCGCGTCAGAAGGTGCCCGGCACCAGGATGTCCGGGCCGACCTCCGCGAGCGTGCGCCGGCCGCAGAAGGCCATGGTCAGGTCGAGTTCGCGGGCGATGATCTCCAGCGCCCGGGTGACGCCGGCCTCGCCCATGGCGCCCAGGCCGTAGAGGAAGGAGCGGCCGATGTAGGTGCCGCGCGCGCCCAGCGCCACCGCCTTGAGCACGTCCTGCCCGCTGCGCACCCCGCCGTCCATGTGCACCTCGATGCGATCGCCCACTGCATCGACGATGGCCGGCAGTGACGCGATCGAGGACAGCGCGCCGTCGAGCTGGCGCCCGCCATGGTTGGACACGATGATCGCGTCGGCGCCGGTCTGCACCGCCAGCCGCGCGTCCTCCACGTCCTGGATGCCCTTGAGGATCAGCTTGCCGCCCCAGCGCTTCTTGATCCACTCGACATCGCCCCAGTTGAGCGTGGGGTCGAACTGCTGCGCGGTCCAGGACGAGAGCGAGGACATGTCGGCCACGCCCTTCACATGGCCGACGATGTTGCCGAACTGGCGCCGCGAGGTGCCCAGCATGCCCAGGCACCAGCGGGGCCGGGTCATCATGTTGAGGATGTTGGCCAGGGTGAGCTTGGGCGGCGCCGAGAGCCCGTTCTTGAGATCCTTGTGGCGCTGGCCCAGGATCTGCAGGTCGAGGGTGAGCACCAGCGCGCCGCAGCCCGCGGCCCTGGCCCGGTCGATCAGGCCCTCGATGAACGCGCGGTCGCGCATCACGTAGAGCTGGAACCAGAACGGCTTGCTGGTGTGCGCCTTCACGTCCTCGATCGAGCAGATGCTCATGGTGGACAGCGTGAAGGGCACGCCGAAGCGCTCGGCCGCGCGCGCCGCGAGGATCTCGCCGTCGGCATGCTGCATGCCGGTCAGGCCGGTGGGGGCCAGGGCCACCGGCATGGCCACATCCACGCCGATCATGCGCCCGGCGATCGAGCGGTTCTCGAGATTGACCGCCACCCGCTGGCGCAGCTTGATGCGCTGGAAGTCGCTCTCGTTGGCGCGGTAGGTGCTCTCGGTCCAGGAGCCGGAATCGGCGTAGTCGTAGAACATCCGGGGCACGCGGGCCTGGTGCAGGCGGCGCAGGTCTTCGATGCAGGTGATCACGGTCATGGGTCGGGTCTCTCCTTGGGGCCGATGTTACCCATGCGCGGTGGCGGCGGGGGCATGGCGCAGCGCCACGCGGGGCGGCGGGTTCCGCAGGCGGGCCTGTCGGCCGGGCTCAGCCGGCGGCCAGGCGCGTGGCCAGCCACAGCATGAGCAGGCCGGCCGCCGCCTGAAGGACCGCGTCGCGGATGCGAGCCTGGCGGGAGTCCTCGCCTTCGCCATCGCCGCGGACCCGCCCGGCCAGGCGGGCCGCCGAGAGCGCGAGCGCGAGGCTCCACAGCGTGCTGGTCGCGCAGAACACCAGGCCGAGCAGCGCCATCGCGAGCGCGGGGCTCGCCGCGTCGGCGGCCACGAACTGCGGCAGCAGCGCCAGGAAGAACAGCGCCACCTTGGGGTTGAGAAGATTGCCCAGGCAGCCTTCGGCCAGCGCGCGCCACCCGCGGCCGGTCTCGCCGCGCGGGGCGGCCTGCCGGCGCGGGGCCGAGGGCAGGACACTGGCCGCGGGCCCTGGGGCGCCGCGCATCGCCCAGGCCTTGCCGAGCAGCCCGACGCCGATCCAGGCGAGCCACGCCGCGCCGGCCAGGCGCAGCAGGCCGAAGAGGGCGGGCGAGGCCGCGATCAGCGCCGCCAGGCCCAGCGCAGCCGCGATCGCGTGGCCCAGGCAGCCCAGGCTCACGCCGAGCGCGGCAGCGATGCCCTCGCGCGGGCCGCCGGCCGCGGCGCGCCCGAGCACATAGAGCGTGTCCTGTCCCGGCGTGAGGTTGACCAGCACGGCGGTGATCACGAACAGCGGCAGGTTCTCGATGCCGGTCATGGCGCGCGAGGATACCTCGGCGAGAGCAGCGCATTCCGGGGTGATGCCAGCGGCACGGCGCGGCCTCGCGGGCGGCGGTATGCTGACCGCCATTGCCCCTGGGAGACACCATGAAGGACGCCTTCGACGACGAACTCGGCTTCGCCGCCTGGAACCAGCAGCCGATCCGCTACATCGACCGCACCCACGCCTGGTACGACGCCCTGGGCTACGGCAACCCCTACCGCTACGCGCAGTACGCGCAGGTGCCGTTCACGCCGCTGCGCAAGCCGCTGGCCGACTCCCGGGTGACGCTGCTCACCACCGCCGCCCCCTACCAGCCCGACAAGGGCGACCAGGGGCCGAACTCGCCCTACAACGCCGCGGCCAAGTTCTACGAGGTCTTCTCCGGCGACACCACGATCGACCACGACCTGCGCATCTCCCATGTCGGGGTGCACCGCACCTTCATGTCCGATGACTCGGGCTGCTGGTTCCCCTTGCCGGCGCTGCGCCGCGCGGCCGCCGCCGGGCGCATCGGCGCGGTGGCTGCCCGCTTTCACGGCGTGCCGACCAACCGCAGCCAGCGTCACACCCTGGACACCGACGCGCCCGAGGTGCTGGCCCGCTGCCGGGCCGATGGCGCCGATGTGGTGGTGCTGGTGCCCAACTGCCCGATCTGCCACCAGACCATGGCGCTGGTGGCGCGCTACCTCGAGGCGGCCGGCCTGCCCACGGTGGTCATGGGCGCGGCCCGCGACATCGTCGAGCTGTGCGGCGTGCCGCGCTTCCTGTTCAGCGACTTCCCGCTGGGCAATGCCGCCGGTCTGCCTCATGACCGCGTCTCGCAGGAAGCCACGCTCGAACTCGCCCTGCGTCTGCTCGAGACCGCGCCCGCGGCGCGCACCACGGTGCAGAACCCGCTGGTCTGGCCGGGTCCGGCCGACTGGCGCGACGACTACCTCAACCTCGCGCGCCTCAGCGCCGAGGAGATCGCGCAGCGACGCGCCGACAACGACCGGATCAAGCAGGTCGCCCAGGGCGTGCGCGACGCCACCCTGAGCACCGCGGGCGGCGGCGCGTGAGCGCGGCGCAGGCTTTGAACGGCGGCGTGAGCGCGGCGCAGGATTCGTCCATCGGCGCGGTCGCGGCGGCCGCGGGCGGCGGCACGGCGGCGGCGGCGCCCGGCCTCGGGCCGCAGGCGCTGGCGGGCGTGCGGGTGCTCGACTTCACCCACTATCTCGCCGGCCCCTACAGCACCTTTCAGCTCGCGATGCAGGGCGCCGAGGTGATCAAGATCGAGCCGATCGGCGGCGACGACATGCGCCGCAATCCGCTCGATGCCACCTGGGCCGCGCGCAACATGGCGCCGTCCTGGATGGCGGTCAACGCCGGCAAGCGCAGCCTCACCCTCGACCTGGGCCGCCCGGAGGCCGTCGAGATCATCCACCGACTGGCCGCTCGCTGCGATGTGGTGTGCGAGAACTTCCGGCCGGGCGTGCTCGAGCGCAAGGGCATGGGCTGGTCGCAGCTCTCGGCGATCAACCCGCGGCTCATCTACTGCGGGCTCTCGGGCTTCGGCAGCACCGGGCCCGAAGCCCGCACCGCAAGCTTCGACGGCAAGATCCAGGCGATGTCGGGCCTGATGTCGATGACCGGCGATGCCGCCAGCGGCCCGATGCGCGCCGGCTTCGCGGCCGCCGATGTCACCGCCGGCATGATGGCCGCCTTCGCGGTGGTGACCGCGCTCTATCAGCGCACCCACACCGGTCGCGGCCAGTTCGTCGATGTCGCGATGCTCGACGCGATGCTCAATTTCCTCAACGGCCAGATGGCCGAGTGGCAGGTGGTGGGCCATCGCCACCCGCCGCTGGGCAACGGCTCGGTCAGCCGCAAGCCCACCGCCGATCGCTTCCGCTGCGGCAGCGGTCACATCGTGCTCGCGGTGCTCACCGACCGGCAGTTCGCCAACCTGATGCAGGCCATCGGCCGCGCCGACGCGCTCGAGGATCCGCGCTTTGCCGACTGGCCGGCCCGCACTGCCAACATCGTCGCGCTGCGCGCGCTGATCGAGGACGGCATGGCGCAGGGTGACCCCAAGGACTGGGAGCGGCGCCTCACCGCGGCCGATGTGCCCAGCGCCACCGTGCACAGCCTGGCCGAGATCGCCGGGCATCCGCAGCTTGCCCACCGCGAACTGCTGCGCGAGGTGGCCACACCGCATGGTCCGGTGCGTCTGGTCGGGCCGGGCTTCCGGCTTGCGCATGGCCATGGAGGCGTCGGGCCGGTGGCCGACGTTGGCGCGCATACCGAGGCCATTCTTGGCGAGCTGGGTTACGACGCCGCGCAGATCGCCGCGCTGCGCGCGGCGAAGGTGGTGTGAGCGCTGCCCGCCCGCCCCTCGAGCCGGTGCTCGATCCGCGCGAGCTCACGGCCGCCCACTGGGGAACCTGGGAGGTGGTGCGCGAGTCGGGTCGAGCCATCGGCGTGCGCGCGCTGCCCGAGGATCCTGACCCGCCGCCCATCGGACCGGCCATGTGGGATGCCTACCGTTCGCCGCTGCGCGTGCAGCGGCCCGCGGTGCGCGCCGGCTGGCTGGCGCGGCACCGGCGCGGCGAGCACGGGCCGCACCAGGGCCGCGGTCGCGAGGACTTCATCGAGATCGATTGGGACGAGGCGCTCGACCTGGTGGCCGGCGAACTGCGCCGCGTGATCGATGCGCACGGCAACACCGCGATCTTCGGGGGCTCCTACGGCTGGTCCAGCGCCGGGCGCTTTCACCATGCGCAGAGCCAGGTCCACCGGTTCCTGAATGTGCTCGGCGGCTATGTCCGCCACACCGACAGCTACAGCCTCGGGGCGGGCCGCGTGCTGCTGCCGCACGTGGTCTGCTCGATGGACTGGCTGCTCGGCCAGCACCACGACTGGGCCGTGCTGGCGCAACACACGCGGCTGTTCCTGTCCTTTGGCGGCGCTCCGGTCAAGAACGCGCAGATCGGCCAGGGCGGCGCCTCGCGGCACCTCGCTCGCCAGGGCCTGCAGCGGCTGGCCGCCGCGGGTTGCCGCTTCGTCAACATCAGCCCGGTGCGCGATGACCTGCAGGCCGCTGGCGCCGAGGTGGAGTGGCTGCCCATCCGTCCGGGCACCGACACCGCGGTGATGCTCGCGCTGGCCTGCGAGATCGTCATGGCGGGCCTGCACGACAGCGCCTTCCTCGCCAGCCACTGCACCGGCTTCGGGCGCTGGGCCGACTATCTCACCGGTCGCGCCGACGGCATCGTTCGCAATGCCGACTGGGCCGCGCCGATCGCGCAGGTGCCGGCAGCGCGGCTGCGCGCCCTGGCCCGCGAGCTGACGGCCACCCGCAGCCTCGTCAACTGCGCCTGGTCGCTGCAGCGTGCCGACCATGGCGAGCAGCCGTTCTGGGCCTGCGTCGGCCTCGCGGCGGTGATCGGGCAGATCGGCCTGCCGGGGGGTGGCTTCGGGCTGGCCTACGGGCCCACCAATGGCATCGGCGCAGGCGGCCGGCTGATGGCCGGACCCACGCTGCCGCAGGGCGAGAACCCGGTGCGCGCGTTCATCCCGGTGGCGCGCATCGCCGACATGCTGCTGCACCCCGGCGACGAGTTCGATTACAACGGGGCGCGCCATCGCTATCCCGACATCCGGCTGATCTACTGGGCGGGGGGCAATCCCTACCATCACCACCAGGATCTCAACCGCCTGGCGCGGGCGTGGCGCAAGCCCGAGACCATCGTCGTGCACGAGCCCTTCTGGACCGCGGCGGCGCGCATGGCCGACATCGTGCTGCCTGCCACCAGCACCCTCGAGCGCGAGGACATCGGCCATGCCACGCGCGATGCGATGCTGGTGGCCATGAAGCCGGTTTGCGCGCCGCCCGGCGTGGCCCGTGATGACTTCGCCATCTTCAGCGACCTGGCCGCGCGGCTCGGCCGCGCCGAGGCCTTCACCGAGGGCCTGGATACCCGAGGCTGGTTGCGACGCCTGTACGACGAGGCCGCCCGCGCCAACCGCGAGCGCGGGGTGCGATTCCCGTCCTTCGATGCCTTCTGGGCGGCCGGCGGCCTGGTGTTCCCCGAGAACGACCAGCCGGTGGTGCTGCTGGCCGAGTTCCGCGCCGACCCCCAGGCCCATCCGCTGAAGACGCCGAGCGGCCGCATCGAGCTCTACTCCGAGCGCATCGCATCCTTCGGCCTGCCCGACTGCCCGGGACATCCCGCCTGGCTCGAGCCGGTGGAATGGCTGGGCGCGCCGGCGGCGCGGCGCTTTCCGCTGCACCTGCTGTCCGATCAGCCGCACACGAAGCTGCACAGCCAGCTCGATCACTCGGCGGTCAGCCTCGCCAACAAGGTGGCGGGCTGCGAGCCGATCCTGATCCATCCGCTGGACGCGGCCGAGCGCGGCATTGCCGACGGCGATCGGGTGCGGGTCTACAACGACCGCGGCGCATGCCTGGCCGGCGCGCGGCTGAGCGAGTCGCTGCGGCGTGGCGTGGTCAAGCTCTCGACCGGCGCGTGGTGGGACCCTGACCGGCCGGGCGAGCCCGATGCGCTCGACCGTCATGGCAATCCGAACGCGGTCACGCGCGACGCCGGTGCCTCGCGGCTGTCGCAGGGCTGCGCGGCCCAGAGCTGCCTGGTGGCCATCGAGCGGCACGACGGTCCGGCGCCCGAGCGCCGGGTGTTCGCGCCGCCCGGCTTCAGCGCCCCGTGAACGCGGCGGGCCGCTTCTCCACGAAGTGCGCCACGCCCTCCTTGAAGTCCTCGCTGCCGAAGCTGGCCAGCATCTCCTGGTTGCCCACCTCGATGGCCTGGCGCAGCGGCAGTTGCGCCACCCCCCAGACCTGGCGCTTGATCACCGCCATCGAGCGCGGCGAGACGTTCGCGGCCAGGTCAGCCGCGTACTCGCGCACCGCCGCCATCAGCTGCTCGCCGGGGTACACCCGGTCGACCACGCCCAGGCGCAGAGCCTCGTCGGCATCGAACTTGCGCGCCGACACCAGCAGGTCGAGGGCGGCGGAATGGCCGGCCACCCGCGGCAGCGTGAAGCTGATGCCGTGCTCGGCGATCAGGCCGCGGCGTGCGAAGGCGGTGGTGAAGCGCGCCTCGCGGGCGGCGAAGCGCTGGTCGCAGTAGAGCGCGTAGACCAGGCCCAGCCCGGCGCAGGCGCCGTTGATGGCCGCGATGATCGGCTTGGGCACCGCCGGGAAGTACGAGTGCTGGGTCTGGTAGTCGGGGCTGGAGGATGGGTCGAAGGCCTCACCGGCGGCGGCCTCGGCGCCATTGGCCTGGCTGCCGCCGCTGCGGCCGCGGCTGCTGATGGTGTTCAGGTTGTTCATGTCGGCGCCGGCGCAAAAGCCGCGGCCCGCGCCGGTCAGCACGATCACGCGCACGCCCGGGTCATCGGCCGCGCGGCGCATGGCGGCGCGCATCTGCTCGCCCATGGTGCCGGTGTAGGCGTTGAGCCGGTCGGGCCGGTTCATGGTGATCGTGGCGATGCGCTCGGACACGTCGTACAGGATTTCGCTGTCGCTCATCTCGGGTCTCCTCGGGTGGATGGAAGGGGGCGTCACCAGGTGTCGACCGGGCGCTTGCGCTGCGCGCGCGCGGTGGGCCTGGGGATCGAGCGCAGGGCGCGCAGGATCCAGTGGCGGGTGTCGGCGGGGTCGATCACGTCGTCGATCTCCAGGTGCGCGGCCATGTTCAGCGCCTTGCCCTGGCGGTAGGCCTCGTCGACCTTGGACTGGAAGAAGGCCTCGCGCTCGGCCGGATCGGCGATCGCCTCCATCTCCTTTCTGAAGCCCAGTCGCACCGAGCCCTCGATGCCCATGGCGCCGAACTCGCCGCTTGGCCAGGCCACGGTGAAGAAGGGCGCGGTGAAGCCGCCGCCGGCCATGGCCTGCGAGCCCAGGCCGTAGCCCTTGCGCAGCACCACGGTGAACAGCGGCACGGTCATGGTGGCGGCCGCGACGAACATGCGCGAGACCCGGCGCACCGCGGCCTCGCGCTCGGACTGCGGCCCCACCATGAAGCCCGGCGTGTCGCACAGCGAGATCACGGGCAGATCGAAGGCGTCGGCCAGCTGCAGGAAGCGGCCGGCCTTCTCGGCGGCGGCCGCGTCGATCGCGCCGCCGAGATGACGCGGGTCGTTGGCGATCAGCGCGAAGGGCTCGCCCTCCAGCCGCACCAGCGCGGTGACGATGCCCACGCCGTAGGCCGCGCGCAGCTCGAGCACCGAGTCCTCGTCACAGAGCAGCGCGATCACGCGGCGGATGTCGTACACCCGCAGCCGGTTCTCGGGGATGGCATGGCGCAGCTCGCGCGGATCGGCGGCGCGCCAGTCGCTGCGCGGCCCCTGGAAGTACGACAGGTAGCGGCGCGCCGCGTCCACCGCCTCGGCTTCGTCGCGCACCGGGATGTCGACCACGCCGTTGGGCACCTGCACCGACATCGGCCCGACATCCTGCGGACGATGGCGGCCCAGGCCACCGCCCTCGATCATGGCCGGCCCGCCCATGCCGATGGAGCTGCTCGCGGTGGCGATGATCACGTCGCAGCAGCCGAGCAGCGCGGCATTGCCGGCAAAGCAGTAGCCCGAGGTGATGCCCACCCGCGGCACCAGACCCGACATCCGCGCGAAGTGGTGGAAGGTGGTGAGGTCGAGCCAGGCCACGCCCGGCCAGTCGACATCGCCGGGGCGTCCGCCACCGCCCTCGGCGAACAGCACGATCGGCAGCCGCCACTGCTCGGCGAGCTGCAGCATGCGATCGGTCTTCTTGTGGTTGTAGGCGCCCTGGGTGCCGGCCATCACCATGTAGTCATACGCAAGCACCAGGCAGCGGGCCTGCTCGGGCGGGCAGTGCGCCGCGTTGACCGTGCCAATGCCGGTGACGATGCCATCGGCGGGGGCGTTGCGCTGCAGGTCGTCCATGGAACGGCGGCTCCACTGCGCCGCGATGGCGAGCGCGCCGTATTCCACGAAGCTGCCGGCATCGACCAGGTCGGCGATGTTCTCGCGCGCGGTGCGCGAGCCGGTGGCATGGCGCCGGGCCACGGCCGCCGGCCGGTTCTCGTCGAGGCCGAGCGCGTGCCGGGCGATGGATTCGGCGAGATCGGGGCGGATGCGGTCCGGATCGCCGCCGCCGCCCGCCGCCCGCGCGGCGGCGGCCACCTCGGCGGGCTCGATGAGCGCCAGCAGATCATCGGCGCCCACGGTGTCGCCCGGCGCGGCGCACAGCCGGCGCAGCACGCCGCCCACCGGCGCCTCGATCACGTGCTGCATCTTCATGGCCTCGAGCACCACCACGGTGGCACCGGCCGCGAGGCTGTCGCCCGCCGCCGCCTCGAAGGCCACCACCGTGCCGTGCAGCGGCGCGAGCAGGGGCACCAGGCCTTCGGCCGCGGCATCGGCGCCCGCGCGGGTGCCTGCGCCGGCGGACGCGGCCGTGGCATCGAGCCCGGCCTCGGCACGCAGCGCCGCTGCATGGGCCTCGATGAAGCGGGTGTGGATCTCGCCGCGCTCGAGCTCGGGGCGACGCAGCAGGGCGCGCAGCAGGGGCAGCGAGGTAGCCAGGCCCTCCACCTGGAACTCGGCGGCGGCGCGACGCGCGCGGCGCAGCGCCGCCGCGAAGCCGCCCTCGGGGGCGTGCACCACCAGCTTGGCGAGCAGCGAGTCGTAGTGCGCGCCGATGGCCGCGCCGGCAAAGCCGCAGCCATCGACCCGCACCCCGGGGCCCACCGGCGGCTCCCAGCGGGTGAGGCTGCCCACCGCCGGGCGCGCGCTGCCATCGGGCAGGAGTTGCTCGGCATTGACCCGCAGCTGGAGGGCATGGCCGCGCGGCGCCGGGATGTCGGCCTGGGTGAGGCCGAGCTCGGCCAGCGTGGCGCCCTGCGCGATGCGCAGCTGCGCGCAAACCAGGTCGATGCCGGTGACCGCCTCGGTGATGGTGTGCTCGACCTGCAGCCGCGGGTTGGCCTCGATGAAGAACCAGCCGCCCTGCGCGTCGAGCAGGAACTCGGCCGTGGTCAGACCGCGCAGCCGCGCCGCCGCGGCCATGCGGCAGGCCGCCTGCAGCAGGGGCTCGCGCCGGGCGGCATCGAGCCAGGGGCTGGGGGCGATCTCGATCAGCTTCTGGTGGCTGCGCTGCAGGCTGCAGTCGCGCTCCCAGAGGTGCGAGACCGCGCCGGTGCCGTCGCCGATGAGCTGCACCTCGAGGTGGCGAGCGTGCTCGATCAGCGCCTCGAGGTAGAGCGAGCCGTCGCCGAAGGCGGCCTGGGCCTCGGCCGCGCAGCGCGCGAAGGACGCCGGCAGCGCGGCCGGATCACGCACGATGCGCATGCCGCGGCCGCCGCCGCCGGCCACCGCCTTGATCATCACCGGCCGGCCCGCCAGCGTGGCCATGAAGGCCTGCGCCTGGTCGGCATCGAGGGCCTTCGCGCTGCCCGGCAGCACCGGCACGCCGAGCGCGGCGGCCATCTCGCGGGCCCGCAGCTTGTCGCCGAACAGGCCCAGGGTGTCGGGGTCGGGGCCGACGAAGACCAGGCCGGCCTCGGCGCAGGCACGGGCGAAGGCCGGGTTCTCGGCCAGGAAGCCATAGCCGGGATGCACCCAGCGGCAATCGGTGGCGCGGGCCGCGGCGAGCAGGGCCGCGATGTCGAGATACGCGGGCACGCCGCGCCCGGGCAGCGCGTGGCTGAGGCTTGCCCGGCGCACGTGCAGGGCATCGGCCTCGTCCTGGGCATGGACGGCCACGCTCTCCAGGCCGAGATCGTCGGCGGCGCGCGCGATGCGGATGGCGATCTCGCCGCGGTTGGCGATCAGGACTCGCATGAGAGGGGTCTCGGCAGGGTCGGTGGCGGCGCGCGCCACCGGGCAGGCGGTGCGCGGTGAGGTCGCCGGAGCGGTTTTTCGAGTCGGGCCATTCTACGGTCGGCCCTACAATCGGCCCCGCAACCACGAGAGGAAACGGATGGACGAGGCCAGCAGCGACGACTTCCAGGCCAGGGTGCGCAGCGGCCGCGCGCTCATGGAGGCCATGGGCGACTTCCATGTGCTGTCCTGGGATCCGCAGGCGCGGCGGCTGCGCGCCGGTTTCACGGTGCGCCCCGAGTTCTGCCACACCAACGGCACCACCGCGCAGGGCGGCTTCGTCACCGCCTGGCTCGATGCCGGCATGGCGCATGCAGTCATGCACGACAGCGAACACAAGCTCAACGTCGCCAGCCTCGAGATCAAGGTGAGCTTCCTGCAGCGCATGGGCCCGGGGCCGGGTACCGTCGAGGCGCGCGTGGTGCGTCGCGGCCGCCGGGTGGCCTTCATGGAGGCCGAGCTCTTCGATGCTGGCGGGCAGATGACCGCCCGCGCCAGTTCCACCGGGCTGATGACCGAACTGATTCGCTGAGTGGTGCGGTTTCCGATCCGCGCGGGCGCCTGATCCGCGCGGGCGGCTCAGGGATCGATGCGCAGATCGAGCGCCGGGAAGCCGTCGAGGGCAAAGCGCCAGTGCTCGCCCGGCTTGGGGAAGCGGGTGGTGATCATGCTGCCCAGGATGGCGATGTCGCCCACCCGCATCGGGGTGCCCCGCCCGGCGGCATGGCTGGCCAGCCAGGCCAGGGCGTTCATGGGGTGGCCCATGAGGTCTCGCCCGAAGCCTTCGCCCACCACTTCGCCATTGCACAGCACCTCGCCGCGCAGGGCGGCCAGATCGAGGGCGCGCCAGTCGGTGCGGCGTTCGCCGAGCACCGCGCCCTGCGTCCAGGCATTGTCGGCGACCATCTGCAGCGCATGGTGCGAGAGGCTGGCGTAGTCGGCATTGCGGTCATCGGCGATCTCGAAGGCCGGGCGCACCGCGGCCACCGAGCGCGCCGCGAGTTCGGGCGTGCAGCGCCCGCCCGGCGGCGCGATGTCGGAGCCGATCTCCACCGCGATCTCGAACTCGATGATCAGGCGGCCATAGGCCGAGGCGCTGACCCTGGCCGGCCCGTCCACGAGCTGGCGCTGATGCAGCCGCCCCGACACCGGCGAGGCCAGACCCACCATCTGCTGCATGGCCGGGTTCGACAGGGCGATCTTCCAGCCGGCCACGCCGCCGCAGCTGCGGGCCTTGAGCGCCACGAAGGCGTCCTGGGCGGCATAGGCCGCGCCGAGATCGGCGGGCGCGAGGCCCGGCGGAAAGGCCTGGAAGGGCCGGCGTTTCGCGTACTGCGCGGCCAGCCAGCGGGCCGTCTTGCGGGATTCGGGCGTCAAGAGCACTCTCCTGGCGAAAGACCGGCGGCCAGAAGGCCGACCTGAAATGGGGTTGCGGTCGGTTAGGATGTCCCGATCCAACCTTGCCAGACTTGCCGGGCCGCCGTCAGCAGGCCGCCCTGCGCCGCAGGGATTTTCCGACACAGGGGTCAGCCATGGATGCCACCACCCGTCATCGCCTGCGTCAGCAGGCCATCGCCGACACGGTCGCGCAGGTACGCGCCATCGAGGCCGCGCAGGGCGTCACCCGCGAGAGCCTCGCGGCCATCCGGGGTGCGCTGCTGGCGCTCGCCGCGCGCAGCGAACTGTTTCCGATGGCCGACTTCCCCATGCCTCCGCCAGGCTCGGCGCGCAACAACGCGCTCTACCGGCTCTCCGAAGACCCTGATCACCGCTTCGCCCTCTACGGCCATGTCAGCCGCGGCGGTACCGACACGCCGGCCCACAACCACACCACCTGGGCGGTGATCGTCGGCCTGCAGGGCGAGGAACTCAACCGCCTCTACGATCATGATGGCCGCGGCGGGGTGGCGCAGCGCGAGACCTTCACGGTCGGGCCGGGCACCGGCATCGGCTTCCTGCCCGAAGACCTGCACTCCATCCACATGGCGCCCGAGCAGCCGGTGCTCAATTTCCACATGTACGGGCTCGCGCTCGAGCAGCTGCACGAGCGCCGCTACTACAAGCCCCATCTGCACGAGTGGGCGCATTTCCCGGCGAGCGAGGCCATCCGCGACCTCCCGGTGGCCGCCTGAGGGGTGACCCGAGGATCGGCCTCTGCGGGTGCTGAGGCGGGCCCGACGATGGGGCCCGAGGATGTGGCCCGCGGAGGGGCCCGAGCGGCGGCCTCAGGCGGCGCGGCGGCCCAGGAAGTCGCGCAGCAGCGCGCTCACGGCCTCGGGCTGCTCCTGCTGCACCCAGTGGCCGGCGCCGGGCACGAGGTGCACGCCCTCGAAGCGCGCGCATCCTGACTCGGCCATGCGCCGCAACTCGCCCGGGCGCTGGTGGATCCCCCAGTCCTGCGCGCCCGCGATGAACAGGGCGGGCACCTCGATGCGGCGACCGGCGAAGGTCTGCAGTTCGGCCTGCTGGATGGTGGTGATGCCGCAGCGGTACCACTGCAGCCCGCCCTGGAAGCCGGTGCGGGTGTATTCGCTGCTGTAGACCCGCAACTCGTCATCAGGCAGCCAGCGGCAGGCCGCGATGGCCGCCGCCGAGGGCATGTGCGGGGCCACGGTGGCCGGCATGTCGAGGTCGCGCTCCATCACGTAGTAGGTGGGCAGCTT
>JBIKWU010000188.1:0-7591 GCA_044356115.1 Burkholderiaceae bacterium
CGCCCTCGCCCTGCTCTTTCCCGACCTCGCGCTGATCGCGCTCGGCTGGCTGCTCGCCCGCCGCGCCTGGTTGCCGGCGGGCTTCTGGGACGGCGCCGAGGCGCTGGTCTACTGGGTGCTGTTTCCCGCCCTGCTGTTCGGCTCGATCTGCCGCGCCTCGCTCGCGCTCGACCAGGCCGCGCCGCTGGTGCTCGCGGCCTATGCCGCCCTGGCCACCGGCATCGGCCTGAGCTATGCCGCGCCGCGCCTGCTGGGCAGCGACCGGCGGCAGTTCGCCTCGGCCGCGCAGTGCGGCTTTCGCTTCAATTCCTACATCACGCTCTCGGTGGCGGCGCGGGTGGGCGAGGCGCCGGGGCTGGCGCTGGCGGCGCTGATCGTGGGCTTCATCGTGCCCCTGGCCAACATGGGCGCGGTCTATCCGCTGGCCCGTGAGGCGGGTGGCAGCCTCTGGAAAGCGCTAGCGCGCAATCCGCTGGTGCTGGCCACCGTCGGCGGCCTGATCGCGCAGACGCTCGGCGTGCGCATGCCGGAACCCGTGGACGCGACCCTGCTGCGGCTGGGCCAGGGCGCGCTCGCCCTGGGCCTGCTCTGCGTGGGCGCGAGCCTGCGATTGGGCGGCGCCGGCCCGGCCGATCCGGTGCTCGCGCGCAGCGCCCGCCGGCTGGCCGCGTGGCTCACGACCGCCAAGCTGGTGGCGATGCCGGCGGTGGCCTTCGGCGCGGCCCGGCTGCTCGGGCTGGACAGCCTTTCGGCGGTGATCGTGGTGCTGTTCGCGGCGGTGCCCACCTCGCCCGCGGCCTCGGTGCTGGCCAGCCGCATGGGCGGGGATGGCCCGTTTGCGGCGCGGCTGATCACGCTGTCCACGCTGGCGGCCGCGGTGACCCTGCCGGCGTGGATCGCGCTGGCCCAGGCCCACTGGCGATGAGCCATCCAGCGCACCATCGCCTTACGCCGTGAGCATGCCGCCGTCGATGGTGAGCGCCTGACCGGTCATGCCCGAGCAGGCCGGCGACGCGAGGTAGCGGGCGAGCCCGGCGATTTCGTCGGCGCGCATGGCGCGGCCCATCGGCACCCGCGTGGCGAGCATGCCGCCGATCGCGGCCTCGCCGTCGATGCCCATCTGACCGTACTCGCGCTTGATGCCGCCGAGCATGTCGGTGTCGACGAAGCCCGGGCAGATCGCGTTCACCGTCACCCCGCGGGACGCCACCTCGAGCGCCACACAGCGGGTCAGGCCGAGCACCGCGTGCTTGCTGGTGTTGTAGCCGGCCTGGTTGCGCGAGCCCCAGCGCCCGGCGGTGGAGGCGATGTTGATGATGCGACCCGCGCCCCGCTCGAGCATGCCGGGCAGCACCGCCTGGGTCATGTGGATGACGCCGAACAGGTTGACATCGAGCAGGCGCTGGAAGTCGGACGGGTCATGCTCGAGAAAGCCGCGCGCGATGTGGATGCCGGCGTTGTTGACCAGGATGTCGATCCGGCCGAAACGCGCGAGGGTACGCTCCACGGCCGCCCGCACCGCGGCGCGATCGGTCACGTCGAGCACCTCGAGATGACGGGCGCCGGGCGCCCCGGCGAGCTCGGCCTCGGCGCGGGCCAGGCCGTCGGCGCGGGTGGCCGCCAGGCACAGGTCGGCGCCGTCCGCCGCCAGAACCCGGGCGATGGCCAGGCCGATGCCGCGACTGGCGCCGGTGATCAGGGCAACCTGACCGGCAAGCACGCCGGCTGCGGCCGGTGCCTCCGAAGCGGCGGCCATCTCAGTACCCCGCCTGCTTGTCGACGATGTTCAGCAGCGGCTCGCCGGCGATGAAGCGGGCATGGTTGTCGAGAAACACCGTCATGGCGGTCTCGAGCCAGCCCTCGACCCGGTCGGCGCAGTGGGCCGACATCAGCACGTTGTCGAGCTGATAGAGCGGATGGCCCTGCGGCAGCGGCTCGACGTCGAACACGTCGAGCACCGCGCCGCGGATGCGCTGCGCTTGCAGCGCCGCCACCAGTTCGGACTCGACGATGGTCGGGCCGCGCCCGACATTGATCACCACCGCGCCTGGCTTCATGGCCGCGAACTCGGCCGCGCCGATCAGGCCGATCGCGCCGGGCACATTGGGCGCCGCGGCGCAGATGTAGTCGGCCTGCGCGATCATCTCGCGGCGCTCGCTGTCGGCGTACACCTGGTCGACCATCGGATCGTCGCGCGAGAGTTCGGGCCGGCGACGGCAGGCCAGCACCCGCATGCCGAAGGCCCGCGCCAGCGTGGCGGTGGCCCGGCCGATCTCGCCGTAGCCGACGATCGCGAGCGTGCGCCCGGCGAGCTCCTGCATGAAGAAGCCATCCCAGCGACCGGCCGCCTGACTGGCCCGCAACCGGCCGATGTCCTTGGCGAAGTACAGACAACCGGCCATCACGAACTCGGCCAGTGCCCGCTTGTACATGCCGCGGCCGTTGGTCAGCACCGCCGGGTGGGCAAGCATGGCCGGGAACAGCACGGTCTCGACGCCGGCCGACAGGCAGTGCACCCAGCGCAGCGCCGGCGCCTCGCGCATGGCCGCCTCGAGGAGGGCGCCGCGGCCCATGTCGCAGAGCATGGCGGTGGCCCGGCGGCCCTCGGCCTGGGCTTCGGCAGGGTCATTCGTGATGCGTACCGAGGTGCCGGCCGGCAGCCGCGAGAGCAGGCTGAAGTGGGATTCGCCGGGCTTGCCCAGCACGAGCAGGTGGTGCGCTGTCATGAGCGGTTTCGCAGGGATCGGGAAGCCGGCATTGTGGCCCATGCCGGACGCGGCCGCCCGCAAGCCGGCCGGCGGCCGTGGGAGAATCGGCCCATCATGAGCCTGAGCGAGAACGAACACGCGCAGATGCTCGCCAGCCTGCGCCGCATGGGTCTGGCCGGCCCCCACGAGGCGGTCACGCTGCAGCCGCTCACCGGCGGGGTGTCCTCGCTGATCGTGCTGGCCACGCCGGCCGGCGGGCCGGTGTGCGTGAAGACCGCGCTGCCGCAATTGCGCGTGGCCGCGCAGTGGCTCGCGCCGGTCGAACGCAACCACGCCGAGGTGGCCTGGCTGCGCTGGGTGGCCGGCATCGTGCCGGAGCGGGTGCCCGAGGTGCTCGGTGAAGATCCAGTGGGTCATGCCTTCGCCATGACCTGGCTCGACCCCGAACGCCACCCGGTCTGGAAGGCCGAGCTGCGCGAGGGCCGCGCCGATCCGGCGATTGCCGCCGCCGTGGGCCGCACCCTCGCGGCCATCCACCAGGCCAGCGCCGGCCGGCCTGATCTGGCCGCCGCCTTCGCCCATGACGCGCAGTTTCATGCCCTGCGCCTCGACCCCTATCTCGGCGCGGCCGCCCTGGCCCACCCCGACTGCGCCCCGGCGCTGCACGGCCTCATCACCCGGACCGCAGGCAACCGGATCGCGCTGGTGCATGGCGATGTCAGCCCCAAGAACATCCTGTGCGGGCCGCGCGGACCGGTGCTGCTTGACGCCGAGTGCGCCTGGTACGGCGACCCGGCCTTCGACCTCGCCTTCCTGCTCAACCACCTGCTGCTGAAGTGCGCCTGGCGCCCGGCGCACGCCGCGGCCTACCTCGCCTGCCTGCGCGCCGCGACGCAGGCCTATCTGGAAGCAGTGCGCTGGGAAGATCCCGACGCGCTGCAGGCGCGGGTGGCCGCGCTGATCGGCGGGCTGCTGCTCGCTCGCGTCGACGGCAAGTCGCCGGTGGAGTACCTCGACACCGAGGCCCTGCGCGCGCCGGTGCGCGCCGCCGCCCGTCACCTGGTGCTGCATCCGGCGCCCCACCTGCCCGCGCTGGTCGACACCTGGCGCGCCCTGATGAAGATTCCCGCATGAGCCCACCCACCGACACCCGCATCCGCGAGACCCGCGCCCGTCGCATCTGGGACAGCCGCGGCCGGCCCACCCTCGAGGTGGAGATCGTGCTGGCCGATGGCAGCCTCGGGCGGGGCATCGCACCGGCCGGCGCCTCGCGCGGCTCCCGCGAGGCCATCGAGCGGCGCGACGGCGGCCCGCGCCTGGGCGGGCTCGATGTCAGCCAGGCGCTCGCCGGCATCCGCGCCGAGATCGGCCCGCTGCTGGGCGGGCGCGATGCCCTCGATCAGGCCGGCATCGACGCGGCGCTGATCGCCCTCGATGGCACGCCGCTGAAGTCGCGCCTGGGCGGCAACGCGCTGGTGGCCACCAGCCTGGCGGTGCTGCACGCGGCCGCGGCCGCCCGCGGCCTGCCGCTGTGGCGTCATCTGGCCGGCGACGGCCCGGTCAGCCTGCCGCTGCCCGAGATCCAGATCTTCGGCGGTGGCGCCCACGCCGGCCGCCGCGTCGACATCCAGGACTTCATGGTGATGCCGCTGGGGGCGGCAAGCTTCGATCAGGCCATGGCCATGACCGCCGAGGTCTACGCGGCCGCCGGCGCGCTGATGGCCGCCAGCGGGCGCCGCCAGGGCGTGGCCGACGAAGGCGGCTGGTGGCCGGTGTTCCAGACCAACGAGGAGGCGCTGGGCCTGCTGGTGCGGGCCATCGAGAGCGCCGGCCTGCGGCCCGGGGCCGACATGGCGCTGTCGCTCGACATCGCCGCCTCGGAGTTCGGCCGCGAGGGCCGCTACCGCCTTGGCCTGGAGTCGCGCGAGCTCGACACCGCCGGCCTCATCGCGCTGCTCGGCGACTGGCTGAAGGCCTCCCCGATCGTGTCCATCGAAGACCCGCTCGCCGAGGACGACGCCGCCGGCATGGCCGAGTTCACCCGGCTCCACGGCCAGCGCGTGCAGATCATCGGCGACGACTTCCTGGTGACCAGCGCCGCGCGCATCGCGCAGGCCGCCGCGCTGCCGGCCTGCAACTGCGCGCTGATCAAGCCCAACCAGGCCGGCACCGTCACCGAGACCCGCGCCGCGCTGGAGGCCGCGCGCCACGCCGGCTGGGCTACCGTCATCTCGGCGCGCTCGGGCGAGACCGAGGATGTCGCCATCGCCCACCTGGCGGTGGGCTGGAACGCCGGCCAGCTCAAGGTGGGCTCCTTCGCCCGCTCCGAGCGCATGGCCAAGTGGAATGAATGCCTGCGCATCGCCGAGGCCCTGGGTCCGGCGGCGCGGTTCGCCGGCCGCGACGCGCTGCCCTCATCCCATCCCTGACCGCATCGTCCGAGGAGAGCCTCATGCACGCCACCATGCAGCAAGCCACCCTGTCGCTGAACCACTTTCTCGACCGCGCCGGGCGCCTGTTCCCGCGCACCGAGATCGTCTCGCGCCTGCCCGACAAGACCTACCGGCGCCACACCTACGGCGAGTACTACCGCCGCACCCGGGCGCTGGCCTCGGCGCTGCTCGCCGCCGGGCTGCGCAAGGGCGACCGCGTGGCTACGCTGTGCTGGAACCACCACGCCCACCTGGAGTGCTACCTCGGCATCCCGGCCGCCGGTGGCGTGATGCACACCCTGAACCTGCGGCTCTCGCCCGACGAGATCGGCTGGATCGCCGGCCACGCCGCCGACCGCTTCCTGATCATCGACGACATCCTGCTGCCGCTCTACCAGCAGTTCGCGCACCTGCACCGCTTCGAGCGCGTGATCGTGTTCCCGTTCTCGGGCGCGCCGGTGGCCACCCGCGCCGGCGACCCCCATGCCGGCGACCCCGCCATCGACGACTACGAGCAGATGCTGGCGCGCGCGCCCGAGCACTTCAGCTACCCGCCTCATGCAGAGGACGACCCGGTGGCCATGTGCTACACCTCCGGCACCACCGGCCGGCCCAAGGGCGTGGTCTATTCGCACCGGTCCACGGTGCTGCACTCGCTGGTGGCGGCGCTGCCCGACAACGGCGCGCTCTCGAACAACGACGTGGTGTTCCCGGTCACGCCGATGTTCCATGCCAACGCCTGGGGCGTGCCCTACATGGCGCTGATGGTCGGCGCCAAGCTGGTCTTCCCCGGCCCGCACCTGCACGCCGACGACCTCCTCGACCAGATGCAGGTCGACCCGCCCACGCTGTCGCTGGGCGTGCCCACCATCTGGCTCACCATGATCCAGAACCACGAGGCGCAGCCCGGCCGCTGGAAGCTGCCCACCGGCATGCGCAGCCTGGTGGGCGGCTCGGCCGTGCCCGAGGCGCTGATCCGCGCCTATGCCGCCCACGGCATCCTCATCAAGCAGGCCTGGGGCATGACCGAGACCTCGCCGATGGCCGCCATGTCGTACCGGAAGTCGGAGCTGGCCGGCGCCGATGCCGACGAGCTCTTCCGCCGCCAGGCGATGCAGGGCGTGCCGGTGCCGCTGGTCGATCTGCGCATCGTCGACGACGACGGCCGCGAATGCGCCTGGAACAACCGCGAGGTGGGCGAGCTGCAGGTGCGTGGCCCCTACATCACCGGCAGCTACCACGAGGTGGCGCGCGATCCCGAGAAGTTCACCGATGACGGCTGGCTGCGCACCGGCGACGTGGCCGCGATCGACGAGTACGGCTACGTGCGGCTCTCCGACCGCACCAAGGACCTGATCAAGTCGGGCGGCGAATGGATCAGCTCGGTCGATCTCGAGAACGCGATCATGGCGCACCCCGCGGTGGCCGAGGCCGCGGTGATCGCGGTCAGCCACCCGAAATGGGCCGAGCGGCCGCTGGCCTGCGTGGTGCTCAAGCCCGGGCAGTCGCTCACGCCGGCTGCGCTGCGCGAATTCCTCGCGCCGCGCTTTGCCCGCTGGCAGCTCCCCGACGCGGTGGAATTCATCGACGCCATTCCAAGAACCTCCACCGGCAAGTTCTGGAAAGCGAAACTGCGCGAGCGCTACGCCGGCTGGCAGTGGCCGGAGGCCGGCGGCGCGGCGGTATAGTCCCTGCACGCCATCCCGGCGGCCCGTTTCCCGCGGCCGCCGCCCGCCACCCCGCCCATCAGGAACTCCGCCATGGCCTACGCCAACGGGCGTCTGATCCACGACGCCGACAGCCACCTCATGGAACTGGCCGACTGTCTCGACCCCTGGTTCGAGCCACGGCTGCTGTCGCGCTTTCATGCGCTGCCGGCCTGGCAGGCACGGCGCGGCGTGCAGCGCCCGGGCCAGTCGGCGCAGGCCCACGCCGAGCCGGCGTTTCGCGCCGGGGTGGATGCCAACATCCTGCTGCGCAAGAACTACGAGGCGCACGGCGCGTTCCTGAAGGCCGATCGCCCGCACGCGCTCGATCTGCTCGGCTTTGCCAGCCAGCTGGTGTTCACCACCTTCTGCCTGGGCAACTTCGGGCTCGACCAGGGCGATGACCTCGAGCTGTGCTATGCGGCGGCCGACGCGCACAACCGCATGATGACCGACTTCTGCAAGGTCGACCGCCGCCTGCTGGCCACCGCCTACGTGCCGCTCGAGGACTTCGACCGCGCCCTGGCCACCGCGCGGCTGGCCATCTCGCTGGGCGCCCGCGCCCTGATGATCCCCTCGCTGTGCCCGCGCCGGCACTCGCCCAGCCACATCGGCCTGGACCCGGTCTGGGCGCTGGCCCAGGAGGCCGGCGTGCCGGTGGTGCTGCACGTGGGCGGCGAAGAGAAGATGAACCCGGTCTACAAGCTGAACGGCCTGCCGCCGGTGCCCGACTTCCATGGCGGCG
>JBIKWU010000189.1:0-7550 GCA_044356115.1 Burkholderiaceae bacterium
CGCACCCGTCAGGGCCTGCACATCGAGATCGGCAACACCGACGCCGAGGGCCGGGTGATCCTGTGCGATGCCCTCGCCTATGGCGCACAGTCTCGCCCCGAACTGATGATCGACCTGGCCACGCTCACCGGCGCCGCCCGGGTGGCGCTGGGCCCGCAACTGCCCGCGCTCTTCTGCCGACGCATGGACCTGGCCCGCGAGATCGTCGACCTGAGCCTGAGCACCGAAGACCCGATGTGGCATCTGCCGCTGTGGCCCGACTACCGTCGCGGCATCGAGAGCGAGATCGCCGACATCGTCAACACCGGGCGCAATGCCATGGGCGGCGCCATCAATGCCGCGCTCTTCCTCGAGCACTTCGTGCCGGCCGACATCGACTGGCTGCACATCGACCTGTTCGGCTGGAACGACGCGCCGCGGCCCGGCCGCCCGGTGGGCGGCGAGGCGCAGACGGTGCGCACCCTGTTCAGCTACCTGGGCCGGCGCTTTTCGGCGTGAGGGCTGGCGCCGGCCGCGGCGCGAACAGGCGGAAGGTGCCCTGGGCCAGGGCCACCACCGTGCCCTGTGCATCGGCGAGCTCGGCCCGCACGAAGGCGGTCCGGGCGGTCCGGCTGACCGTGCGCGCCTCGCAGCGGAAAGGCGCTTCTCGGGCCGGCGCGGTGTACTGGATGCTGCAATCCACCGTGGCGCTGCCGGTGCCGGCCTCGCCGTTGGAAAGCGCGGCAAAGGCCATGGTGGTGTCCATGATCGTGAAGATCACCCCGCCGTGGGGCTGACCCGGGGTGGGCCAGCACACGGCGGCCTCGGGGTCCAGGCTGGAACTGGCCGAACCGTCGGCCACCGCGTGCATGCGGATGCCGAGCGTGCGGTAGAGCGAGCTGCTGGCGAACCCCGCCATGGTCTCGTCGGAAAATCTCACAGGACACTCCTGGAAGGTGACCGCCTGTTCAGGCGCGAAGGGGCAGGAGCGCGCCGATGCACACGAACAGCGCGCCGCAGACCCGGTTGAAGGTACGCCCGGCGCGCCCAAGCCAGCCGCTGAAGCGATGTGCGGCCATCGCGAGCACCCATTCGGTGACGAACTCGACCACCGCGAAGGTACCCGCCATCAGGGCGAACTGCGTCATCAGGTCACGGCGCGGGTCGATGAACTGCGGCAGGAAGGCGGCAAAGAAAAGCAGCCCCTTGGGGTTGGTGAGCGCGGCGAGCGCCCCCTGGCGCCACAGCCGCCAGGCCGATACCGCGCCGGGCGCCATGCCGAGATCCAGACGGATCGGCGGCGAGCGCCAGACCTGGATGCCCAGCCAGGCGAGATAGGCGCCACCCACCCATTTCAGCGCGGACAGCGCCACCGGCCAGGCCTGGAGCAGCGCGCCGATCCCGAACAGCGACAGCGCGATGAGGCTGACGAAGCCCACGGAGCCGCCCGCGATGGTCGCCAGCGCGGGCCGCCAGCCGTGCAGCGCGCCGTGGGTCAGGGCGAGCAGGCTGTTAGGCCCGGGCGAGACCGACAGACCGACCGCGGCCAGCAGATAGAGCAACCAGGTCTCGAGTGACATGTCCGGCAGGCGCGCAAGGCGCGCGGGAAAGCCCGAAGAGGCGCACAATAGCGGAAACAACCACACGAGGAGGCAGCCTTCGGGCTGCCTTTTTGCGTCATGAGCCCTTCCAGGTCCTCGCTGGGTGCCCTCACCCTGGGTGCCATCGGCGTCGTCTACGGCGACATCGGCACCAGCGTGCTCTACGCGGTCAAGGAGGTGTTCCATACCGGGCACCTGGCCCTGACCCCCGAGAACATCTACGGGGTGCTGTCCATCTTCGTCTGGACGCTCACCCTCATCGTCTCGCTGAAGTACGTCACCCTGGTGCTGCGTGCCGACAACCACGGCGAGGGCGGGCTGGTGGCCATGCTCGCGCTGGCCTCCCAGTCGGTGCGCGACAAGCCCAGGCTGCGCAGCGTCATGCTGCTGATCGGCGTCTTCGGCACCTGCCTGTTCTACGGCGACGGCGTGATCACTCCGTCCATCTCGGTGCTTTCGGCCGTGGAAGGCCTGGAGGTGGTCTCGCCGGCGCTGCGCAGCGCGGTGATCCCGATCACCCTGGTGATCCTGCTGGCGCTGTTCGCGGTGCAGAAACGCGGCACCGCCGGCATCGGCCGGCTGTTCGGGCCGATCACGCTGGTGTGGTTTCTGGTCATCGCGTTGCTGGGGGTGTCCAAGATCATCGACCACCCCGAGATCCTCTGGGCCGTCAGCCCGCATCACGCCCTGCGATTCATGTGGGCGCAGCCGGGCACCACCTTCATCATCCTGGGCGCGGTGGTGCTCTGCGTCACGGGCGGCGAGGCCCTCTATGCCGACATGGGGCACTTCGGCAAGAAGCCCATCCGCCTGGCCTGGTTCTCGGTGGTGATGCCGGCGCTGATCCTCAACTACTTCGGGCAGGGTGCGCTGCTGCTGAGCGATCCGCAGGCGGTGAGCAATCCGTTCTACAAGATGGCGCCCAACTGGGCCCTGCTACCGCTGGTGGGCCTGGCCACCATGGCCACGGTCATCGCCTCGCAGGCGCTGATCACCGGCGCGTTCAGCGTCACCAAGCAGGTGATCCAGCTCGGCTACCTGCCGCGCCTGCAGATCCAGCACACCAGCATCAAGGACACCGGGCAGATCTACATCCCGTTCGTGAACTGGGGTCTGTTCGTGGCCATCGTGCTGGCCGTGGCCCTGTTCAAGAACTCCAGCAACCTCGCGGCGGCCTACGGCATCGCGGTCACGCTCGACATGCTGATCACCACGGTGCTGACCTTCTTCGTCATCCGCTACGGCTGGGGCTACCCCTGGGCCTTGTGCGTGGCGGCCACCGGTTTCTTCTTCGTGATTGACCTCGCCTTCTTCAGCTCGAACCTTCTCAAGCTGGCCGACGGCGGCTGGTTTCCGCTGCTGATCGGCGGCGCGGTGTTCCTGCTGATGACCACCTGGCACGAGGGACGACGGCTGCTCAATCGCTCGCTGGAGGCCGACGGGCTGGAACTCCCCGGCTTTCTCGACGCCGTCTTCGCCGTGCCCCCGGCGCGCGTGGAAGGCACCGCGGTGTTTCTCTCGGCCCAGCCCGGCACCGTGCCGCACGCCTTGCTGCACAACCTCAAGCACAACAAGGTGCTGCACGAGCACAACCTGTTCGTCACGGTGCGCAGTCATGAGGTCCCCTGGGTGGGGCTGGACAAGCGGCTGGAGATCGAGCCGCTGGGGCACAACGCCTGGCAGGTGGTGGTCAACTACGGCTTCAAGAACGACCCTGACCTGCCGCTGGCCCTCGAGCAGCTCAAGGGGCGGGGCGTGGCGCTCGAACCGATGACCACCAGCTACTTCCTGTCGCGCGATATCGTGATCCCCACCCTGGGCGGCGGCATGGCGCCATGGCGCGAACGTCTGTTCGCACAGATGCACCTGAACGCCAGCGCCGCGGCCGAGTTCCTCAAACTGCCCAACAACGCGGTGGTGGAACTCGGCAGCAAGATCGCGATCTGAGGGGTCTATCAGTCGCCCAGCCCGACGCAAACGGCGGGCCGCAGACCCGCCAGTTCGTCGGGCAGCGCATGATCGGCGATCACCAGGGCCTGGTTGC
The DNA here is from genome assembly GCA_044356115.1 of Burkholderiaceae bacterium. Taxonomy (GTDB): domain Bacteria; phylum Pseudomonadota; class Gammaproteobacteria; order Burkholderiales; family Burkholderiaceae_E; genus Quisquiliibacterium. The sequence continues at coordinate 3,625 of JBIKWU010000189.1, forward strand.
GGTCTTCGGCACGTTCGCGCAACACGCTGGCCAGGTAGCGGCGCGAGGGCAGGTCGAGTGCGCTGAACGGCGTTTCCAGCAGCACCAGTGATGCCCCGCAGGCGAGGGCTGCGCTCAGCCAGATCTTGCGACGGGTCCCGGTGGACAGCATGAACAGTTGCTTGTCCCGATGCACCTCGAGGGAAAACCCCTCGATCAGCCGCGCTTCCAGGGCTTCGTCCCAGCCTGGATACCGGGCGCGATGCTGGGCGAGCCATTGACGCGCAGTGAGCCTGTCGTCGTCCGGGTTGTGAGGGTCAACCGAGAACAGCGCGGGGACGTCGCGCTCGAGCTTGCCCGCGCTCGGGGTCAGCTCGCCCGCCAGCAGACGCAGCAGCGTGGTCTTGCCCCGACCATCACCGCCGAGGATGACGGACAGGCCGGGCCCGATGAGGAAGTCCAGACCCTCGAACACCGGTACCCCGGGGTAGGCGAAGCCCAGTCCCTGCGCATGAAGTCGCGCGATCGGGTGCATGGTCGACACGAGCAGCGCGCTGGCCGGTCAGCGCACGCACTGGCCCGGGAACAGGCGCGGCCGCTGCAGTTCCCGATCGGTTTCCATGAAGCGCGGCGCAGCCGGCAGCACCCGAGGCGGCGCCGCAGTGCCGAGCACCGGCGCGAATCCGCCCTGGCTGGCCGGAATGAAGATCCGCCCGGAGGGATTGCCCATGGTGATCACCCCTTCGAAGACGGCGGCATAGATGCCCGCCGCCGGCTGCTGGGTGCTCATCGGCGGACGGGCAGCATCCACCGGCAGATCAGCGGGATCGAACAGCCCTCGCACATTGGGCATGGGCGACGCGCCACCCGGGGGGAGTTGCACCGGCACGAGCCGTGCTTCGGACGCGGGACGGGCGAGGACCGCATCTTCCTGGGCGGGTGCCCAGCGCGGCCAGACCGCCACCGGCTCGAGCTGCAGGATGCCATCGGGCTGGCCAGCGCACGCGATCGGCACGGGTTCGGCCCTTCTGCCGGACGAAGGGGCGGGCATCGCCGGGGAAGAAGGCTGGGCCCCGCCCTCAGGCTGGGCAGGAGCACCGTCGACCGCAGCGGCCGGATCGAGCAGGCGCACCGGTTGCCCCGCGCGCAGCGAGCGCAGCGCGGTGGTCGACAGCACGTCGGACTGGCCGCTGCGCAGCAGGACGGCGCTCTCGTCACAGGCATACCCGGCGCTGCGCGCTGGCCGAGCACAGCTCACGTCCAGCGTCGTGTTCTGGCGTATGCCGACCAGCTCGCCGGCGTTGACGAGCAGACCGTAGAGGCGGGCGCCAGGCTGTTGCGGCGTGGCCAGCCGCAAGGCGCCGCGCAGCAGGTCTAGACGCACCACACGACGGCCTCGGGCGTCTTCCTCGGCGCGCAGCGCGAGTTCCGTACCGGGTCCCATCACCACGCGGGTGCCATCGTCGAGCCCGAGAACCGCTTCGGTCTCGCCAGTGATCACATGCTCGCCCAGGAAGATCGCGGAACTCACGCTCGCTTCACCCGCCGCTACCCCTTCCCGTGAACGGGCCAGAGGCTGTGCCGTGGCCAGCACCTGGCCCAGACGGCCCGACTGCGGCAACACGCCCTCGGAAACCGGCTCGGTCTCGGCGGCACAGGCCTCATCGCACAAGCGCACCGCGAAGTCGGTGCCGCGGATGCCGATGGTCGTGTCATTGACCTGCAACTGGTAGGCGGCGTCGTTGCCGCGCTTGCCGATCTGGCCCGAGACATTGCGCAGCCATCCCTTGAGCAGTTGCACCGACATCTGGTCATTGGCCGGGTCATCAGCCTTGTAGCTGTAACCCCGGATGATCATCGCGCTCTCGGGCCGCAGCGCCACCCGCGATCCGTCGGCAAACACCAGCAACGCGAAGGCCCCCTTCTGGGTACCCACGGTGTCGCCCACCTTCAGTTCGGCGCCCACCGTGACCAGCCGCGGCTGTCCGCCCGCCGGCTGCGCGAACACCGTACCGGTGACACTGCGCAACACCGCGGCGACCGTGTTGGCCCAGGCAGGTGCGCCGCCGAGCGCCAGCAGCAACAGGATCAGGACCGCTCGGGCGGCGCGCTGCATCAGCACGCGGGCTCCTTCTGATCGGTCTTGTCCTTCTTGTCGTCCTTCAGGTGACGCACCTCGCGCGAGGAGGACTTGTCGGATCCGGCAGGCGGCGCGTCAGGCAGTTCCAGGGAGTTCACGGTGGATCGACGCACCACGGGCAGATCGGTCGAGCCTGATGTCGATGTGCCGCTCGTGGCGCCCGTGCTCGAGGGCGTACCGGCGGGACTGCTGTTGCTCGTGCCGGTGGAGCCGCCGGTGCCGGTACTGCCACTCGCACCCGTGCTGCCACTCGCACCCGTGCTGCCATTCGTGCTGCCGGTGCCCGTGCTGGTCGAGCCGGTCGTGACGCCGCTGCCCGAGGATGCACCCGAGGTGGGCAGGCCGCCGGACAGGCTACCGCCCGACGCCGCCGCACTGCTCTGCGCGGCACCGGCCTGCATGCCGGTCTGGGTGGTCAGCAATGCCGCCTGGAATGCGGCCGTGGTGGCAGGATCAACGCTCATGGCGGACATTGGCAGGGACTGAAGCACACCGCCCACCTCCGCCTTGAGTTGGGGCGCGGCAAGCCCCGCCATCGCGATGCCCGTGCGGGTCAAGCCCGCGAAGGTTCCGGTCAGCGACCCGCTGCTCAGGACCGTGAAGCTGTCGGTCGATGCAGGCACGAAGCCGTCGACGCTGCTCACCGACATCGTGCCCGCGAGGCGGGCTGCGCCCCGCACGGCGAGGCTGTCGAAACTGCCCGGGCGCGTGCCGCCAAGTTCCAGCGCCACCGTGGCCGCCGACCCGAGCGTGAGATCCCCCCCGATGCCGATGGCGCCGGGCGAACTGCCCGGCGCGAGGGTGCCGCCATTGACGGTCAGCGAACCGGCGATCCGCCCCGCGCCCTGCAGCACCCCGGCATCGATCACCACGTCGGCGGCCAGCGTGGGCGACGGTGCGCCCTCGGCCCCCAGACGGGTGGTGCCAGCGCTCTGCACATAGCGGCCGGTGATGGTGGTCGTGCCGTCGGCAAGCGATACCTGTGCGCTGTTGCTGAGCGATGCCAGGCGATTGGTGCCGGAGAGGATCAGCGAACCGGCATTGAGCAACGGACCTTCGAGATTGTTGTTGGCCAATCGCAGGGCGCCGAGATTGGTCAGTGACCCCGAGCCCTCGAGCGTCTTCGCGGAGAGGTCAAGGCTGGCGCCGGCACCAATCGTGAGGGTGCCGGTATTGCTGATGCGCGCCGCATCCAGTCCATTGGCGGCCAGCAGCAGGTTGCCGCCGTTGACCAGGGATTGCAGCCGCGCCGCTGGCGCGGCGCCATCGAAGACCACCTGCGCCGCACCCGCTGCCCGGATGAGCACCGAGGCCACGTTGGCCCCGTCGGGCATCACATCCCAGTTCGCGGGGTTGCTCCAGGCGCCGCCGGCCGCACCGGTGAACACGGACTGGGGCCGCACGTCGATGGTCGCCGTGGTGCTGCCGGTGGCCGCCACCGTGTAGTTGCCCGAGTCCGTGCCGGTGACATTCACCCCGGTGACGCTCACCGGCTTGTTCACGCCCGCATTGCGGTCCGCGAACGAAGCACTGCTCACAACGCTCAGGCTGTCACCCTGGATGCGGTTGTCGGTGGTGGTCACCGTGGCCGCGGTGGTGCCGTCGTAGACCCGGTTCACGCCGGTGTAGTTCACGGTCAGCACGCGGGGGTCGATGTTCGCCGTGGTGCTGCCCGTGGCCGCCACCGTGTAGTTGCCGGCGTCGGTGCCGGTGACATTCACCCCGGTGACGCTCACCGGCTTGTTCACGCCCGCATTGCGGTCCGCGAACGAAGCACTGCTCACAACGCTCAGGCTGTCACCCTGGA
>JBIKWU010000103.1:0-12647 GCA_044356115.1 Burkholderiaceae bacterium
CACCGAGGCCGTGATTACGGTGCCGGCCTACTTCAACGACAGCCAGCGCCAGGCCACCAAGGACGCCGGCCGCATCGCCGGCCTGGACGTCAAGCGCATCATCAACGAGCCCACCGCCGCGGCGCTGGCCTTCGGCCTGGACAAGGCCGGCGGCAAGGACCGCAAGATCGCGGTGTATGACCTGGGTGGCGGCACCTTCGACGTCTCGATCATCGAGATCGCCGATGTCGATGGCGAGAAGCAGTTCGAGGTGCTCTCCACCAACGGCGACACCTTCCTGGGCGGCGAGGACTTCGATCAGCGCATCATCGATCACGTGATCGCCGAGTTCAAGAAGGAGCAGGGCGTCGACCTCGCCAAGGACGTGCTCGCGCTGCAGCGCCTGAAGGAGGCCGCCGAGAAGGCCAAGATCGAGCTGTCCTCGAGCCAGGCCACCGATCTGAACCTGCCCTACATCACCGCCGATGCCTCGGGGCCCAAGCACCTGAACATGAAGCTCACCCGCGCCAAGCTCGAGGCGCTGGTCGATGATCTGGTGGCGCGCACCGTGGAGCCCTGCCGGCTGGCCATGAAGGACGCCGGCGTGAAGGCCTCCGACATCGACGACGTGATCCTGGTGGGCGGCATGACCCGCATGCCCAAGGTGCAGGAAGCGGTCAAGGAGTTCTTCGGCAAGGAGCCGCGCAAGGACGTCAACCCCGACGAGGCGGTGGCGGTGGGCGCGGCGGTGCAGGGCTCGGTGCTTTCCGGTGATCGCAAGGACGTGCTGCTGCTCGATGTCAGCCCGCTGTCGCTGGGCATCGAGACGCTCGGCGGGGTCATGACCGCCATGATCAAGCGCAACACCACCATCCCCACCAAGCACTCGCAGGTGTTCTCCACCGCCGAGGACAACCAGCCGGCGGTGACCATCAAGGTCTACCAGGGCGAGCGCGAGCTCGCCGCGGGCAACAAGCTGCTGGGCGAGTTCAACCTCGAGGGCATCCCGCCGTCGCCGCGCGGCATGCCGCAGATCGAGGTCGCCTTCGACATCGACGCCAACGGCATCCTGCATGTCTCGGCGCGCGACAAGGCGAGCGGCAAGGAGAACAAGATCACCATCAAGGCCAACTCCGGGCTGTCCGAGGCCGAGATCCAGAAGATGGTGAAGGATGCCGAGGTCAATGCCGCCGAGGACCACAAGCGGGTCGAACTCGCCAATGCCCGCAACCAGGCCGAGGCCATGACCCATTCGGTGAAGAAGTCGCTCACCGAGTACGGCGATCAGATCGGTGCCGAGGACAAGGGCCGCATCGACGACGCCATCAAGGCGCTCGACGAGGCGATCAAGGGCGAGGACAAGGCCGAGATCGAGTCGCGCACCGCGGCGCTGGCCACCGCCTCGCAGAAGATCGGCGAGCTCATGGCCGCGAAGATGCAGGCCGAACAGGGCGCGGCGGGCGCCGCTGGCGGCCCGGGCGCCGCGGCGGGCGGGCCCGAGGCGCGCAAGCCGGCCGATGATGACGTGGTCGACGCCGACTTCAAGGAAGTCAAGCGCGGCTGAGTCGGACGGTCTCCCGGCAGCGGACCGCTGACCACCGCCGTGGTCAGCGGTCCTTGTCGCTTCAGGCGCATGAGGATCGGTCGCAGCCGATCGAGGACGGATCGCCCCGACGGGGCACGGGAAAAGACGAATGGCCAAGCGTGATTACTACGAGGTGCTGGGGGTAGCCAAGAACGCGAGCGAGGACGAGCTCAAGAAGTCCTATCGCAAGCTCGCGATGAAGCACCACCCTGACCGCAATCCCGACGACAAGAGCGCCGAAGAGAAGTTCAAGGAGGTCAAGGAGGCCTATGAGGTGCTCTCCGACGCTCGCAAGCGCGAGGCCTACGACCGCTTCGGTCATGCGGGGGTGGACCCTTCGGCGGGTGGCGGCGGCGGGCCCGGCGGCCAGGGCGGCTTCTCCGACGTGTTCGGCGACATCTTCGGTGACATCTTCGGTCAGGGCCGTGGCCGCGGCGGTGGTGGTGGCGGCGCCAATGTCTACCGCGGCGCCGACCTGCGCTACGGCATGGAGATCACGCTGGAGCAGGCCGCGGCCGGCTTCGCCTCCGAGATCCGCGTGCCCAGCTGGGATTCCTGCGAGGTCTGCGCCGGCAGCGGTGCCAAGCCCGGCACCAAGCCCAAGATCTGCGGCACCTGCAACGGGCAGGGCACGGTGCGCATGCAGCAGGGCTTCTTCTCCATCCAGCAGACCTGCCCCACCTGCCATGGCCGGGGCAAGGTGATCGCCGATCCGTGTTCGGCCTGCGACGGCGCGGGCCGGCTGAAGAAGTCGCGCACCCTCGAGGTGAAGATTCCGGCCGGCATCGATGACGGCATGCGCATCCGCCTGTCGGGCAACGGCGAGCCGGGGGTCAACGGCGGGCCGCCCGGCGACCTCTACGTCGAGATCAAGGTCAAGGAGCACGCTGTCTTCCAGCGCGAAGGCGACGACCTGCACTGCGAGATCCCGATCTCCTTCGTCACCGCGGCGCTCGGGGGCAAGATCGAAGTGCCCACGCTGCACGGCCGCGCCGAGATCGAGTTGCCCGAGGGCACCCAGTCGGGCAAGACCTTCCGGCTGCGCGGCAAGGGCATCAAGGGCTACCACTCCAGCTATCCCGGCGACCTCTACGCGCACGTCTCGCTCGAGACCCCGGTGCGCCTGAACGACCGCCAGAAAAAGCTGCTGCGCGAGTTCGAGACCACGCTGCAGGATCCCAAGCACAGCCCGCAGTCCAAGGGCTGGATGGACAAGGTCAAGGATTTCTTCCAGTAGCCGGGCATGAAACTCACCTTCGCCGGCGCGGCCGGCACCGTCACCGGTTCGCGCTACCTGCTGCAGGGCGGGGGGCGCACCGTGCTGATCGACTGCGGGCTGTTCCAGGGCTACAAGCAGCTTCGCCTGCGCAACCGCCAGCCCCTGCCGGTGGCCGCGCGCCGCATCGACGCGGTGATCGTCAGCCACGCCCACCTCGATCACAGCGGCTGGCTGCCGGCACTGGTGCGCGATGGCTACCGGGGCCCGATCTACGCCTCGCCGGCCACCCGCGACCTTTGCGAGATCCTGCTCAAGGACAGCGCGCACCTTCAGGAAGAAGAGGCGAAGTACGCCAACCGTCACGGCTACAGCCACCACGCGCCGGCCGAGCCGCTCTACACCGTCGATGACGCGCTCAAGGCCATCGCCCGCTTCCGCGAGCTGCCCTTCGGCGCACCGCTCGATCTGGGCGAGGGGCTGCATGTCAGCCTCGAGCCCGCCGGACATCTGCTGGGTGCCGCCTCGGTGCGGCTGCGCCGCGGCGATCGCTCGCTGCTGCATTCCGGCGACCTGGGGCGCCCGAACGACCCGATCATGCGCGCACCCGCCCGCTTCGACGGCGCCGACTGGCTGCTGCTCGAGTCCACCTATGGCAACCGCACCCATCCGGTCGACGAGGCGCAGGCGGAGCTCGGGCGCATCATCCGCGAGACCGCGGGCGCCGGCGGCACGGTGCTCATTCCCTCGTTCGCGGTCGGGCGCGCCCAGACCGTGATGCTCGCGCTGTCGCGCCTGAAGGCCCGCGGCGAGATCCCCGATCTGCCGGTCTTCCTCGACTCGCCCATGGCGATCGACGCCACCGCGCTCTATCGCCGCTACCGCACCCTGCACCGGCTGAGCGTGGCCGAGTGCCGGGCCATGTGCTCGGTGGCGCGGCTGGTCAACACCCCTGACCAGTCCCGCGCGCTGGCCGGCCTGAGCATGCCCTCGGTGATCATCGCCGCCAGCGGCATGGCCACCGGCGGGCGGGTGCTGCATCACCTGAAGGCACTGGCGCCTGATCCGCGCAACCGCATCGTCTTCGTCGGCTATCAGGCCGGCGGTACCCGGGGCGCCCATCTGGTCGCGGGCGCCCGCGAGGTGCGCATCCACGGCGAGTGGCATCCGGTGCGGGCGCGGGTCGAGAACATCGACGCCTGGTCGGCGCATGCCGATGCCGACGAACTCCTCGCCTGGCTGGGCACCGCCCGCCGGGCGCCGCGTCAGGTCTATCTCGTGCATGGTGAACCCGACGCCAGCGACAGCCTGCGCCAGCGCATCGAGGAGCGGCTGGGCTGGCCGGTGATCGTGCCCGAGCATCTCGCCACGGTCGATCTCGAGTTCTGAGCCGGGCGCCGGGTCGCGCGCGCCGGTCGGCCCGATCCGCTCCTGCGCGCGGCGGCATCGATCCGCGTGGCGCCTCGGGTAGAGTCGCGCTCATGCAGGCGATCCATTTCCGTCGGCCGCCGGGTCGGCCCAAGGGTGCGGTGCTCGACCCCGCGGCGCGCGAACAGGTCCGGGTCATGCTCGCCGGCGAGACGCCGCGCCGTGACCGCCTGATCGAGTACCTGCATCGCCTGCAGGACACCCACGGCTGCCTGCCCGCGCCGCTGCTGCTGGCGCTGGCCGAGGCATTGCGCCTGGCGCCTGCCGAGGTCCACGAGGTGGCGAGCTTCTATCACCACTTCGACGTGCTCGCCGAGGGCGAGGCGCCACCGCCGCCGCTCACGGTCCGGGTCTGCGAGTCGCTGTCGTGCCGCCTCGCCGGGGCCGAGGCGCTGGCGCAGGATCTCGCCGCCGCGCTCGGGCCCGCGGTGCGCCTGCAGCGGGTGCCCTGCGTGGGCCGTTGCGATGCCGCGCCAGCGGCGGTGGTGGGCCAGCATCCGGTGGCGCCGGCCAGCGCGCCGGCGGTGCTGGCGCGAGCCCAGGCCGCGCAGGCCGATGCCGCCGCGGCGCGCTGCCCGCTGCCGCCCGCGCAGGGCTATCACGAGGCGCTCGCCCAGGGCCGCTATCAGGCGCTGGTGGCGATGCATGCCGGCGAACTCGACCCCGAGGCGGTGTTCGCGCGCCTCACCGAGGCCGGCCTGCGCGGCCTGGGCGGCGCGGGCTTTCCCACCGGCCGCAAGTGGCAGATCGTGGCGCGCCAGCCCGGGCCTCGCCTGCTGGTGGTCAATGCCGACGAGGGCGAGCCGGGCACCTTCAAGGACCGGCATTTCCTCGAGACCGACCCGCACGCGCTGATCGCGGGCATGCTGATCGCGGCCCGCGCGGTGCAGGCGCAGGCCTGCTACCTGTACCTGCGTGATGAATACCCCGGCCTGCGCGCGCTGCTCGAGCGCGAACTCGCCCTCTTGCGCGCCGACCCGCCAGTGCCGGCCGCGCAACTGCCCGAGCTGCACCTGCGGCGCGGCGCGGGCGCCTACATCTGCGGCGAGGAGAGCGCGCTCATCGAGTCCATCGAGGGTCGGCGGGGCGCGCCGCGGCTGCGTCCGCCCTATGTCGCCGAGGTCGGTCTCTTCGGCCGGCCCACGCTGGTCAACAATGTCGAGACCCTGGTCTGGGCGCAACGCATCCTGCAGCACGGGCCGCAGGTCTTTGGCGGCCACGGCCGGCACGGCCGTGTCGGGCTGCGGGCCTTCTCGGTCTCGGGTCGGGTGCGCAGGCCCGGTGTGCACATCGCGCCGGCCGGCATCACCCTGCGCGAACTCATCGACGAGCACTGCGGCGGCATGGCGCCGGGCCATCGCCTGCATGCCTGGCTGCCCGGGGGCGCCTCGGGCGGCATCCTGCCCGCCGACATGGCCGATCTGCCGCTCGACTTCGACACCCTGCAGCCGCATGGCTGCTTCATCGGCTCGGCCGCGGTGGTGGTGCTCTCGCAGGCCGATCGTGCCCGCGACGCCGCCGCCGCCATGATGGGCTTCTTCCGCGACGAGTCCTGCGGCCAGTGCACGCCCTGTCGGGTCGGCACCGCCAAGGCGGCGACGCTGATGGCCGAGCCGCGCTGGGACGGGCCGCTGCTGCGCGAGCTCGCGCGGACCATGGCCGATGCCTCGATCTGCGGCCTGGGGCAGGCGGCCCCCAACCTGCTGCTCGGCGTGCTGGATCGATTCCCCGAGGAGCTCACCGATCCGCCGCCGCCCATGGCGGCGACCCGCACCGGCCCGCCGTCGTCCGGAGGCGCGGCATGAGCGCGGTCCTCGCGCCGGCGGCGGCGCCCATCGTCTTCGAGCTCGACGGCCGTGCGGTCTCGGCGCAGCCGGGCGAGTCCATCCTGCAGGCCGCCGAACGCGCCGGCGTGGCCATCCCGCATCTCTGTCATCGCGACGGCCTGCGCCCGGACGGCAACTGCCGGGCCTGCGTGGTCGAGATCGCCGGCGAGCGGGTGCTCGCGCCCTCGTGCTGCCGCGCGCCCACGCCCGGCATGCGGGTCGATTCAGCCGGAGCGCGCGCGCGCGCCGCGCAGCGCATGGTGATCGAGCTGCTGCTGGCCGATGCCGATGTGGCGGCGGCCTCGCCCGACTCCGAGCTGACGCAGTGGGCGCGCGCGCTGCAGGCCCCGTCGGGCCGCTTCGCGCCGCGGGCGCAGCCCGCGCCCGACCGCTCGCATCCCGCGATCGCGGTCAGCCTCGATGCCTGCATCCAGTGCGGGCGCTGCGTGCGCGCATGCCACGAGGTCCAGGGCAACGACGTGATCGGCTATGCCGGCCGCGGCGAGGGCGCGCGCATCGTGTTCGACGCCGGCCTCGCCCTGGGCGCCTCCAGTTGCGTGGGCTGCGGCGAGTGCGTGCAGGCCTGCCCCACCGGCGCGCTCGCCCCGCGTCTGCCGCTGGGCGGCGAGCAGGCGGGCGAGCCGGCCTGGCCGCAGGCCGACGAGACCGCGGTCGATTCCCTGTGCCCCTTCTGCGGCGTGGGCTGCCAGGTCACCTACCGGGTGAGCGAGAACCGCATCCGCCGGGTCGAGGGTCGCGACGGGCCGGCCAATCACGGCCGGCTGTGCGTCAAGGGCCGCTTCGGCTTCGACTACGTCCACAGTCCGCAGCGGCTCGTGGTGCCGCTGGTGCGCCGCGCCGGCCGGCCCAAGCGCCTGCCGGAGCGCGGCCTGCCCGATGACTGGCAGGACGACTTCCGGCCCGCCAGCTGGGACGAGGCCCTGGCGCTTGCCGGCGGCGGCCTGGCCCGCCTGCGCGAGGCCCACGGCCCCTCGGCGCTGGCCGGGTTCGGCTCGGCCAAGGGCAGCAACGAGGAGGCCTACCTGTTCCAGAAGCTGGTGCGCACCGGCTTCGGCACCAACAATGTCGACCACTGCACGCGGCTGTGTCATGCCTCCTCGGTGGCGGCGCTGCTCGAGGGCGTGGGCTCGGGGGCGGTCTCCAATCCGGTGAGCGACGCGCTGCTGGCCGAGTGCATCCTGGTGATCGGCGCCAACCCCACCGTCAATCACCCGGTGGCCGCCACCTTCATCAAGAACGCGGTCCATCGGGGCGCGGCGCTGATCGTGGCCGACCCGCGCCGCACCGAGCTGTCGCGCCTGGCCACCCATGCCCTGCAGTTCCGGCCCGACAGCGACGTCGCCCTGCTCAATGCGCTGCTGCACGTCATCATCGCCGAGGGGCTGGTCGACGCGCAGTTCGTGCGCGAGCGCACCACCGATTTCCAGGCGCTGGCCGCTGCGGTGGCGCACTGCACGCCCGAGGCCATGGCGCCGGTCTGCGGCATCGCGCCCGAGACCCTGCGCGCGGTGGCGCGCCGCTATGCCCGCAGCCGCGCCTCGATGATCTTCTGGGGCATGGGCATCTCGCAGCATGTGCACGGCACCGACAATGTCCGCTGCCTGATCGCGCTGGCGATGATCACCGGCCAGATCGGCCGCCCGGGCACCGGCCTGCATCCGCTGCGCGGCCAGAACAACGTGCAGGGCGCCTCCGATGCCGGCCTCATCCCCATGATGCTGCCCGACTACCACCGCGTGGACGACGACGCTCACCGCGCCCGGATCGAGCGGCTGTGGGGCGCGCCTATCGATTCGCGGCCCGGCCTCACGGTGGTGGAGATCCTGCACGCCGCCATCGCCGGTCAGGTGCGCGGCATGTACATCATGGGCGAGAACCCGGCCATGTCCGACCCCGACCTCGCCCATGCGCGGCAGGCGCTCGCCGCGCTCGACTGGCTGGTGGTGCAGGACATCTTCCCCACCGAGACCGCGATGCTGGCCGACGTGATCCTGCCGGCCTCGGCCTTCGCCGAGAAGGACGGCAGCTTCACCAACACCGATCGCATGGTGCAGCTCGGGCGGGCGGCGCTCAGCCCGCCGGGCGAGGCGCGACGCGACCTCTGGATCATCCAGCGCATGGCCGCCGAGCTCGGCCTTGACTGGCGCTATCGCGATGTCGGCGAGGTCTTCGAGGAGATGCGCCAGGCCATGGACTCGATCCGCGGCATCTCGTGGGCGCGGCTGCAGCGCGAGGGCTCGGTCACCTATCCCTGTCCCGATGAAGCCGATCCCGGCCACCCGGTGGTGTTCGGCGAGCGCTTCCCCACCGCCGACGGCCGCGCCCGGCTGGTGCCCGCGCAGCCCGGTCTGGCCGACGAGCAGCCCGATGCGGCCTATCCCTTCGTGCTGATCACCGGCCGCCTCCTGGAGCACTGGCATACCGGCGCGATGACGCGGCGCGCCGGGGTGCTCCAGGCGATCGAGCCCACCGCCACTGCCGCCCTGCACCCGGCGGACCTCGCCCGCCTGGGCTTGGCTGCCGGTGGCGCCTTGCGCCTGAGCTCGCGCCGGGGCAGCATCGTGCTCACCGCGCGGGCCGACGAGGCCGTGGCCGCGGGCACGGTCTTCCTGCCCTTTGCCTACACCGAGGCCGCGGCCAATCTGCTCACCAACCCGGCGCTCGATCCGCACGGCAAGATCCCCGAGTTCAAGTTCTGTGCGGTCCGGGTCGAACCGGCCGACGTTCCCGTTCCTCCCGGCGCCTTCAGCACAGCGCCAGAAAGTCCCTGACCATGCCCACGCTCAGTGATTTCGAGGCCCGCGGCCTCGACGGCAAGCGCGTCAAGCTCTCCCGCCACGCCGGCAAGGTGGTGCTGGTGGTGAACACCGCCAGCCGCTGCGGCTTCACCCCGCAGTACGCCGGCCTGCAGGCGCTGCACGAGCGCTACCGCAAGCAGGGTCTGGTGGTGCTCGGCTTTCCCTGCAACCAGTTCGGTGCCCAGGAGCCGGGCGATGCCGACGAGATCGGTGCGTTCTGCGAGCGCAACTTCGGCGTCGATTTCCCGCTTTTTGCCAAGGTCGATGTCAACGGCGAGCAGGCTCATCCGCTGTGGCAGTGGCTCACCGCTCAGGCGCCGGGCCTGCTGGGATCGCAGGCGGTGAAATGGAACTTCACCAAGTTTCTGGTGGCCCGCGACGGCAGCACCGTCACGCGTCATGCGCCTCAGGTGGAACCAGCCGAACTCGCCACCGAGATCGAAGCGCTGCTCGCGCAACCGGGGGCGTGATGAGCGCTGCCCGGGAGGCCGCCCGTCATCTGCTGCCGCTGTGGCAACGCGGTGGCGCCACGGATTCGCTGCCGGCCGCGTGCCGCCCCGCCGACCGCGCGGCGGGCTATGCCGTGCAGGCCGAACTCGCCGCCCTGACCGGGCAGTCGGTGGTCGGCTGGAAGATCGCCGCCACCAGCCAGGCCGGCCAGCAGCACATCGGGGTCGATGGCCCGCTGGCGGGCCGGCTTCTCGCTGACCGGCTGCTCGCCCCTGGCGCGTCGGTACCCATCGGCGCGAGCCGCATGTCGGTGGTCGAGGCCGAGTTCGCCTTCCGCATGGACCGCGCGCTGCCGCCGCGGCTGCGGCCCTGGACCCAGGCCGAGGTGATGGCCGCGGTGGCCGACCTGCACCCCGCCATCGAGATCCCCGACTCGCGCTACCACGACTTCGCGCGGGTGGGCGCGCCGCAGCTCATCGCCGACTTCGCCTGCGCCTGCTGGCTGGCGGTAGGGCCGGCCATGGCGCCGGGCTGGCGCGAGGTCGACCTCGCCGCCCATCCCGTGCAGGTCTGGCGCGCGGGCGAGGTCGCGGCCCGGGGGCAGGGCGCCAACGTGCTCGGCGATCCGCGCATCGCGCTCACCTGGATCGCCAACGAACTCTCCCGCCATGGGCCGGGGCTCAAGCCGGGCGACCTGGTCACCACCGGCACCTGCATCGTGCCGCTGCCGGTCGCGCCCGGCGACCGGGTGCGGGCCGACTACGGACCGCTCGGCGCGATCGAGGTCGCGCTGGTGGCCTGAGCGCGGCGGGCCGTTATCGGTCCGGCTGACACCCGCCGGCGTCAACGAGCGTTTAGACTGGCGCCCACCCGCCGGGCTGCTGGCCGCCCGGGCGACCGGTTCAACCCTTCAGCACGGACACACGGGCTATGACGACCAATGCAGCGGAATTCGAGCGCGCCAAGCGCGTGCTGGTGGGCGGTGTCAATTCGGCGGTGCGCGCGTTCCGCGCGGTTGGCGGCACGCCGCGTTTCATCGATCGGGCCGAGGGCGCCTACCTCTGGGACGTCGAAGGCCGCCGCTACATCGACTACCTCGGCTCCTGGGGGCCGATGATCGCCGGGCAGTCGCATCCCGCGGTGGTCGCCGCCGTGCAGCAGGCGGCCACCCGCGGCCTGTCCTTCGGCGCGCCCAACACCCTCGAGAGTGACCTCGCCGAGCGGCTGTGCGCGCTGTTTCCGCACGTCGAGAAGGTGCGCTTCACCAGTTCGGGCACCGAGGCGGCCATGTCGGCCATCCGGCTCGCGCGCGGCTTCACCGGGCGCAGCAAGATCCTGAAGTTCGAGGGCTGCTATCACGGCACCGCCGACAGCCTGCTCGTGAAGGCCGGTTCCGGCGCGCTGGCCTTCGGCACGCCCAGCTCGGCCGGCGTGCCGCCCGATCTCGCCCGCCACACGCTGGTGGCCCAGTTCAATGACCTCGCCAGCGTGCAGGCCCTCTTCGAGCAGCACCCCGACGACATCGCCTGCGTGATGGTCGAGCCGGTGGCCGGCAACATGAACCTCATCCTGCCGGCGCCGGGCTTCCACCAGGGCCTGCGCGAGCTGTGCACGCGCCATGGCGCGCTGCTCATCTTCGACGAGGTCATGACCGGCTTCCGGGTGTCGCTCGGTGGCGCGCAGCAGGTGCTGGGCGTGGTGCCCGATCTCTCCGCCTTCGGCAAGGTGATCGGGGGCGGCATGCCAGTGGGCGCGATCGGCGGGCCGGCCAGGGTCATGGACCTCATGGCCCCGCTGGGCCCGGTCTACCAGGCCGGCACCCTCTCGGGCAACCCGATCGCCATGGCCGCCGGCCTGGCCACGCTCGACATCATCGCGGCGCCGGGCTGGTTCGACACGGTCTCGGCGCGCTGCGCCCGTCTGGTCGCCGGCATGAACCAGGCTGCCCGCGACACCGGGGTGGCCTTCTGCGCCCAGTCGATCGGCGCGATGGCCGGCTGCTACATGCTGGCCAGCCCGCCCACCAGCTTCGCCGAGGTCCAGGCCCAGGATGTCGAGCGCTTCAAGCGCTTCTACCACCTCATGCTCGACGAGGGCGTGTATCTGCCGCCCTCGCCGGTGGAGGCCTTCTTCTTTTCGGGGGCGCACTCCGACGCCGACATCGAGGCCACGCTGGCCGCGGCGCGTCGGAGCCTGGCCGCGGTGGCCTGAGCGCGCCGACCCGGCGCCCTCAGTCGAGCGCCCGGCGCGGCAGATCACTGCCGCCGGCGCTCTCGCTGGCCTGGCCCAGGCTGAGCACGGTGCGCTCGTCGAAGGGCTTGCCAATGATCTGCACGCCCACCGGCAGCCCGCGCACCAGGCCGGCCGGCTGCGCCAGCGCGCACAGGCCCAGGTAGTTGGCGGGCCGCGTCAGGATGCCCGGTGCGGGTGAGGCCTCGTCCACCTCGGCCACCGGGATCGCCGGGATCGGCACGCTGGGCAGCAGGATGGCATCGTAGGCCTCGAACCACTCGGCGAACTCGCGGCGGCGCGTGGCCATGTCGCGCAGGGCCTGCGGATAGTCACCCGGGCCGAAGGCCTCGGCCTGGCGGATGCGGCCGCGCACCGCGTCGCCCAGCGGCACCTGCGGATCACGCACATAGGCGCCATGCAGCGAGTAGGCCTCCGAGGCGATGATCCGACCCGCCGCGGGCGCCAGCTCGAAGAACCAGGCCGGCAGCCGGGCCGGCATGACCTGCACGCCCAGCGACTCGAAGCGTCGGGCGGCGGCCTGCCAGGCGGCGGTCACCCCGGCATCCATCAGGGTCGGCAACTGGTCGGCATCGGGCAGCGCCAGGCGCAGGCCGCGAACGCCGCGCGGCTCGCGCGCGAAGCGCTCCAGCGGCTGGGCCAGGGTGGTGGGATCGCGCGGGTCGGGGCCGGCCAGTGCGTCGAGCAGCAGCGCGCAATCAGCCACCGTGCGGGCCATCGGGCCGATGGTGTCGAGGGTCCAGCTGAGCAGTCCGGTGCCGTGCAGGCTGATCCGCCCGTGGGTGACCTTCAGGCCGGTCAGCCCGTTGAAGGCACAGGGGATGCGCACCGAGCCGCCGGTGTCGCTGCCGATGCCCGCCGGCGCGAGCCCCGCCGCCACCGCCACGCCGGTGCCGCTGGACGATCCGCCGGGCACGCGGTGCACCGCGCGATCCCAGGGGTTGCGCGGCGTGCCCATCAGCGGGTTGGTGCCCCAGCCGCCGAAGGCGAACTCGGTCATGTGGACCTTGCCCAGAGGCACCATGCCGGCGGCCAGCAGCCGCTCCACGGTGGCCGCGGTGACGTCGGCCACGCGCTGCAGGTTGCGCCGCGAG
>JBIKWU010000115.1:0-11325 GCA_044356115.1 Burkholderiaceae bacterium
CCGCCCCTCGATGTCGAGCAGGTCCTTGAGCACCACCGGCAGGCCGTGCAGCGGCGAGCGGGGAAGGCCGGCGGCACGGGCCTGGTCGGCGGCCCGCGCCAGGGCGAGCGCCGGCTCGGCATCCACCGACACGAAGGCATGCAGCTCGGGATCAAGCCGGGCGATGCGGGCCAGCAGATGCTCGGTGATCTCCTGCGCGCTGAGCCGGCCGGCGTCGAGCGCGGCCTTGAGCTGGGTGAGGCTCTGCCAGGCGATGTCCATCGGGTTCTCCGGTCGGTGGTGGGCTGTGCCTCTATGATGCCGTGTGACGAGCGGCGCAGCCCGCGCCGGCCACCATCCCGCAGGAGTCATTCATGAAACCCGGAACCACCATCGCGCAGAAGGCCCCGTATCCGATCGAGGTCGAGGCCGGCAAGACCTACTGGTGGTGCGCCTGCGGCAAGAGCGCCCGCCAGCCCTTCTGCGACGGTTCGCACAAGGACACCGCCATCACCCCGGTGCCCTACAAGGCCGAGCAGGACGGCAAGGTCTGGTTCTGCGGCTGCAAGCAGAGCGGCAAGGGCGCGCTGTGCGACGGGGCGCACAAGGCCCTGTGATCAGTGCACCGCGTCGATCGCCGCCTCCGTCATGGGCGGCATCGGTGCGTCCAGGGCGGTGCACAGGGTGCGCAGCGCGCTCGCCGCGCGCCAGTCCACCTGCGGGCTGCCGGCGTCCCATGCGGCGGCCGCGCAGGCCTTGACCAGCGCCGGCTTGGCCAGCGGCATCAGCTGATTGAGACGGTCCAGCGCCGCGCCGAGCGTGGCGTGGTTGAGCGTGCCGAGCGGCGCGAGTACCGGATCCAGGCCCTCCAGGAACCCCCGCCCGGCGGCGAAGGCCTCGGCCGCCGGTCGAGAGCTGCGAAGGTGCGCGATCAGCGACAGCGCCAGCGCCGCTTCCTGCGGCAGCTCGCGCAGCGAACGGTAGATCGGACGCACCCGCACCCGTGCCGCGCTGCCGATGCGCCGCCGCAGCGTGGTCAGCAGCAGGAACTCGGGCAGGCTCACCCGCCCGTCCGCGGCGATCATCGTGTCGGCGAGCCGCAGCAGGGCATCGCCCTCGGCCAGCGGCAGTTGCTGCAGCGCCGGCATCGCGAGGTCGAGCAGGGGGAGCCGCCCGCCGGGCGGCAGGGCGGCCACGGCCGCTTGCAGGGTATCCAGGGTATCGCTGACTTTCGCGCTCAGGGCCTCGACCACGATCCGGCGTTGTGCCTGCGCCATCGCCGCGTCGCGGTCGAGCAGCAAGGCCAGGACGAGCAGTCTGGCCTGCCAGGGATCGCGCAGCGCGGCGTCCAGGCCCAGGGCCCGGATGCGGTCCCGCCACGACTCCGCATAGGCCCGCGCATCCGCTGGCGCGGCTGCCTGGCCGATCGATGAGGTGAGGTCTGGCGCACCCGGCGCCGTGGGCGCGAGCGGGCTGATCAGCCCGCGTGCCAGGTGCGTGGCGGCCGGTGTCTCGGCGATCGGCTCGGGCTGCTCGGTCGCCTCGAGCATGCCCACCGCGCGCCCGTAGATGCGGCGCAGTCGGTCTCTCAGGGGTGGGTGGGTAGCGAAGATCCCGTTCACGAAGGAGGCGCTCGCGGCGCCCAGGAAGAGCGGCGAAAGCGTCCGGGCGTGCCGATGGGCGATCTCGCTGCCCAGCCCCTTGCCGCCTCGCAGCACCCCGCGGACCACGCCCGGCAGGGCCGGCGAGAAGCCACCGATCTTGCGCAGCGCGCCGCCGATGCCGTCGGGGTTGCGGGTGAACTGCACCGCGCTGGCGTCGGCGAGGAACTCGCGCTGGCGCGACACCGCGGCATTGATGAGGCGGGCGAAGAACACGCCGATCCAGCCCAGCATCCAGAGCATCACGCCCATGAGCCCCAGCGGCAAGGAGAGCCTGAAGTCCCGGGCCTCCAGGCCGAATTCGATCAGCAACCGTCCCGACGCGCTGACCACGGTCAGCCCGTAGATCATCGCGATCATGCGCATGTTCAGGCGCATGTCGCCGTTCAGCACGTGGCTGAATTCATGGGCGACCACGCCCTGCAGTTCGTCGCGCGACAGGCGCGTGAGCGCACCGCGGGTCACCGCGATCACCGCATCCTGCAGGCTGTTGCCGGCGGCGAAGGCATTGATGCCGGCCTCATCGGCCATCAGGTACACCCGCGGCACCGGCGTACCCGAGGCCAGCGCCATCTCCTCCACGACATGGCGCAGCCGTCGCTCGAACGGATCCCTGGTCTGCGCGTCCACCGGCCGGGCGTCGACCATGCGCGCCACCTCCGGACCGCCCGCGCGCAGGCGCAGCGATTCGAACAGCGTGCCGCCAAGGACCAGCGCGAGCACCGCGCCGCTCACGATCCCGTGGCCCCAGGCACTCAGGGCGAAGCCGACCGCGCCGGTGGCGAGCACGGCCACGCCGTTCACCGCCACCACCACTCCGAGAACCGACAGGGCAAAGAGCAGCAGCAGCCGGCGGGTGGCCTTGCGCGCCTGTTGCTGGTGTTGGAAGAAATCCACCCCTAGAACTGCACCCGGACCGGCTTGCGCTCGTCGGCGCCCTCGGTGGCCTGCAGCAGTTGCGCGGTCTGGAAGCGGAACATGCCGGCCAGCAGCGAACCGGGGAACTGCTCGGTGGCGGTGTTGTATTCCATGACCGCGTCGTTGAAGGCCTGGCGGGCGAAGCTGACCTTGTTCTCGGTGCTGGTCAGTTCCTCGGACACCTGGATCATGTTCTGGTTGGATTGCAGGTCCGGATAGGCCTCGGCCAAGGCGAACAGCTTGCCGAGGGTGCCCTGCAAGGCGCCCTCGGCGCTGGCCAGACCCTGCATCGCGGCGGCATTGCCGGGGTTGGCGGCCACCGCCTGGCTCGCGCCCAGGGCGCTGTTGCGCGCGGCGATCACCGCCTCGAGCGTCTCGCGCTCGTGCTTGAGATAGGCCCTGGCGACCTCCACCAGATTGGGAATCAGGTCATAGCGGCGCTTGAGCTGGACGTCGATCTGCGCATAGGCATTGCGGAAGCGGTTGCGCAGCGCGACCAGCTGGTTGTAGGCGCTCACGGCCCACAACACGATCGCGACCAGCACGGCGAGAATCACCCAGCTCATGAAGTCCCCTTTCCGGGAAGGCGCGCGCCAGGCGGCATGCGGCGCGTCGAAGGGGCCGTCCAGCCCCCGTGGCGCGAGTGTCGGCGCTTCCGGCACGATCCGGCAAGCCTGAGCCGACCGCCGCGCGGAAACGGCGCGCCAGCGCTGGCGGGCCCGCAGTAAGATCGGGGATCGTCCATCAGGAGCTCACTCATGCATGACCTCGTCATCCGCGGTGCCACGGTCGTCGACGGCTCGGGCGCGCCGGCTCGCACGCTCGATGTGGCCGTGACCGGGGGGCGCATCGCCGAGGTCGGCGCCGGTCTGGGCGCTGGTCGGCGCGAGATCAGCGCCGATGGCCTGCTGCTCACGCCCGGTTTCGTCGACATCCACACCCACTACGATGGCCAGGCCACCTGGGACGCCTCGCTCACGCCCTCGTGCTGGCACGGCGTGACCACGGCGGTCTTCGGCAATTGCGGCGTGGGCTTCGCCCCGCTCAAGCCCGGCAAGAGCGACTACCTCATCAACCTCATGCAGGGCGTCGAGGACATCCCCGAGGCGGTGCTCGCCGAAGGCATCGATTTCTGCTGGGAGTCCTTCGACGGCTACCAGAAGGCGCTGGCTGACAAGCCTCATGCCATCGACATCGGCACCCAGATGCCGCACGGCGCGCTGCGCTTCTACGTCATGGGCGAGCGCGGCGCCGACCACCGGGAAGTGCCCACCGCTGCCGAGCTCGCCGAGATGACCCGGCTGGTCGAGCAGTCGCTGGCCGCGGGCGCGCTCGGGGTGAGCACCTCGCGCACGCCCAAGCATCGCGCCGCCGATGGCCGCCCCACGCCCAGCATGACGGCCGACGCCCCCGAGCTCCATGCGCTGGCCGAAGGCCTGCGTCGTGCCGGGCGTGGTGTGCTGCAGGTCAACTCCGATTTCGGGCCGGGCGAGTTCGAGCTCCTGCGCCAGGCCACGGTGCATTCCGGGCGCCCGCTGTCGGTGCTGCTGCTGCAAAGCGACAAGGCGCCCGATCTCTGGCGTGAAACCCTCGCCAACCTGAAAGCCGGGCGGGCGGCCGGGCTGGCCATGAACGGGCAGGTCGGCGCCAAGGGCATCGGCATCCTGATGTGCCTCGATTCCAGCCGCCATCCCTTCCTGGATCATCCCGCCTGGGCCTCGCTGGCCGGGCTGCCGGGCCGCGAGGTGGCCGCTCGCCTGCAGGCCGCGCCGGCGCTGCGCGAGCGGCTCGTCACCGAACGCACCGGCACGCCCGCCGAGCGCTTCATGCAGCGCATGCTCGAGCGCAGCTTCGTGATGGACGAGGCCCAGGACTACGAACCCGACATGAGCGCGAGCCTGGGCGCGCGTGCCGCCCGCGAAGGCGCCACCGTCTGGGCGCTGGCCATGGACGCGCTGCTCGCCGATCAGGGCGGCGGCCTGCTCATGCATCCCTTCGAGAACTACTCCGAGGGCAGCCTCGATGTCGTCCGCGAGATGCTGGTGAGCGATGCCACCGTCATGGGCCTGAGCGACGCCGGTGCCCACGTGGGCCTGATCTGCGACGGCGCTGCGCCCACCTTCCTGCTGAAGCACTGGGCGCGCGATCGCCGCCGCGGCGAGCGCATCCCGCTGGAGTTCCTGGTGCACAAGCAGACCCGCGGCAATGCCCTGGCCTACGGGCTGCCCGATCGTGGCCTGATCGCCCCGGGCCTGAAGGCCGACCTCAATCTCATCGATTTCAGTCGCCTCGATCTGCTGCGCCCGACCATCGTGCACGACATGCCCGCCGGCGGCCGCCGCTTCATCCAGCGAGCCCGGGGCTATCGGCACACCTTCGTGGCGGGTGTGGAAATCCTGCGCGACGACGAGCTCACCGGCGAACTCCCCGGGCGGCTCATCCGCTGAGCATCGCGGTGTCGCGTGCGCGGGCGGCGGCGCCCGCTTCGGTGCGCAGGGCTAGCGTCCCAGGTGGGCCAGCAGTCGCTCGAAGTGCCCCACCAGGGGGGCCTCGATCATCGGCAGGCCCACGCTGAGCATCACCAGACCCACCAGAATGGTCACCGGAAAGCCCACGCCGAACAGGTTCAGCTGGGGCGCCACCCGCGAGACCACGCCCATCGCCAGGTTCACGAACAGCAGCATGCCCATGAAGGGCAGGGCCAGCGAGAGCGCCAGCGCGAAGGTCTCCGCGCCAAGCTGCAGCGGCGAACGCTCGCTCAGGAAGGCCGCGGCGGAGCTGCCCGCCGGCAGCCATTGAAAGCTCTCGATCACGGTGGCCAGCAGCGCCAGCGGACCGTTGATCGCCACGAAGGTGAGGGTCGAGACCGAGTTGATGGTCAGGCCGACCGGGTTGGCCGTGCCGGCCTGCGGGTCGAAGAAGCCGGCAAAGGACAGGCCCATCTGCAGGCCGATGAGCTCACCCGCCATCTCGAATCCGGTGAACAGCAACCGGGCCACGAAGCCGATGGTGATGCCCACGGCGACTTCCTGGGCCACCGCGCCGACGCCGGCCGCCGTGCCGAGCAGCGCGGTGTCGGGCGCACCGGCAAACGGGGCCACCAGCAGCGCGACCGCCGCGGCCAGCCCCACCCTCGTCCGGGTCGGGAACGACCGGTTCGAGAAGATCGGCGCACTGGTCATCATGCCCAGCACCCGGAAGAAGGGCAGCAGGAAGGCGCTCAGCCAGGCGAAGACCTGCTGGTCGGTGAGCGTGATCATGGCGTTCGCGCGGGCGACGCTCAGTTGCCCGAGATCGCCGCCGGCACGCTGGTCAGGATGCGCGCGATGTAGTCGGTGAGCACGGCGAGCATCCAGGGGCCGACCAGCACCAGCGTGACGCCCACGCCGATCAGCTTGGGCAGGAAGGTGAGGGTGGCCTCGTTGATCTGGGTGACCGCCTGCAGCACGCTCACCACCAGCCCGATGCCCAGCGCCACCAGCAGCGCGGGCGCCGACACCAGCATCATCATCTCGAGGGCCTGGCGGCCGACATTGACCACGTATTCGGGCGTCATCGCGTTCCTATCCGGTGCCGAAGCTCGCGACCAGCGAGCCGATCAGCAGGTTCCAGCCGTCCGCGAGCACGAACAGCATCAGCTTGAAGGGCAGGGCGACCAGCACCGGCGAGACCATCATCATGCCCATCGACATCAGCAGGCTGGCCACCACCATGTCGATCATCAGGAAGGGCACGAAGACCAGGAAGCCGATCTGGAAGGCGGTCTTGAGTTCGCTGATCACGAACGCGGGCACCAGCACCTTGAAAGGCACCTCGGCTGCCGGCGTGCCGCGCTCCACCTTGGCGATGCGCGAGAACAGGGCGAGGTCGGCCTCGCGGGTCTGCCGGGCCATGAACTCGCGCAGCGGGCCGCTGCCGCGGGTCAGGGCGTCCTCGAAGCTGATCTTCTGCTCCGAATAGGGCTTGTAGGCGTCGGCGTGGATCCGCTCCAGGGTGGGCGCCATCACGAAGAAGGTCAGGAACAGCGACATCCCCACGATCACCTGGTTGGGCGGCGTGGCCTGCAGTCCCAGCGCCTGGCGGACCAGCGAGAGCACGATCACGATCCGCGTGAAGCTCGTCATCATCAGCAGCACCGCCGGCAGGAACGACAGCGCGGTGAAGATGAGCAGGGTCTGGACCGGCACCGAGTAGGTGGTGCCGCCCCCGGGGGCGCTGCTCGCGTTCACCGAGAACACGCCCTGGGCCAGCGCCGGCGCCGCGATCAGCAGCGGCGCCAGGGCGGCGATCAGGCGGCTAGCGGTCCGCACGATCGGCATCGCGGCGCTCGAGCCCGCGCAGCAGGCGGGCGAAGACGGGTGAGGGGGCGAGCCCGGGCGCCGGTGCCGCGTCGGCGGGCTGATCGCTAGGCCACTCGGGGAGTTCGCTCAGCAGCGTGATCGACTGGCCGGTGATGCCCACGACCAGATAGCGGCCCGCGGCCTGCACCACGGCGATCCGCTCGCGGGGCCCGAGCGACAGGCCCGCCACCATCGAGAGCGGGCCGCTGGCGCGAGGCCGCAGCCCCTGGGTTCGCTTCATCAGCCACAACGCGAGCGGGATCATCGCGAGCACCGCGATGAAGGCCAGCAGCGAGGGCAGTATCGAGGCGGTCATCGGTGCGTCGCCTCAGTTGCGGTTCATCCGGCGCAGGCGCTCGGACGGGGTCACGATGTCGGTCAGCCGGATGCCGAAGCGGTCGTTGACCACCACCACCTCGCCCTGCGCGATCAGGCAGCCGTTGACCAGCACGTCCATCGGCTCGCCGGCCATCGCCTCGAGCTCGATCACCGAACCCTGGGCAAGCTGCAGGATGTGCTTGATCGGGATCCGGGTGCGGCCGAGCTCGACGGTGAGCTGGACCGGGATGTCCAGGATCATGTCGATCTCGTTGCTGGCCGGGGCGGTCTTGCCACCGCTCAGCTGCGGGAACAGCGCCGCGGTGGTGTCGGCCGCGCTCATGTTGCCGGGGCTGTCGAAGGAGGGCTGCGCCGAGGAGGAACCGGCGTCATCCTCGCCGGCGAGGGCCGCGGCCCAGTCGTCGGCCTGCTCGTTGCGATCCTGGGTGTTCTCGTCATTCATTGCCGTTGCCTTTCAGGACTTCCTCGATTCCGCTCAGGGTCTCGCGCACCTTGATCGCATAGCGCCCGTTGGACACGCCGTAGTTGCAGTCGAAGATCGATACGCCTTCCACCTTGGCAGTGACGGTCTCGGGCATGTCCAGGCCGATGAAGTCGCCGCGCTTGAGCGAGATCAGCTGGCGCAGCGTGGCCCGGGCGGTGGCGAACTCGGCCACCATCTCCACATCGGCCGATTTCAGCTGCTGGGTGAGCATGGTCACCCAGCGCCGATCGGCCTGGTTCTGGTCGGCCCGCACCGACGAGTGCAGCATCTCGCGGATCGGCTCCAGGGTGGAGTAGGGGATGCAGATGTGCATCGCGCCGCCGGCCTCGCCCACCTCGATGTCGAAGCTGGCGGTGACCATGATCTCGGAGGGCGTGGCGATGTTCGCGAACTGGGTGTGCATCTCCGAGCGCACGTACTCCAGCTCCAGCGGATACACCCCTTCCCAGGCCTTGCGGTACTCGTCGACGAAGACCTCGACGATGCGCTGGATGATCCGCTGCTCGGTGGGCGAGAAGTCGCGGCCCTCGATGCGGGTATGCAGCTTGCCGCTGCCGCCGAACAGGTTGTCGATGACGGTGAACACCAGCGAGGGTTCGCAGATCATCAGCGCCGTGCCGCGCAGCGGCTTCACGTTCATCACGTTGATGTTGGTGGGCACCACGATGTTGCGCAGGAAGGCGCTGTACTTCTGCACCTTGGACTGGCCCACCGAGATCTCGGGGTTGCGGCGGATGAAGTTGAACAGGCCCAGGCGGATGTTGCGGGCGAAGCGCTCGTTGACGATCTCCAGGGTCGGCATCCGGCCGCGGACGATCCGCTCCTGCTTGCCGAGGTCATAGCCCCTGACGCCGCTGTCGGCCTCGTCGGCCTCGTCGCCGGCCCCGCCATTGACGCCGTCGAGGAGGGCGTCGACTTCTTCCTGCGAGAGAAACTGGTCAGCCATCGTCGCGGCTCACTGCACCAGGAACTGCGAGAAGTGCACCGCCTCGACCGGGTTGGGCGGATGGCGTTTCTTCTTCTTGGGCTTCTTGGCCTTGCGATCGGCGCCCTCGTCGGCGTCGGCCGCATCTTCGTCGCCCTTGGCGGCATCACCCTTGGCAGATTCCCCCTTGGCCCCGTCATCGGTCGCGGCCTCGGCGTTCTTCGGCTCGGCCTTGACCTTTCGCTTGCGGGGCGCCTCTTCCTCGGGTTCGGGCGGCTCCCAGCCGAGTTGCATGCCGATCACCACGGCCAGTTCGCTCGCCAGCGCCTTCTTGCCGGCGACCGAGAGCAGATCCTTGGTCTGCTTGGACGACAGGGTCAGCAGCACCGCGTTGCGCACCGCCGGCATCTGCGTGGTGAGGTCGCCGGCTGCCTTGGCGTCGACGAGTTCCAGCACGATCACCGTCTGTGCGAGCCGCTCTCCGCCTTCGTCGGCAAGGTTGACCACGAACTGTTCCAGCGTCGCGAAGGTCTTGGGCTTCTGCGCGTCCTTGGTCGAGGTCTCGGCTTCGTCCTCGGCCTGGGCCTTGGACTTCGACCAGAAATACCAGCCGCCGCCGCCGCCGCCGCCCAGCAGAAGCACGGCTGCGGCGATGATGATCAGCCCCTTCTTGCCGCGCTTGGGCTTTGGCTTGTCGCCTTCTTCCGCCGGTTTCTTGTCGTCCGCCATGAGTGCTCCATCTCGGGAACCGCTCGGTGTCCCCTGGGAAGCCATGTTCGCAGCGCCCGGTCGGATCGTTGCCGGGAAAAGCAGGGCTGAGCCCCCATATTTGCGGCGGATCGCGACCCCTGCCGCCGTCCGGTGGGCGGATGGCCGCCGCCTGGCGGTTGGTGGCCAGGCGGGTGCCGGACGGTATCAGGCGAAGAGGTCGAGCAGCCCGTTGCCGCGGCTGCCTGCGGCCGCGCGGCCGCTGCTGCCCGTGCCCGCGATCGGCAAGGCATCCGTGCCACCCGGCCGGCCCGAGGGTTGGTCGTTGCCTCCGGCGCCACCGCCATCGCCCGCGGATGGCTGAGCGCCCGCCTCGGCCGGTGGCCGGTAACCCGAGCCCACCGAACTGTCGGCGAGCTGCAGACCCTGCTCGGAGAGCATCGATCGCAGCAGGGGCAGTGATTGCTCGATCGCGGTCCGGGTATCGGGCTGGGTGGCACTGAACGCCACGCTGGCCTGCTCCCCGTTGAGCGACAACTCGATCCTGATCGGACCCATCTCGGGCGGGGTGACCGTGATCTCGGCCCGGTCCAGTCCTGCGAGCAGCGAATCGCCGACCTGCTCGGCCAGGTGCGCGGGGAAGGCGGGATGATCGACCGGCCACGGGTTCGACAGGCGGACCGGGGGGGCCTCTGTGGCGCCCGATGCCGGCCCGGCGATGACCTGGCTGGAAGACAACGCGGCCGCGAAGGCTGCCGCGCCCTGCGACGAGGCGCTGCCGCCGCTCTGGCGCATCTCCTCGAGGGCTGCCAGCAGCCGGGCGGGCGAGCCCATGTCGCCGCTGCCGGAACTTCCCTGTTCGCCGTTCTGGCTCGCCGTCGCGCCGCCGCCAGGGCGCCAGTCGATGCGGGCGGCGTAGAGCGCGCCCAGCGGATGGATCGCGCTGTCCCGGCGTGGCCCGCCTGCCGGACCCGAGGCCGGCAGGCTGTCGCCGGGGCGCGTCTCGCCGGGGCGCGCCTCGCCGGCGGTCATCATGGCGCTCGCCGCGGTGGCGGCGCCAGCCTGACGGGCTGGGCCGCCGGCGCCGGCTGCGAGCGCCGCCGGATCGGGCGTCCCGGGTGGCGTCTGCCGGCTCGGGGTGTTCTGGGCAGGGGCTGACGCGACCACCGCGGGATCGGTGTGGGCGATCGACGTGGCCGGGCCGGCAAGGTGGCGCGCGGACCCGCCCGCCATGGCAAGGGCGTCGGCTTCGCCGAGCCCAGCCTGCCCCGCCATGGCGCCGCCCGCGGATCGGGAGGGGCTGCCGGGGCGCGGCACGGTGACAGCCGGGTTCATCAACACGCTGGCGGCATCGGTCGGCGTGGACGCGAGATGCGTCGCGTCGGCCTTGCCGGATGGGTGGTCCACGGTGCCCTGGTCTGCCGCCTCCGCGCCGATGGCATCGCCATCGGTCGCGAGATCGGTCTGTGCCCCTGAGGGCTCGTTCGCATCGGGTGAGAGCCGCCGCTGCGCATCCTGCGGGCTGCTCGCCTCGGAGGCCTGGTCCGCGCCGGGGGTGCGCGCCGGGCGCCCGGCATCAGCCTGGCTGGCAGGCCGGGTCTCGGTTCGCGCCTCGCCTCGGCCCTGGCGCTCTGCCTGACGGCGGGCGCGCAGCATCCGCTCGGCCGCGTGCCCGTCGGCAGCCGGCTCGGGACGTGCCGGTGCGGCGGGCGGACCGCGCCGCCCGGGGGTGTCGAGCCCCGAGGCCGTCTCCCGTGACGGCGGCGGTTCGAGTGCGCCACCGAGGGCGACATCGAATCCCCCGGACCCCCGGTCTTCGGCGGCCTGCCGCCCGGAGAGCAGGTGGCGTGCCGTCGGCATCCGCAATTCGTCAATCATGTCCATCACTCCCCGAGGTCGCCCTCGCGTACGCCTGCGCGGCGAATTCATCGGTCTGTTTCTGCTCCCGCGATTCCTGCCGGCGTCGCTGGG
>JBIKWU010000190.1:0-7465 GCA_044356115.1 Burkholderiaceae bacterium
CGGAACCCGCGACCCTGCAGGGCCCACTGCGCGACCAGGCTCTGGTGGTGCTCTCGGGCCTGCTGGCCGCGCACAGCTTCGTGTTCGGCGCGCTGTCCGCGCACATGCTCACCCTGCTGCAGTCGCTCGGTCTGGCCGCCGCGGCGGCGGTCACGCTCGCCTCGATGAAGGGGGTGGCGCAGGTGGGCGCGCGCTTTGCCGAGCTCACGCTGCAACGCCACCTCGGACCGATCGCGGTGGGCATGATCTCCACCGGGCTGCTGCCGCTGGGCCTGCTGGTGATGGACTTCGGCGCGCCGCAGCTCATGGTGGTGACCGCCGGCTGCCTGATCTACGGCGCCTCCAACGGCCTGATCACCATCGTGCGTGGCACGGTCAGCCTGCAGATGTTCGGCCACGCCGGCTATGCCGCCACGCTCGGTCGCATCGCCGCCCCGGGCCTGATCGCCGGCGCGCTGGCGCCGATGGCCTATGCCGCGCTGATCGAGCGCTTCGGCAACGCGGTAGGCCTGGAGGTGCTCACCGGGGTATCGCTGCTGGGCTTCGCCGGCATGGTCTGGCTGGCGCGGATTCAGAAACGGTCGTTGCGAAACACCGCCACGTCGGCCAGATAGACCGAGACCCGGTAGTTGGGCGCGTAGCGCGCGAGCACCTGGGCGGCAATGCGCTCGGCCACCTCGGGCGCGCAGATCAGTTGCAGCTCGATCTGCCGATCGGCATCCCACTCGCCGTCATGATCGCCGTGCAGGCCACCACCGCGCACGTCGATCACGGTGTAGCCCATCGCGCCGAGCGCGCGGGCCTCGCTCACCAGGGTTCGCTCGAGCACCGCTTCGGCGATGATCACCAGCAGCTTGCGGGGATGGGTCTGCAGCATGGCGAAGGCTCCTGCACGGCGCTCAGGCGATCTGGCGCGCGGCCCACAGATAGGCCGGGATGCCCAGGGTCAGGTTGAAGGGGAAGGTCACGCCAAGCGCCACGCCGATCGACAGCGCTGGATTGGCCTGCGGCACCGCGATGCGCATGGCGGTGGGCGCGGCGATGTACGAGGCACTGGCGCACAGCGTGGCCAGGATGGCGCAGCCCCCTGGCGACAGGCCCAGCGCGCGGCCGCAGACCAGGCCGATCGCGCCGAAGACCAGCGGGGCGATCACCCCGAACAGCACCAGGAAGGGCCCGGCCCGGCGCAGTTCGGGCAGGCGGCTGCCGGCCACCAGGCCCATCTCGAGCAGGAACAGGCAGAGCACCCCCTTGAACAGGTCGCCGAACAGCGGCTTCATGGGCGTCAGGCCCTCGGGGCCGACCAGCCAGCCGATCAGCAGGCCGCCCAGCAGCAGGTAGACCGCCTTGCCGAACAGGGTCTCATGAGCCAGTCGTCCCCAGCCCACGCTCGACAGATCACCGCGGCGCGCCAGCAGGATGCCCACGATGATGCCCGGCGCCTCCATCAGGGCGACCAGCACCGGCATCTGCGCCTCCATGGGCACACCCTCGCGCGCGAGCAGGCTCTGGGCCACCGCGAAGGTGACCACCGAGACCGAGCCGTAGTGGGCGGCGATCGACGCCGCATCGGCCTGCCCAAGGCCGCCCAGGCGACGCAGCACCGGATAGGCCAGCAGCGGCAGCGTGGCCGACAGCGCCACGCCGGTCAGCGCCACCGGCAGCACCGAGCCGAGCGACTGACGGGCGAGTTCGGCGCCGCCCTTGAGACCGATCGCCAGCAGCAGATAGACCGAGAGGGTCTCGTAGAGCGCCTCGGGCAGGCGCAGGTCAGACCGCGCGAGACGCGCGACCAGACCGAGCACGAAGAACAGGACGACCGGGTCGATCGACATGCCAGGACGCAGACCGGTTCAGGCGAGGACGGAGCGTCGGCCGGCCGGACGCATCAGTCGCGCTCGTCGATCCAGGCCTGCTGGATGGCCTCGAGGATCTTCTCGTTCGAGCGCCCGGGCTGATCGGCGAAACCCGGCAGCGCCATCACCCACTGGTGCAGGTCGGTGAAGCGCAGCTGCAGCGGATCGACCTCGGGATGCGCCTCGTCGAGGGCGATGGCGATGTCGTTGACGTCGGTCCAGAGCATGCTCAGTGATCCTCGCGGGCGTGGTTGATGGTGTAGCGCGGAATCTCCACCACCAGATCCGAGGCAGCCACCGCCACCTGGCAGGACAGGCGCGACAGCGCGGTGAGGCCCCAGGCCTTGTCGAGCATGTCGTCCTCCTCGTCGCTGGAGGGCGCGAGCGAACCCGCCCCTTCGCGGACGATCACATGGCAGGTGGTGCAGGCGCAGGAGAGCTCGCAGGCATGCTCGATCTCGATGCCCTGGGCCAGCAGCGCGCGGCACAGCACGGTGCCCTCGGGCACCTCGAAGCGGGTGCCCTGCGGGCAGAGCGACTCATGGGGAAGAACCTGGATGACGGGCATGGCGGCAGCGGTTGGAGTTCAGTTGCCCAGCTCGCCAATGCGGCGGCCGGTGAGCGCGCGGGCGATGGAACGATCCATGCGCCGCTCGGCGAAGAGTTCGGTGCCCCGGGCGAGCGAATCAGTGGCGGTGCGCAACGCCGGCAGTTCGGCCTCCTCGCGAGCGCTTCGCAGGCGGGCGATCAGGGCATCGAGGGCAGCCCGTTCATCCGCGCCGAGCAGATCGGCGTCGGCCTGCAGCGCGGCGTCCACCGACTCGAGCAGGCGATCGGCCTCGACCTGCTGTTCGCGCAGCGCGCGCGCCTGCACATCGGCCTGGGCATTGCCGAAGGCCGCCTGCAGCATGGTGGCGATCTCGTCATCGCCCAGCCCGTAGGAGGGTTTGACCGCCACCGAGGCCTCCACCCCGCTGGCGGTCTCGCGCGCGCTCACCGAGAGCAGGCCGTCGGCATCCACCTGGAAGGTGACCCGGATGCGCGCCGCGCCCGCGGCCATGGGCGGAATGCCGCGCAGCTCGAAGCGGGCGAGCGAGCGGCAATCAGCCACCAGCTCGCGCTCGCCCTGCACCACGTGGATGGCCATCGCGCCCTGGCCATCGCGGAAGGTGGTGAACTCCTGGGCGCGCGCCACCGGAATGGTGCTGTTGCGCGGGATGATGCGCTCGACCAGCCCGCCCATGGTCTCCAGCCCGAGCGAGAGCGGGATCACATCAAGCAGCAGCCAGTCATCACCCGCGGCCCGGTTGCCGGCGAGCAGGTTGGCCTGCATGGCCGCGCCCAGCGCGACCACGCGGTCGGGGTCGAGCCCGGTGAGCGGCGCCCGGCCGAACAGGGCTGCCACCGCCTGGGCCACCTGCGGCATGCGGGTGGAACCGCCCACCAGCACCACGCCGGCCACCGCCTCGGGCGTGAGGCGCGCATCGCGCAGCGCCCGTCGGGTGGCCAGCAGGGTGCGCTCCAGCAGATCACGGGTCAGCGACTCGAACCGCGCGCGGGTCAGCGGCAGCGAGACCCGGCTGGCGCTGGAGAGCTGCACCGCGAAGGTGACCGTGTCCGCGTCGGTCAGCGATTCCTTGGCGCGCCGGGCGGCGTCGAGCAGCGCGCGCAGATCGTGGGCATCGAGGCTGTCGGGGCCCAGGCCGGTCTCGGCCAGCGCCCAGTCGACGATGCGGCGGTCGAAGTCGTCACCGCCCAGCGCCGAGTCGCCGCCGGTGGCGATCACCTCGAACACCCCGCGCGAGAGCCTCAGCACCGAGATGTCGAAGGTGCCGCCGCCCAGGTCGTAGACCGCGTAGATGCCCTCGGCGGCGCTGTCCAGGCCGTAGGCGACGGCCGCGGCCGTGGGCTCGTTGAGCAGGCGCAGCACGTTCAGCCCGGCCAGCCGCGCGGCATCGCGGGTGGCCTGCCGCTGCGCATCGTCGAAGTAGGCCGGGACGGTGATCACCGCGCCCACGAGTTCGCCACCCAGGCTCTGCTCCGCGCGCTCGCGCAGCACCCGCAGGATCTCGGCCGAGACCTCCACGGGGCTGAGCTCGCCCGCGCGGGTCTGCAGGCGAACCATGCCCGGCGCGTCGACGAAGCGATAGGGGCTGGGCACCCGCGTGGCATCGGCCAGACCGCGGCCCATGAAGCGCTTGACCGAGACGATGGTGTTGTGCGGATCGGCCGCCGCCTGCCGCGCGGCCGCTTCGCCGACCTCGACACCGCCGCCCTGCAGGTAGCGCACCACCGAGGGCAGCAGCGAGCGACCCTCCTGGTCATCGAGCACCTCGGGCAGCGAATGGCGTACCGAGGCCACCAGCGAATTCGTGGTGCCCAGGTCGATGCCCACCGCCAGCCGGCGCTGGTGGGGTTCGGGCGACATGCCGGGTTCGGAGATCTGCAGCAGGGACATCGGCGATCCGTGGTGGGGCGTGAGAGAGGAAGGCCGTTCAGGCCCCCAGCAGGTCTTCTTCCGCGTGGTCGGTCTCTTCCAGCAGCCGGTCGAGGAACATCAGCTGCCGCACCGCCTCAGCCGCGGCGGCCGCATCGCCACGGACATCGAGCAGATCGGCGATGCGCCCGATCAGGCCCTGCCGTTCACCGCCGATCTCCTCGCGCAGGCGTGTCAGCGCGGGCAGTTCGCGCGCGGCGCGGGCCTCTTCGAGCGCCTCGCGCCAGCCCATCTGCTGCATCAGGAAGGCAGGCGGCATGGCGGTGTTCGACTCGGCCTGCAGCGACACCCCGCGCAACTCGCAGAGATAGGCCGCGCGACGCTGCGGATCGCGCAGCACCCGCACCGCTTCGTTCACGCGGGTGGCGCTTTGCAGCGCCAGTCGCCGATCGGTGTCGCTGCCCTGGGCGTGGCGATCAGGGTGGACCGCAGCCTGCAGGCGACGCCATGCCGATTCGAGACGCTCCTCGTCGATCGCGAAGGCTTGCGGCAGGCCAAGCAGCGCAAAGTGGTTGGAATCGGTCACGAAGGGCAATCAGCGGCAAAAGAAGAGGCGGCTCGCGGCCGCCTCCGACACGCACGCCCGCGCGGGGCGCTCAGACGTTGAAGGACTCGCCGCAGCCGCACTCGCTCTTCACGTTCGGGTTGTTGAACTTGAAGCCCTCGTTCAGGCCTTCGCGGACGAAGTCGAGCTCGGTGCCGTCGATATAGGCCAGGCTCTTGGGATCGACGATCACCGTCACGCCGTAGCTCTGGAACTGGAGATCCTCGGGCGCGAGCTGATCGGCGTACTCGAGCTTGTAGGCCATGCCCGAACAGCCGGTGGTGCGTACGCCCAGACGCAGACCCAGACCCTTGCCGCGCTTCTCGATGAAGCGCGACACATGCTTCGCGGCGCTTTCCGTGAGGGTGATGGCCATGTGCGGGGCTCCCGGGGTCAGGCGGCCTGGCGAGGCTCGGCCGCGGCCTCGCCGTGCTTGCTGCGGTAATCCTGGATGGCGGCCTTGATGGCGTCTTCGGCCAGGATGGAGCAGTGGATCTTGACCGGCGGCAGCGCGAGCTCGGCGGCGATCTCGGTGTTGCGGATGGCCATGGCCTGATCAAGGGTCTTGCCCTTCACCCACTCGGTGACGAGCGAACTGGAGGCGATCGCCGAACCGCAGCCGTAGGTCTTGAAGCGGGCATCCTCGATGACACCCTCGTCGTTGACCTTGATCTGCAGCTTCATCACGTCGCCGCAGGCCGGCGCGCCGACCATGCCGGTGCCCACGCTGGCGTCACCCTTGTCGAACGCGCCCACGTTGCGCGGGTTCTCGTAGTGATCGATGACCTTCTCGCTGTATGCCATGTTCAGTGCTCCGTGCTGCCAGAGGCGGATCGGCTCGTGGCCTGACCGCCGGGGAAAGAGGAAATCAGTGCGCCGCCCACTTCACGGTGTTCAGATCGATGCCTTCCTGGACCATCTCCCACAGCGGCGACATCTCGCGCAGCTTGCCCACCTTGCTGGTGATGAGGGCGATGGCATGGTCGATCTCCTGCTCGGTGGTGAAGCGACCGATGGAGAAGCGGATGGAACTGTGGGCGAGTTCATCGCTGCGGCCGAGCGCCCGCAGCACATAGGAGGGCTCGAGGCTGGCCGAGGTGCAGGCCGACCCGCTGGACACCGCCAGATCCTTGATCGCCATGATCATGGACTCGCCCTCGACATAGTTGAAGCTCATGTTGAGGTTGTGCGGCACCCGGCGCTCCATGTCGCCGTTGATGAAGACCTCGTCCATGGCCGACAGGCCGGCATGCAGGCGATCGCGCAGCATGCGGATGCGCTCGTTCTCGGTGTGCATCTCGAGACGGGCGATCCGGAAGGCCTCGCCCATGCCCACGATCTGGTGGGTGGCGAGGGTGCCCGAGCGAAAGCCGCGCTCATGACCGCCACCGTGGATCTGCGCCTCGATGCGCACCCGCGGCTTGCGCCGCACGAACAGCGCGCCCATGCCTTTGGGGCCGTAGGTCTTGTGTGCCGAGAAGGACATGAGATCGACCTTGAGACTGGCCAGATCGATCGGCAGCTTGCCGGTGGCCTGGGCCGAGTCCACGTGGAAGATGATCCCGCGCGCCCGGGTGATCTCGCCGATGGCGGCGATGTCCTGGATGACGCCGATCTCGTTGTTCACGTACATCACCGAGACCACGATGGTGTCGGGACGCAGCGCCGCCTGGAAGGCGCCCATGTCGATCAGGCCGTTCTCGAGGACATCGAGGTAGGTGACCTCGAAGCCCTGGCGCTCGAGCTCACGCATGGTGTCCAGCGTGGCCTTGTGCTCGGTCTTGACGGTGATGAGATGGCGGCCGCGATCCTTGTAGAACTGGGCCGCGCCCTTGAGCGCCAGGTTGATCGACTCGGTGGCGCCGGAGGTCCAGACGATTTCCCGCGGATCGCAGTTGACAAGGGCCGCGACCGACTCGCGGGCCTCCTCGACCGCCTTCTCGGCCGCCCAGCCGTAGGCATGGCTGCGCGAGGCGGGGTTGCCGAAGTCTTCGCGCAGGTAGGGAATCATCTTGTCCACCACGCGGGGATCGACCGGGGTGGTCGCCGAGTAGTCGAGGTAGATGGGCAGGTGGATCACGGGACTCTCCGGGGAACGTTCGCGCAGCCGCTCAGGTGTTGGTGAGGCGGGTGCCGTCGACGCGGATGGGCTGCAGCGTGGACGTGGGGAACTCGAGCGCGGCCCGGTGCTCGCGCAGCACCGAGATCTGCCGCGGCGCCTGACGCGTCTCGCGCGAGCGCTGCTGCTCGACCATGTTGGCCAGGGTGACCGAGTCGAGGAACTCGACGATCTTCTTGTTGAGGTTGGACCAGAGCTCGTGGGTCATGCACTGGCCGTTCTCGACGCAGTTTTCCTTGCCGCCGCACTGGGTGGCATCGATGGGTTCATCCACCGCGAAGATGATGTCGGCCACGGTGACATCCTTGGCGCTGCGCGCCAGGGTGTAGCCGCCGCCGGGGCCGCGGGTGCTTTCCACCAGTTCGTGACGACGCAGCTTGCCGAAGAGTTGCTCCAGATACGACAGCGAGATCTTCTGGCGCTGGCTGATGCCGGCCAACGTGACGGGG
>JBIKWU010000191.1:0-7436 GCA_044356115.1 Burkholderiaceae bacterium
GGTCTCGAGGTAGCGGATGTGCTCGCCCTGCTGCTGCATGATGTCCTTCACGATGTCGCCGATCGACACCATGCCCACCACCGTGCTGCCATCGAGCACCGGCAGGTGACGGATGCTGCGGGCCATCATCATCTTCATGCACTGATCCAGCGTGGCCGCCAGATTCACGGTCTGGGGGTTGCGGCTCATGATCTCGTCCAGGGTCACGGTGCGCGCGTCGCGGCCGGGCAGCAGCACCTTGATGGCGCAGTCGCCCTGGGTGACGATGCCCTTGAGCGCGCCACCCTCGATCACCAGCACCGAGCGGATGCGCTGCTCGCGCATCATCTGCAGGGCCTGCACCACCGTGGCGGTGCTCTCGAGCGAGAAGACTCGGGCGGATTTCTGTGCGAGACAGGCTTTGACGGTGGACATGGGCGGCTTTCGGTGGGCTGGAGGTGGCGGAGGGCGACCGTTCGGTCGGGTCGTCGGTCCGGCGATGGTAGTGCCGGGCTGGCTTGGTTGTCCAGTGTTTGTCCTAGACTAAAACCGGGTGTCTGTCCGGCAGGCAATACCCGATCGCGCCGGTGGGCCGAGCCGGGCGCCGCCGATCCGGATCCGGGAGCCCTTCGGCGCCGCAGGCCGGCGCCGTGGTGCGCCCGCGCCAGCGCGCCGGCTACACTCGGCCGCAGGGCTCGTGTCCCGACGGAGATCGCCGATGCTCGCGAGGTTGCTGCTGGTCCTGATGATCGCTGCCGGGGTCGCTGCCTGGGTGCAGCGCGACACGCCGCCGGTTTCAGGGTGGCTGGCTCAAGCCCGCGCGCTGATGGGCAAGGCCGGTGATCAGGCCGGTGCGGTGCTGCCGGGCGGCACCGCCGGTGCGGGCGCCACGCCGACCTCGGGCGCGCGCGGCGGGGCGGCGCCAGGCGCTGCCGGCGGCGCCGTGGCCGACGCGCCGGGTGGCCTGCGCAAGTGCGTGCGCGGCGAATCCGTGCTCTACACCGCCGGACCCTGCCCGAGCGGCAGCACCGAGAAGGCGATGTCGAACGCCCAGCTGAGCGTGGTGCCGGCCCTGCCCAAGGCCGACCCGGCGGCCGAGTCGGCTGGCGATCCGGCGTCCGCAGCGGCGGGCTCGACCCCGGCTGCTGGCGCGGGCGCCGGCCCTGGCGGCGGCAACCCGCTTTCGCGAGCCCGCGCGGCCAACGAGGAGGCCAGCCTGCGCGCCAAGGCCATCGACCGGGCCGTGGATCGCTGAACCCGCGCCGGGCCTGCGCCCCGGCCACCGCATTGGCCGCGCGCAATCCGCGCGCGCAGGGTCTGCGGCATCATGGCGCCTGCATGAACATTCTCTTCGTTCACCAGAACTTTCCCGCCCAGTTCAAGCACCTGGCCCCGGCGCTGGTCGCCGCCGGTCACCGGGTACTCGCCCTCACCCTGCGCCAGGGCGAGGGCGACCAGTGGCAGGGTGTGCGGCTGGTGCGCTACCCCATCACCCGTCGCGCGGGCACGGGGGTGCACCCCTGGCTGGCCGACTTCGAGACCAAGACCATCCGCGGCGAGGCCTGCTTCCGGGCGGCGCTTGCGCTCAAGGCCGAGGGCTTCGAGCCCGACCTGATCGTGGCCCACCCGGGCTGGGGCGAGGGCCTGTTCCTGAAGGATGTCTGGCCACGCGCGCGGCTGGCGATCTACTGCGAGTTCCACTACCAGTCCCAGGGCGCCGATGTCGGCTTCGATCCGGAGTTCTCCAGGCCCGACGCCGGCGACCCTGGCCGGCTGCGCCTGAAGAACCTGAACAGCACCCTGCACATGCAGGCGGCCGATGCCGGCATCTCGCCCACCTGCTGGCAGGCCAGCACCTTCCCGGAGCCCTTCCGGCAGCGCATCGCGGTCATCCATGACGGCATCGACACCGCCGCGCTCGCTCCGGCGCCCGGCGTGAGTCTCGGCCTGAACGGCCAGATTGCGCTCACCCGGCGCGACGAGGTGATCACCTTCGTCAACCGCAACCTCGAGCCGTATCGCGGCTACCACGTGTTCATGCGCGCGCTGCCCGAACTGCTGCGGCGCCGGCCGCGGGCCCGCGTGATGATCGTCGGCGGCAACGAGGTGAGCTATGGCGCCCGCCCCAGTGGCGGCGGCAGCTGGAAGGACCTGCTGGTGGCCGAGGTCAGGCCGCGCATCCCCGACGCCGACTGGTCGCGCGTGCACTTCCTGGGCAACCTCGCCTACGGTCATTTCGTGGCCCTGCTGCAGCTGTCCACGGTGCATGTCTATCTCACCTATCCCTTCGTGCTCTCCTGGAGCCTGCTCGAGGCGATGAGCGTGGGCTGCGCGATCGTCGCCAGCGACACCGCGCCGCTGCGCGAGGCCGTCCGCCATGGCGACACCGGCCGTCTGGTGGGGTTCTTCGACGGCGCGGCACTGGTCGACGAGATCTGCGGCCTGCTCGATGACCCCGCGCAGCGCCAGCGTCTGGGCGCGCAGGCGCGGGCCTTCGCGCGCGACACCTATGACCTCCAGCGGGTGTGCCTGCCGCGCCAGCTCGCCTGGATCGACCAGGTCGCGGCGGGCGGGCCATGAAGCGCTGGCTGAAGTCCCTGGCGCGCCGGCTGCCGCCGGTGCGTGACCTCATCGAGGAGCGCGATCGCCTGATCCGCGACGCCGGCTTCGTGCCGGCCGGGCACTTCTACTCGCCCATCCCTTCGCAGGCCGAGCTGCGGCGCGACGAGGCTCGCCTGTTCGGGCCGATGCCGCGCGAGATCCCGGGCATCGACCTGCGCGAAGCGGCGCAGCTCGCGCTGCTCGAGAGCTTCGCCGGCTTCTATGCCGAGATGCCCTTCACCCACGAGCCGGTGGCCGCCAACCGCTACCGCTTCGACAACCCGGCCTACTCGTACTCCGACGCCATCCTGCTCTACTGCATGCTGCGCCACCTGCGGCCGCGTCGGCTGATCGAGGTCGGCAGCGGTCATTCCACCTGCGTGGTGCTCGACACCCGCGAGCGTTTCCTCGAGGGCCGGCTCGAGCTGACCTGCATCGAGCCCTATCCGGCGCTGCTCGAGTCGCTGCTGCGGCCGGGTGACCGCGAGCGCATCACCCTGCTGCCGCAGCGCCTGCAGGATGTCGACCTGGCCGTGTTCGCGCAGCTGCAGCGCGGCGATGTGCTGTTCATCGACTCCACCCACGTGGCGCGCACCGGCAGCGACGTGAACCGGCTGTTCTTCGAGGTGCTGCCGGTGCTCGCGCCGGGCGTGCATGTGCACGTGCACGACGTGTTCCACCCCTTCGAGTATCCGCGCGAGTGGGTGTTCGGCGGTCGGGCCTGGAACGAGCTCTACCTGCTGCGCGCCTTCCTGCAGTACAACGCCGCCTGGCGCGTGGTGCTCATGAACACCTTCATGGAGCACTTCCACGCCGACTTCTTTCGCGAGCGCATGCCGCTGTGCCTGCGCAATCCCGGCGGCAGCATCTGGCTGGAGCGGGTGTAGGGGCGCCGCGCCGCCATTCCGGCAGGTAACGGACTGCGGCCTGCCCGCCCGGCTGGC
Source organism: Burkholderiaceae bacterium (assembly GCA_044356115.1). GTDB lineage: Bacteria > Pseudomonadota > Gammaproteobacteria > Burkholderiales > Burkholderiaceae_E > Quisquiliibacterium. The sequence goes on from JBIKWU010000191.1 coordinate 3,525, forward strand.
CGGCCGCCGGCGCGTGGCGGAAAATGCGGGTCCATCATGATCAAGATCGTCTTCTGCCTGCACCGCCTGCCGCACCTCAGCCGCGAGCAGTTCCAGGCCCGCTGGCGCGACGTCCATGCGCCGCTGGTGGCCCGCCACGCGCCTGCGCTCGGCATCCGCCGCTACGTGCAGAGCCATGCCCTCGATGACGCCGCGGCGGCCGGGCTGGCCGGCGCACGCGGCTCGCTGGGCGGCTATGACGGCGTGGCCGAGCTCTGGTTCGACAGCCTCGAGCAGTGTCTGGCGGCGCGCGGCCCGCAGGCGCGCGAGGCCGGTCGCATCCTGCTCGAGGACGAACGTCAGTTCATCGACCTCTCCCGCTCGCCGATCTTCTTCGCGCAAGAGCATCCCATCCTGCCGCCGTCCTGATGGCCAGGCGCGGCACCCACCCGGAGACCCCATGGATTTCACCCTTCCGCAGGACCTGACCGACTACCTCGCCGAACTCGACGCGTTCATCGATCGCGAGATCAAGCCGCTGCAGGCCCAGGATGACAACGAGCGCTTCTTCGACCACCGCCGCGAATGGGCGCGCACCGACTTCGAGAACGGCGGCCTGCCCCGCCCCGAGTGGGAAGACCTGCTCAAGGAGGCCAAGCGCCGCGCCGACCGCGCCGGTCACCTGCGTTTCCCGCTGCCCGCCGAGTACGGCGGTCGCGACGGCAGCAACTTCTGGATGGCGGTCATCCGCGAGCACTTCGCGGCCAAGGGCCTGGGCCTGCACAACGACCTGCAGAACGAGCATTCCATCGTCGCCAACTATCCCTTCGTGCTGATCTTCCGTGACTTCGGCACGCCGGCCCAGCAGGCCGAGTTCATCTCGGGCACGCTCGACGGCACGCGTCGCATCACCTTCGGCCTCACCGAGCCCCACCACGGCTCGGATGCCACCCACATGGAGACCCGCGCGGTGCCCGAGACCCGCAACGGCGTGGCCGGCTGGCGCATCGACGGCGAGAAGATGTGGACCACCGGCATGCACGTGGCTTCGCACTGCGCGGTGTTCGCCCGCACCAGCGGCCAGGATGGCGATGCCGCCGGCATCACCTGCTTCCTGGTCCCCGCCGACACCGCCGGCGTGAAGATCGAGGAATACCTCTGGACCTTCAACATGCCCACGGATCACCCGCGGGTGAGCTTCACCCATGTCTGGGTACCCGAAACCGTGGTGCTCGGCCAGATGGGCCGCGGCCTGGCCATCGCCCAGCACTTCGTGCACGAGAACCGCATCCGCCAGGCGGCCAGCTCGCTGGGCGCGGCCACCTACTGCGTGAACGAGAGCGTGCGCTACGCCCGCGAGCGCAAGCCCTTCGGCAAGGCTCTGGCCGAGAACCAGGCCATCCAGTTCCCGCTGGTGGAGCTGGCCACCCAGTGCGAGATGCTGCGCCTGCTCATCCGCAAGACCGCCTGGGAGATGGACCAGATGCCCAAGCCCGAGGTCGAGAAGCGGCTGTCCGACAAGGTCTCGATGTGCAACTACTGGGCCAACCGGCTGGTCTGCGAGGCCGCGGACCGCGCGATGCAGGTGCACGGGGGCATCGGCTACTCGCGGCACAAGCCCTTCGAGCACATCTACCGCCACCATCGTCGCTACCGCATCACCGAGGGCTCCGAGGAGATCCAGATGCGCAAGGTGGCCGGCTACCTGTTCGGGTTCATGGGCCCGAACAAGCGCTGAGCGCATGGACGCTGCCCAGCCCGCGGTGCTCCTGGAGCGCGACGCCCGCGGCGTGGCCACGGTGCGGCTGAACCGGCCGCAGCGCAACAACGCCTACGACGAGGCCATGCTGCGCGGGCTGCTGCAGGGCCTGGCCGCGCTGCAGGCCGATGACTCGGTGCGTCTCGTCGTGCTGCGCGGCAACGGCGCGCACTTCCAGGCGGGGGCCGACCTGGCCTGGCTGCGCTCGGTGGCGGCGGCCGATGCCGCGGCCAATCTCGCCGCCTCGCGGCTCACCGCGCAGGCGGTGCGCGCGCTCGATGACTGTGACCGGCCCACGCTCGCGCTGGTGCAGGGTTCGTGCATCGGTGGCGGCACCGGCATCGTCGCGGCCTGCGATCTGGTCATTGCCGAAGACACCGCGCGCTTTGCGATCAGCGAGGCGCGCTGGGGCCTGGCGGCCAGCATCATCTTTCCGCAGCTCGATGCCGCGATCGGCGTGCGTCAGGTACGGCGCTATGCGCTCAGCGGCGAGGTCTTCGATGCCGCTCGCGCGCAGGCCATCGGCCTCGTGCATGAATGCTGCCCCGCGGGCGGTCTCGATGCCGCCGCCGCGCCGGTGATCGACGCCTTCCTGCGCACCGCGCCGCGGGCGGCCGCGATCAGCAAGCGCAGCGCGCGGGCCTGCGCCGGCAGCATCCTGAGTGATGCCCGCTTCGAGCAGCTGGTGGCCGAACACGCCGAGCGCCGGCGCAGCCCAGAGGCGCTCGAGGGCCTGGCAAGCTTCGCGCAGCGTCGCCCGCCGGCCTGGGCGCCGCAGGGCTGAGCCACCGGCCAAGGGGGCCGCCCGCGGCGGCCACGCCGAGCCGCTGCCTGCCGCGCAGGAGTGGGGGCTCAGGAGTCGGCGCTGAAGCCGATCGTCTTCACGATCGGACCCCATCGGTCATGGTCGGCCTTGAGCAGCGCGCGTAGTTCGTCGGGCGTGGACGAGGCGGCCTCCAGGCCCATCAGCGCCAGCCCGTCCACCACCTCGGGGGCGGCGAGCGCGGCGCGCAGCGCGGCGTTGGCCCGCGCGGTGACCTCGGGCGCCGGCTTGCCCGGCAGGAAGAAGCCGAACCACTCGCGAAACACCAGGTCCTTGAAGCCCTGCTCGCTGAAGGTGGGCACCTCGGGCGCGAAGCGCGAGCGCTGCGCCGCCGAGGTGGCCAGCACCCGGCACTTGCCGGCGGCCACATGCTGGGTGAACTCGCCCACCGGGCCCGACACCGCGGCGATCTGCCCGCCGATCATGTCGAGGATGGCCGGCTGCGTGCCACGAAAGGCCACGTGCTTGAGATCGACGCCGCTCGCACGCTCGAGCAGCGCGCCGATGAAGTGCGGCACCGAGCCCGCGGCCGGCGAGCCGTAGTTGGCCTGCGCCGGGTTGGCCTTGCACCAGGCGAGGAAGTCACCGATGGAGCGCACGGAGGCCGGCACCATCGGCCCCACCGCGAAGCCGAACTCGAAGCGGCAGCCCAGCGACACCGGCGAGAGGTCCTCGAAGGGGTTGTAGGCGAGCTTGCGGTAGATGTGCGGGTAGATCATCAGCATCGAGGCCGGCGTCTGCAGGATGACGCTGCCATCGCGCGGCGCGGCGCGCATCAGGTCGATGGCCACCTGGCCGCCGGCGCCGGTGCGGTTCTCGACCACCGCGTTGCGCGCATAGCCGCCGCGCAGCCGATCGGCCACCCGCCGGCACAGGGTGTCGGAGGTGCCGCCCGGCGGGAAGCCGGTGACCACCCGCACGGTGTCAAGGGGCGCGGCCGGCTGGGCGAACGCGCTGTCGGGCAGGGCCAGACCGGGCAGGGCCAGGGCGGCGCCCAGCGCGCCGGCGCCGCGCAGGGCCTGACGGCGGCCGGGGTCGGCGGCAGCGGTGTTGATGGGCAGGCGATGGGTCATGCGAAGTCTCCCGGGGCGGCGCTCAGAGGCCGCGGAAGGTGGCGAATTCCTCGAGCGGCGCGCGCCGGGTCACGAGGCGGTTGATGGCGTGATCAGGGTCGCGCCAGCCGATCGCCATGCCGGTGAACAGCATGCGCTCGGGCGGCGTGCCCAGGAACCGCGTGATGGTCTGCGGATAGACCGCCCAGCATTCCTGGGCGCAGCTGTCCAGACCCTCCTCGCGCAGCAGCAGCATCACGGTCTGCAGGTACATGCCCAGGTCTGACCACTGCGGCAGG
>JBIKWU010000192.1:0-7425 GCA_044356115.1 Burkholderiaceae bacterium
GTTGAAGATGTTCAGGCCCTTGTTCTCCATGGCGCCCATGTTGAAGTCGCCCACCGCCACGATCATGAAGCGGTCGAGGTCGAGCTCCAGGCCGAAGCGCTCCTCGTCCCATCGGATGGAGCGCACCAGCGAGCGCATGGCGTGGTCGGTCTTGTCGAGGTTGCCGGGTTCCACCCAGACCTGCAGCAGCACCTCGCGCCCGGACCCGGTTCGAAGCCGCTGCTCGGCGGCTTCCAGCCGGCCGGCGACCACCGCGAACAGGTAGCTCGGCTTGGGGAAGGGATCGTCCCAGCGCGCGAAGTGGCGCGCCCGGCCCTCGGCGTCGGCCGGCCAGGGGCCCTGTTCGACCAGGTTGCCATTGGCCAGCAGCACGGGCTCGTGCTCGCAGTCACCGATCAGGGTGACCCGGTAGCGGGTCATGACATCCGGCCGGTCCGGGAAGAAGGTGATGCGCCGGAAGCCCTCGGCCTCGCACTGGGTGTAGAAGTTGCCGTTCGAGACGTACAGTCCCGAGAGCGCGGTGTTGGCCTGCGGGTTGATGCGGTTGGTGAGGCTCAGCGTGAACCGGGCCGGCGGGCCGGTCAGTGTGAGGCCGTGCTCGTCGATCTGGTATTCGTCGGGACGCAGCGCGCGGCCGTCGATGGCGATGGCGATCAGGTCGAGCCCCTCGCCATGCAGCCGCAGCGGGGCGGCCGCGGCGCCGGCCGGTCGCTGGTAGCGCGCGGTGGCGCTCACCCGGGTGTCGGCCCGGCCGAGCTCGAAGACCAGGTCGAGGTCGGCCACCTCGTGGGAGGGCGGGGTATAGTCCAGCCGCTTGACGGTGAGAGGTGTCGAGTCGTTCATGGAAGGCGTCGATGGTTCAATCCCATTCTATCGGCTGGCGCGGGGCTGCGGCCCTGGCCGTGCTGCTGCTGGCCGCGCTCGCGGCTGGCTGCACCCAGGAAACCCAGAACCGGATCCAGCGCAGCATCCAGAACTGGACCGGCACCAACGGCGTGCTCGAGGTGTATGCCGGCGAGAAGCTCGTGCGCCGCTTCGTGGCCATCGACAAGATGTCCACCGCGATGGGCACCGAGGACAAGCAGCCGCGGCCCTACCGTTACGGTTACGGGGTCCTCGACGAGAACCTCAACGGCGTGGCCGATCCGGGCGAGAAGCGGGTCTACTTCGAGATCAGCGACTTCGGCACCAACTACGTGTTCTACGAGAGTCCGCGCTGAGGTCGGGCCGGCCCGTCGCGCTCGCTGATTCGCTCGGTCACTTGAGCTGACGCGGCTGCCACCAGTTGGGCGAGGCGCTGGCGAAATCGCCGCTCTCGTGCAGGCGGTTGGCCAGATCGAGCGAGGCGTCGCCGGGCGGCGAGGCCACCAGCACCACGTCGCCCCGATCGCCGATCGGTCGGACCAGGCGCAGGCCGTGCCGCGCCAGCAGCGCGTCGCGCGCCGCGGCCGAGGTCCCGGGCCGCAGCCCCACGATCACCCCGCCCGGCAGCGCGCGCACGCGCCCGCCCGCGCTGGGCTGATCGCGGTACACGGGGGTATCGGTGGGGCCGGCCGGCGCGGCGGGCTTGTCGCCGAGGACTGGCTGGATCACCGACTGCTTGGTGCCGGGCGCGGCGTTGAAGTCGGCTCGCAGGCCGCTCTCGGCCCACAGCAGGCGACGCTCGCCGCCGTCGTACCAGTAGCGCTGCTGCCCCTGAGCCGGGCCGCCGATGACGGCCAGCGCGAGGGCCAGCCACAGGCCCGGTCCCGGCATGCAGCCGGCGCGACGCGCGCGCATGGTCAGCGTCCCCATATCCGCAGCTCCCAGGCCTGGAAACTGCCGGTATCGTTGGCCTGCAGGTCGGTCACCTGCAGGCGCCAGGTGCCGGCCGCGGCCTCGTCGAGATGCCGCACCGAGCTGAAACGCCACCGGTCGTAGCTGCCGCAGCCGCTCAGGCAGCGGCGGGCGTCGGCGAGCCGGCTGACCAGCCCGTTGGGACTGACCAGCCGGATGCGCAGGTCACCGATGTAGGCGTGGCTCGCGGTGAAGGTCACCTCGACATGCTCGATCCGGGTGATGCCGCAGCCGGCCGCGTCGATCGTCACGCTGTCCTCGACCATCGCGCCGGCGGGGCCGTCGGGGATCGCCAGGGCGGGGCCGCGGGTGTACGGGCCGCAGCTGACGAGCGAGGACGAACCGCCCACGCTGCTCCAGCCGCGCGCTGCGCTCACCGCGGCCTGGGCGTTGACCGTGCCGAAGCCGTACTCCGGATGGTGCGGCAGACCCGGGCCGCTGGTGACCCAGTCGGGGGAACTGGCGTCATTGCGTCGCGCGGTGCGCGCCAGCAGCAGGCGCACGTCGCGCCAGGTCAGTGCCGGGTTGGTGGCGAGCACGAGCGCGGCCGCGCCCGAGACCATCGGCGCGGCCGCCGAGGTGCCGCCGAAGTTGCTGCGCGTGCCGCCTTGCGGCGCCAGGGTGGTGATCGCGGCCCGGCCGGCGTCATCGGAGGTGCTGCCGCACACCAGGATGTTGGCCCCGGTCTCGCCGTAGTACGGGCGCCGGCCGCGGTGATCCACCGAGCAGGCGACCAGCACGCCGAGATGATTGGTGTAGCCGTCCAGGCCCGAGCTCTCGCCCACGCACTGGCCACTGGAATTGGTGCTGATGCACCCGCCATTGCCGGCGGCGAACACATAGACCGCGCCGCGCCCGCCGCGGCCCTGGGTGATGCCGTTGTCGATCGCGACGGCGAAGCTGGCATCCACCCGGTTGGGCCGGCCGTTGTCGGGCGAGCCCCAACTGCTGTTGTAGACCCCGGTATCGGCCAGCCCGCGGCCGAGCGCGTCGGCGATGTCGGCCGCGTAGCTGGTGGCCAGCGGGTTCAGGCCGACCAGCCCCACCCGGGGGGCGACGCCCGCGCCGGCCACCGCGTTGCCGTCGCGGGCTGCCACGATGCCGGCCACTGCCGTGCCGTGGGTCTCGTCGGTCAGGCAGGGCAGGGGCCAGGGGTTGCCCACCGAGCCCGCGCGGTAGTTGTAGCTGGCGCCGGCCACGGCATTGGGCGAGAGGTCGGGATGCAGGACGTCGACCGCGTCATCGACCACCGCCACCCGTGCGCCCTCGCCACGGCTGATGGCCCAGGCGGCCTGCGCCCGCACGTCTTCACCAGCGCCGCCGCCGCTCTGGCCGGTGTTGGCCAGATGCCACTGGCTGGCCAGCAGCGGATCGGTGCCGGTGAGCTGCGGGCTGCTGGTGAGGGTGTAGCGGTAGGTGCAGCCGTCTTGCGCTGGCAGGCCATCGCCGGTGACGGTGCCGGTGCCGCCGCTGCTGCTTCCGCTGCTGCTCCCGCCCGAGCCGCCGCCGCAGCCGCTGGCGAGCAGCACGGCGATCAGCATCGATGCCCGGGCAAGGGCCGAAAACCGATGCCGGCAAACGGTAGCGGGGGGCGGAGTCAAGCGGCGGACAGGGCGGATTTCAGGCCATGAAGTCTACGCGACATCCCTGATTGTCGGCCCGCATGGCTTCCGATACGCTGCATCGCAGCAAACCAGCTGCCGCCGCCTCACCGTCCGCGCCCGCTCGCCGTTTCCGCGCGCGCCGCCCTTTCCCGGAGTGCCCTCTCTCATGCGCCGTATCCAGTCCCTGCTCGTGGCCAACCGGTCGGAGATCGCGATCCGCGTGATGCGCGCTGCCGCCGAACTCGGCATCCGCACGGTGGCCATCTACGCCAACGAGGACCGCTTCGCGCTGCACCGGTTCAAGGCCGACGAGAGCTATCTGGTGGGCGAGGGCCGCAAGCCCCTGCAGGCCTATCTCGACATCGACGACATCATCCGGATCGCGCGGCTCGCGCGGGTCGACGCCATCCATCCCGGCTATGGCTTCCTCTCCGAGAACCCTGATTTCGCGCGCGCCTGCGCGGCCGCCGGCATCCGCTTCATCGGGCCCAGCCCCGAGGTGATGACCACGCTTGGCAACAAGGTCGCGGCGCGCCATGCCGCGGTGGCCGCTGGCGTGCCGGTGATGCCGGCCACCGGCGTCCTGCCGCGTACCCCGATCGCGCCAGATGCCTCCGAACTGCAGCGCCAGACCGCCGAGCAGGCCGACTTCGCCGTGGCCGCGGGCGCGGCCGAGGCGGTGGGCTATCCGCTGATGCTCAAGGCGAGCTGGGGCGGCGGCGGCCGTGGCATGCGGGTGATCGAGAACGAGGCCGATCTCGCCGCGCAACTGCCGGTGGCCCGACGCGAGGCGGCCGCGGCCTTCGGCAACGACGAGGTCTACCTCGAGAAGCTGGTGCGCCGGGCCCGCCATGTCGAGGTGCAGATCCTGGGTGACACCCACGGCAACCTGGTGCACCTGTTCGAGCGCGACTGCTCGGTGCAGCGGCGCAACCAGAAGGTGGTCGAGCGTGCGCCCGCGCCCTACCTCGATGCCGCCGGTCGCCAGGCGCTGTGCGAGGCGGCGCTCGCGCTGGGGCGCGCGGTGGGCTACACCCACGCCGGCACGGTCGAGTTCCTCATGGACGCCGATACCGGCAAGTTCTACTTCATCGAGGTCAATCCGCGCATCCAGGTCGAGCACACCGTCACCGAGCAGGTCACCGGCATCGACATCGTCAAGGCGCAGATCCGCGTCACCGAAGGTGCGCGCATCGGCGAGCCCGATTCGCCGGTGCCGGCGCAGCCCGACATCCGTCTCAATGGCCATGCCCTGCAGTGCCGCATCACCACCGAAGACCCCGAGAACGGCTTCACCCCGGACTACGGCCGCATCACCGCCTATCGCAGCGCCGCCGGCTTCGGTCTGCGCCTGGATGGTGGCACCGCCTACACCGGCGCGGTGATCACGCCCTACTACGATTCCCTGCTGGTCAAGGTCACCGCCTGGGCGCCGACCCCGGAGGAGGCCATCCGCCGCATGGATCGCGGGCTGCGCGAGTTCCGCATCCGGGGCGTGGCCACCAACCTGCAGTTCGTCGAGAACGTCATCAATCACCCGCAGTTCGTCGCCGGCACGGTCACCACCCGTTTCATCGACCAGACCCCCGAGCTGCTGAAGTTCTCGCGCCGACGCGACCGCGCCACCCGCGTGCTGCGCTACCTCGGTGAAGTCACGGTCAACGGCCATCCCGACATGAAGGGGCGCCCGCAGGCTGACCTCAGCCATCTGCACCTGCCGCTGCCCGCCACCGATCTGCTCGTCCCGCCGCCGCCGGGCACCCGCACGCTGCTGCGGCAGCTCGGCCCGAAGAAGTTCGCCGCCTGGATGCTGGCCGAGCAGCGTCCGCTGCTCACCGACACCACCATGCGTGACGCGCACCAGTCGCTGCTGGCCACCCGCATGCGCACCATCGACATGCTGCGCGTGGCGCCCCACTACGCGCGGCTGCTGCCGGGTCTGTTCTCGCTGGAGTGCTGGGGTGGGGCCACCTTCGACGTGGCCATGCGCTTTCTCAAGGAAGACCCCTGGCAGCGTCTGGCGCAGCTGCGCGAGGCGGTGCCGAACATCGCGCTGCAGATGCTGCTGCGCGGCGCCAACGCGGTCGGCTACACCAGCTACGCCGACAACGTGGTGCGCTTCTTCGTGCAGCAGGCCGCGGCCGCCGGCATCGACATCTTCCGGGTGTTCGACTCCCTGAACTGGGTGCGCAACATGCGGGTGTCCATCGACGCGGTGCTCGAGACCGGCGCGCTGTGCGAGGGTGCCATCTGCTACACCGCCGATGTCTTCGATCACGGCCGCAAATACGACCTGCGCTACTACACCCACATAGCGCGCCAGTTGCGTGATGCCGGTGTGCACGTGCTCGGCATCAAGGACATGGCCGGTCTGGCCCGGCCGCGCGCCGTGTCGTTGCTGGTCAAGGCGCTCAAGGAAGAAACCGGCCTGCCGATCCACTTCCATACCCACGACACCAGCGGCGCGGCGGCGGCCTCGGTGCTGGCAGCGATCGAGGCTGGCGCCGATGCGGTCGATGGCGCCATGGACGCGATGAGCGGGCTCACCTCCCAGCCCAACCTCTCGGCGATCGTCGCCGCACTCGCCGGTTCCGATCGCGACCCGCGCTTCAAGGCGGGTCGCGGCGGTGGCGCCGGCCAGCCGGCCGGCATCGAACTCGACGCGATGCTCGCCATCTCGCACTACTGGGAGGGGGTGCGCCGCCAGTACGCGGCCTTCGAATCCGAGATCCGCAGCGGCACCGCCGATGTCTACAACCACGAGATGCCGGGCGGCCAGTACACCAACCTGCGCGAGCAGGCCCGGGCCATGGGCCTGGCGCATCGCTGGCCCGAGGTCTCCCGCGCCTATGCCGAGGTCAACCGGCTGTTCGGCGACGTGGTGAAGGTCACGCCCACCTCCAAGGTGGTGGGCGACATGGCGCTGTCCATGGTGGCCAACGATCTCAGCCCCGCCGATGTCGCCGATCCGACCCGCGAGGTGGCCTTCCCCGAGTCGGTGGTGTCGCTGTTCCGGGGCGAGCTCGGCTTTCCGCCCGACGGCTTTCCGCCGGCGCTTTCGCGCAAGGTGCTCAAGGGCGAGCCGCCGCAGCCCTACCGGCCGGGCGATACGCTGCCCGATGTCGATCTCGAGGCGGCGCGCCGTGACGCCGAGCGCGCCTGCGGCCATCAGATCGACGACCAGGCGCTGGCGTCGTGGCTGATGTACCCCAAGGTCTACAAGGAGTTCTCCGACCACCACCGCCGCTTCGGCGATGTCAGCGTGCTGCCCACGCCTGCCTTCTTCCACGGCATGGCCGAGCGCGAGGAGATCGCCGTGGGGCTTGACCCCGGCAAGACCCTGGTGATCCGCATGCAGGGCACCGCGCCGGCCGAGGAGGAGGGCGTGGTCAAGGTCTTCTTCGAGCTCAACGGCCAGCCGCGCACCATGCGGGTCGACAAGGCCGGCGCGCCGCGCCGCGAGCAGCGCGCGCAGGCCGAACCCGGCAACCCCGGGCACGTCCCCGCGCCCATGCCCGGCATGGTGGTCACCGTGTCGGTGAAGGTCGGGCAGGCGGTGCGTGCCGGCGATCCGCTGGTCTCGCTGGAGGCCATGAAGATGGAAACCCAGATCCGGGCCGAGCGTGACGGTACGATCCGGGCCGTGCATGTGCGTGTGGGCGAGACCATCGCCGCGCGCGACCTCCTCGTGGAGCTCTCATGAATCCCGCCTATCCCCGTGATCTCGTCGGCTACGGCCGCAACCCGCCGCAGGCCAACTGGCCCGGCCGTGCCCGCGTGGCGGTGCAGTTCGTGCTCAACTACGAGGAGGGCGGCGAGAACTGCGTGCTCCACGGCGATCCCGGTTCCGAGCAGTTCCTCTCCGAGATCATCGGCGCGGCCGCGTACCCCGATCGCCACCTGAGCATGGAGTCCATCTACGAGTACGGCTCGCGCGCCGGGGTCTGGCGCATCCTGCGCGAGTTCGAGCGGCGCGGCCTGCCGC
>JBIKWU010000193.1:0-7389 GCA_044356115.1 Burkholderiaceae bacterium
ACCACCCGGTCAATGGCGCGCGCCCGCGCGCGGTGGCGCAGGCCCTGGGCCGGCCCGAGGCGCCGGCGGGCAGCGCCATGCGCGCGTTCGTGCGCGGGCTCGGGCTGCCCTGGCGGCTGCGTGATCTGGGCATCGCGCGCAGCGAACTCGGTGCGATCGCCGCCCGCCATGACGGCACCGGACCGATCGCCACCAACCCCCGGGCGGTCACCGGCGCCGCCGATCTGGTCGCCATCCTCGCGCTCGCCTTCTGAACCGGATCGGAACGTGCGCGCCGGCGGCCGGCCGGCGCATAGACGAAAGTCAATGACCACCGGCATGCCCGCGGCGAAGATGCGTCTGCCGGCGGGTCTCCCGGGCGTCGCCGGCCCCGTCTTTCGCCCGGTACCAGGAGTGCCTCGCCATGTTCAGGAAGATCCTCGTCCCCACCGACGGCTCGGAGCTCTCCACCGCTGCCGCCAGCGCCGCGATCAGGCTCGCCGAGGAGAACGGCGCGTCGGTGTTCGTGCTCAACGTCCAGCCCACCTATCAGCCGCCCCTGGTGGCCGAGGTCCCGGTCGCCGACTACTTCTCCAAGGACGAGTACGACAAGAGCGCCATGGCGGTCGGCACCCGCGTGGTCGAGGCGGTGCAGGCCCAGGCCAAGGCCGCCTCCGTGCCCAGCCATGCGCTGGTGCGGCTTGATCCGAGCCCATGGGAGGCGATCATCCGAACCGCCCGCGAGGAAGGCTGCGACCTGATCTTCATGGCCTCGCACGGCCGCCGCGGCATGGCCGGCCTGCTGCTGGGCAGCGAGACGCAGAAGGTGCTCACCCACTGCAAGATCCCGGTGCTGGTCTACCGCTGACCGTCTCCGCGGGCCGGGCTCGGCCCGTCCGCGCGAGCGCGGCTCAGGCCAGCCGCGAGTAGCGCGCCCCCGAGGGCGCCTGCTTCAGGAACCGGTCGAAGGCCATGGCCACCGCGCGCACCAGCAGGCGCCCGCGGGGCAGCACCTCGATCCCCGTCTCGTCGATCCGGATGGCGCCGGCCTCGCGCATCGGCTCGAGTTCACGCAGGGCCTCGGCGAAGCGGCGCCGCGGATCCACGCCATGGGCCTGTTCGATCGCCTGCCAGCTCACCCGGAACTGGCACATCAGCGCCTGGATCACATCGCGCCGGATGAAGTCGTCGCCACCGAGCGCGATGCCGCGGGCCACCGGCAGCTCGCCTCGGGCGAGCCGCTGGTAGTAGGCCTCCAGGGTCTTCTCGTTCTGGGCATAGACCCCCCCGATCGCCGAGATCGACGACACCCCCAGGGCGATCAGGTCGCCGCTGTCATGCGCGCAGTAGCCCTGGAAGTTGCGATGCAGCCGGCCCTCGCGCTGGGCCAGCGCCAGTTCGTCATCGGGCCGCGCGAAGTGATCCAGGCCGAGGTGGGTGTAGCCGGCCTGCGCGAAGCGCGCCACGGCCAACGCGAAGAGCTCGGCGCGCAGCACCGGCCCCGGCAGTTCGGCCGGCGCGATGCGCCGCTGCGGCTTGAACACCTCGGGCAGGTGCGCGTACTGGTAGAGCGCCACCCGGTCGGGGGCGGCCTCGATGGTCTGGTCCAGGGTGCGGGCGAAGCCGGCAAGGCTCTGGCGCGGCAGGCCGTAGATCAGGTCGGCATTGATCGAGCGGAAACCCGCGGCCCGCGCCGCGTCGATGATCAGGCGGGTCTGTTCCCAGGGCTGGATGCGGTTGACCGCGGCCTGCACCGCCGGGTCGCTATCCTGGATGCCCAGGCTGATGCGGTTCAGCCCGAGCGCACGCAGGCTGCGCAGCCGGGCCGGCGAGACCGAGCGGGGATCGACCTCGATCGAGTACTCGCCGTCATCGGCGAGCACGAAGTCGCGCCGTATGGCCGCAAAGAGTTGGGCGAACTCGTCATCGAGCAGGAAGGTGGGCGTGCCACCGCCGAAGTGCAGGTGGCTCAGGCGCTGGCCGCGACCGGCGAGCGAGACCGCGAGCGCGAGCTCCGCCTGCAGTGCCTCGACGTAGCGCGCGGAGTGCTCCTGGCGCCGGGTGCCGATCTTGTTGCAGCCGCAGTAGTAGCAGATGGTGCGGCAGAAGGGCACGTGGAAGTACAGGCCCAGTGGCGCGTCCGGCCGGCCGGCCCGCTCGAGCAGCGCCTGGGTGAGCGCGGCCGGCGAGAAATCCGGCTCGAAGCGGTCGGCGGTGGGATAGGAGGTGTAGCGCGGGCCGCGACCGCCGAAGCGGGCGAGCAGCGCGTGATCGATCTGGAGGCTGACCGGCTGGGTGGCGGTGGCAGGCATGGCGGTGGCGGGCATGGCGCCAGTCTCGGCGCCGGCGCCGCCCGCCGCATTGAAAATCCGCAATCCCGGCGTCGGTGGCCGGCTTCAACCAGCGGCTTCGACGACCGGCTTCAATGACCCGCATCGCGCTCCGGCGTGGCCGAGATCCGGTGGATGCTCAGGTCGGCGCCCTCGAACTCCGCCTCCTCGTCGAGCCGGATGCCGCCCAGGGCCCGCAGCGCGGCATAGATCAGGGTGGCGCCGAGCACCGCCACGCCGATGCCCAGCGCGGTGCCCACCAGCTGGGCCCCCAGGCTCACCCCGCCGATGCCGCCCAGCCAGGTCTGCCCGAACAGGCCGCAGGCGATCCCGCCCCAGGCGCCACACAGGCCGTGCAGTGGCCACACGCCGAGCACGTCGTCGATGCGCAGGCGGTTCTGGGTGAGGGTGAACATCCGCACGAACAGCACCCCGGCCACCGCGCCGGTGGCGAGCGCGCCCAGCGGGTGCATCACGTCCGAGCCGGCGCATACCGCGACCAGCCCGGCCAGCGGGCCGTTGTGCACGAAGCCGGGGTCGTTGCGGCCGGCCAGCGTGGCCGCGAGCGTGCCGCCGACCATGGCCATCAGCGAATTCACCGCCACCAGACCGCTGAGCTTGCCCACCTCCTGCGCGCTCATGACGTTGAAGCCGAACCAGCCCACGGTGAGTATCCAGGCACCCAGGGCCAGGAAGGGAATGCTCGAGGGCGGGTGGGCGCTGACCCGGCCGTCCTTCTGGTAGCGGCCGCGGCGCGGCCCGAGGAACAGCACCGCGATCAGCCCGATCCAGCCGCCCACCGCGTGCACCACCACCGATCCGGCGAAGTCATGGAAGGCCACCCCGAAGGCGGCAGTGAGCGCGTCCTGCACCCCGAAGCGGTTGTTCCAGGCGATGCCCTCGAAGAGCGGGTACACCAGGCCGACCATCAGGCCGGTGGCGACAAGCTGCGGACCGAAGCGCGCGCGCTCGGCGATACCGCCCGAGACGATCGCCGGGATGGCGGCCGCGAAGGTGAGCAGGAAGAAGAACTTGACCAGGTCATAGCCGTTGCGCTGGGCCAGCGATTCGGCGCTGATGAAGAAATGGGTGCCGTAGGCGATCAGATAGCCCACCAGGAAGTACGCCAGGGCCGAGACCGCGAAGTCGACCAGGATCTTCACCAGGGCATTGACCTGGTTCTTGTAGCGGACGGTACCGAGCTCGAGAAAGGCGAAGCCGCCGTGCATGGCGAGCACGAGGATCGCGCCCAGCAGGATGAACAGGGTGTCGGTGCCGCTTTTCAGTGCGTCCATGGGGGTTCCTTGGAAAAGACGCACGGTTGATGCACAAAAGATGCCCGCAAACGGGCGGAGGGTCCGTTTTGGTGGCCTTGCCGAGATGCCCGTGCGAAGGGCCGGCCCGAGCCTGAGGGTGCCTTGCCCCCGGACTGGGCGCGATGCGGTCGAGCGCCCTGAACGGGTGCATGACGCCCCTGCAAGGGGCTTCATGCACCATGACAGGGCTTCAGTCGACGTCGGCCACTGGCACGGTGTAGTTCAGGGCCAGCCGGCCGCCGTCGGGGTACACGGTCTGGCCGGTCATGTAGGACGCATCCTCGCTCGCCAGGAAGACCGCCACCCGCGCCACCTCGTCGGGTTCGCCGAGCCGGCCCATCGGTGTGCGCGAGAGCAGGCGCTGGCGGGCCTCCGGGGAGCCCATCACGGCCTTGCGGGCGAGATCGGTGGCGATGGTGCCCGGGCCGATCGCGTTCACCCGGATGCCATGCTGCGCCAGCCCCATGGCCATCACCCTCGTGAGCTGGTTGACCGCGCCCTTGGACACCACATACGGAACCTGGTCGGGCAGGGCCAGGATGGCATTGACGCTCGACATGTGGATGATCGCGCCGCCGTCCCCCTTGGCCACCATGGCGCGCGCTGCCGCCTGCCCGAACAGGAAGTAGGACTTCAGGTTGACCGACAGCACCCGGTCGAAGTCGGCCTCGGCCAGGTCCAGGAAGCTCGCCGCGTGGGTGATGCCGGCATTGTTCAGCAGGATGTTCAGCCTGCCGTGGCGGTCGAGGGCGGCCTGCACGCAGGTCTGCGCGAAGGCGGGCTCGGTGACGTCGCCGGCGATGAAGCTCACGGCCGGCCCGAGCTCGGTCGCCAGCGCCGCGCCCGCGGCCGCATCGCGATCGGCGAAGATCACCCGGGCGCCTTCCTGCGCGAAGCGGCGCACGCAGGCGGCGCCGATGCCGTTGGCGCCGCCGGTGATCAGGGCAACGCGGTCTTGCAGTCTCATGGGGGGCTCCTGGTGGATGGCGCGTCGAGCGCACGCGCAGGCCGCGCCGCCAGCATGCGGCGCGGCGCAGAGCATAGCGGGTGGCAGCGATAGAATCGTCGGGATGACCCTGCGTGACACCGGTCCCCGGTCCCGTGCCCGCCTGCGCCGCCGGCTGGTGTCGGCCCTGGCGCTGGCCGCATGCGGCGGCCTGCATCGCGCCGCGTCGGGCTCCCGGCCGCCCGCGCCCGGCGCAGTGCCGGGCTCTCTGGCCGCGCTGAGCGGCCCTCTGTCGGGCTGGCTGCGAACCGCCGGCCTGGGCCCGGAGCAGCTCGGCCTGGTGATCTGGCCGCTCGAGGCCGCCAGCCCGGCTTTCGAGCACAACGGCGGGCGCGCCTTCAATCCCGCCTCCGCCATGAAGCTGCTCACCAGCTACGCCGGGCTGTCGGTGCTCGGTCCCGACTACCGGTGGCGGACCAGCGCCTTCCTGCGCGGCCAGATGCGCGGCGATGTGCTGCAGGGCGACCTGGTGCTGCGCGGTGGCGGCGATCCCAAGCTGGTGGCCGAGGATCTCGCCCAGTTCGTGGGCCGCATGCGCAGCGAGGGGCTGCGCGAGCTGCGCGGCGATCTGGTGATCGATGACAGTCTTTTCGCCCCCATCGACGAGTCCGCGGCGCCCTTCGATGGCGATCCTTCGCAGCCCTACAACGTGCTGCCGCATCCGCTGCTGATGAACTTCAAGTCGGCGCGGCTGCTCGTGCAGCCTGGCCGCGAGCGTGCCGAGATCGGCTTCGATCCGCCGCTGGCCGACCTGCGGATCGACAATCAGGTCCGGTTGCTGCCCGGGCCCTGCCGGCACGGGGTGGCCGGCCTGCTGGTGCGCGACGCGCCGCCGACCCCTGCCGGCTCGGCCGGTGTGAGCGTGAGCGGCGGCTACTCCGCTGCCTGCGGCGAGCAGGGCCTGTTCACGGCGCTGCTCAGCCATCGCCGCTTCATCCACGGTTTCTTCAAGGCGGCCTGGGAATCGGCCGGCGGGGTGTTCCTGGGCGATACCCGTGCCGAGCGTGGCGCCGGCCGGGGTCAGCCCTGGCTGGAATGGGTGTCGCCGCGCACCCTGGCCGACGTGGTGCGCGACATCAACAAGTTCAGCAACAACGTGATGAGCCGCAATCTGCTGCTGCAACTGGCCGCCGAGCCGGGCCGCGGCCCTTCGGCTGAGCCGGCCAGCGTCGAGCGGGCGCGGCGGGTGCTCGAGCGCTGGCTGGAGTCCATCGGCCTGCGCTTTCCGGAACTGGTGCTGGAGAACGGCGCCGGCCTGTCCCGCATCGAACGGCTGGCGCCGCTCAGCCTGGCGGCGCTGCTGCGGCACGCCGCGGGCAGCCCGGTGGCCGAGGTATTCCGACAGTCACTGTCGGTGGTGGGCCGCGATGGCACCATGCGCCATCGTCTGGTGGGCGAGCCGATGGCCGGCCAGGCCTGGGTCAAGACCGGCAGTCTGAACGACGTGCGCAGTCTCGCCGGCTACGTCGATGCCGCCTCCGGGCGGCGGCAGGTGGTGGTGGCCATCGTCAACGGCCCGCGCGCCGACATGGCGCCTGCGCTGCTCGATCAACTCCTGCGCTGGGTCCACGCACAGGGCTGAGCGCGCTCAGAGAACCCTGAAAACCGACGGATGGCCCGATGAATGGCCGGATTTAATGCACTATAGTGCATAAATGAGCCATCCGGCGGATTGACCCGCCGCGGGACGCCTCCCTACAATCCGCCCCACGTCTGCGCCCGCCCCACCCCAGGGGCCTTCGGGGCGGAGCCCGCGAGCCTCGCGCTCGCCAACCAGCCTGTCGCCGTCGGTTCGATCGCCGCGGCGGCTTCGTCGGGCCCCAGGCCCGGCTTCGCCGGTCGTCCAGTCTGCCGGCGGGCACATTCTGCGAGGGGTTGCTGTGCCACCGGCCTGTCCGGCGGCGTCGGCGTCCCCGCCGTCAGGAGGGTTCATGGATCGAGAGCAGCGGATTCAATGGCTGTTCGGGGTTTTCGTGAGGGTGATCGGCGCGGTCCGTCTGGTGCGGATCAGCTCGCCGATGCTGGCCGGTCTGTCGCTGGCGGTGGCCGGATTCGCCGTGTCGCATCTGCCGCCACCGGCCACCGACTTCGATTTTCCCCTGGGCACGGGCCATCCCGCCGCGTCGCTCCAGACCGTGTCGCTCATCGGCGCGCCCGCTGACCCGGCCGAGTCGGAGCGTCTGCCGGCGCTCAGCCGCGAGCAGCAGAACCTCGCCCGCTTCATCGCCGCCACCTACCGGGTAGCCGCCAGCCAGACCCACTGGTTCGTCGATCACGCCTACCGCACGGCCCGTGAACTCAAGCTAGACCCCATGCTGATCCTGGCGATCATCTCGGTCGAGTCGAGCTTCGATCCGCAGGCCCAGAGTCATCGGGGGGCCCAGGGCCTGATGCAGGTGCTCACCCGGGTGCACGCCGACAAGTTCTCGGCCTTCGGAGGGGTGGCTGCGGCCTTCGATCCGCTCGCCAACATACGGGTTGGCGCGCAGATCCTGCATGACTACCTTCGACGCGACGGCTCGGTCGAGCGCGCGCTCAAGGCCTATGTGGGGGCGGCCATGCTGCCCGATGATGGCGGCTACGGCGCGAAGGTGATCTTCGAGCGCGAGCGCATGGCGGCGGCCGCGGCGGGCCGGCCCGTGCCCCAGGCGCCCGCCGCGCCGGTGCGCCGCGCTGATGGCCGCGAGGAGGCCGCCTCGTCTCGGGCTCTGGAGCCGGGTGTGGCGCCGCGCGTCGAACTCGGCGTCACGACCCGTCC
>JBIKWU010000026.1:0-23571 GCA_044356115.1 Burkholderiaceae bacterium
AGCGGATGCCCGGCACGGTGAGCGAGGTCTCGGCCACGTTGGTGGCGAGCACGATCCGTCGCCCGCCCGAGCCCGAGAACACCCGCTGCTGATCGGCCGCCGACAGCCGCGAGAAGAGCGGCAGCACCTCCACCGGGCCACGCCCGAGCGGCCCGCCGCGGGCGCCGCTCGCGGCGCGGGCCTGGGCCCGGCGCAGATGCTCGGCGGCATCGCGGATCTCGCGCTCGCCAGGCAGGAACACCAGCACGTCGCCCGGGCGCTCGCGCCAGAGCTCCTCCACCGCCTCCTCGATGCGCGAGGGCAGGTCGTCCTCGTCGTCGTCGTCGCGCGCCGCCTCGTCGAACTCCCGGTAGCGGATCTCCACCGGATACAGCCGCCCGGACACCTCGATCACCGGCGCGGGCCTGCCCCCGAGGGTGAAATGCCGCGCAAAGCGCTCGGCATCGATCGTGGCCGAGGTGACCACCAGCTTGAGGTCGTCACGGCGCGGCCCCTCGAGCAGTTGACGCAGGTAGCCCAGCAGGAAGTCGATGTTCAGGCTGCGCTCGTGGGCCTCGTCGATGATCAGGGTGTCGTAGGCCCGCAGCAGCGGGTCGGCCTGGCTCTCGGCGAGCAGGATGCCGTCGGTCATCAGCTTGATGCAGGCACCGCGGCTGAAGGTCTCGCTGAAGCGGATCTTGTGGCCGACATGCATCCCCAGCGGGGAGCCGAGCTCCTCGGCGATGCGCCGCGCCACGGTGGTGGCGGCCAGCCGGCGCGGCTGGGTGTGCCCGATGAGACCCTGGCGGCCGCGCCCGGCCAGGGCGGCGGCGATCTTGGGCAACTGCGTGGTCTTGCCCGAGCCGGTCTCGCCGCAGACGATCACCACCGGGTGGGCGAGGATGGCCCGCGCGATCTCGTCGCGTCGCGCGCTGACCGGCAGCGCCTCGGGAAACTCGAAAGCCGGCAGCGGCCGCAGATCAGGGGTCACCGCGAAATTATAATGAGCCGATGACCGCCTCCACCGCCCTGCCCGACCCGCAGCAGTTCGTCGACTGGCTGCGCCGCGTCGCGCCCTACATCCACGCGTTCCGGGGCAAGACCCTGGTGGTGGCCTTCCCCGGCGAACTCGTTCAAGCCGGGCGCCTGCCCGCGCTCGCCCAGGACATCGGCCTGCTCAATGCCATGGGCATGCGGCTGGTGGTGGTGTTCGGTTCGCGACCGCAGATCAACGAGCAGTTGCGCCTGCGGGGCGAATCGCCGCGCTACGCCAGCGGCCAGCGCATCACCGACCCGGTGGCCATGGAGTGCGCCAAGGAGGCCTCGGGCGAGATCCGCCTCGACATCGAGGCCGCGTTCTCGCTGGGGCTGCCCAACACGCCCATGGCCCACTCCTCGGTGCGGGTGGTGTCGGGCAACCTGGTCGGGGCCAGCCCGCTGGGCATCGTCGACGGCGTCGATTTCGGCCACACCGGCGTGGCCCGCCGCATCGAGGCCGACACCATCCGGTTCGCGCTGCAGAGCGGCGCCATCGTGCTGCTGTCCAACATCGGCTTCTCGGCCACCGGCGAGGCCTTCAACCTCAGCATGGAAGACGTCGCCGCCACCACCGCCATCGCGCTCGACGCCGACAAGCTGGTTTTCGTCACCGAGACCCCGGGGGTGCTGGGGCCCGACGGCGCGGTGATCGGCGAAGTCTCCGAGGCCGACGCCCAGACACTGCTGCGCGACGGCAGCCTGCCCCCGCCCACGGCCCGCTACCTGCGACATGCCTTGCGCGCCTGCGAGGGCGGCGTGGCCCGCGCCCACATCATCCCGTTCGCCATGGACGGCAGCACCCTGCTCGAACTCTTCCAGCATGACGGGGTCGGCACGATGGTGGTCGAGGAGACCCTCGAGGCGCTGCGCGAGGCCACCGTCGATGATGTCGGCGGGCTGGTGGCGCTGATCCGCCCGCTCGAGGAGGACGGCACCCTGGTGCGTCGCGACCGCGCCCGCATCGAACGCGAGGTGAGCAACTTCACCGTCATCGAACATGACGGCGTGATCTTCGGCTGCGCCGCGCTCTACCCCTATCCCGAGGATGCCATCGGCGAGATGGCCTGCCTGGCGGTCAATCCGCAGGTCCAGGGCAAGGGCGACGGCGAGCGCCTGCTCAAGCGCATCGAGCAGCGCGCCCGGGCGGCCGGCCTGCGCCGGCTGTTCGTGCTCACCACCCGCACCATGCACTGGTTCCAGAAGCGCGGCTTCGTGCAGGCCGACGTCGAGCAGTTGCCGCGCGAGCGGCGCCACCTCTACAACTGGCAGCGCAAGTCGCAGGTGCTGATCAAGACCCTCTGAGCACGCGCAACCGGGACGCTCCGGGGCGCCACTACGGGCACGCAGTGCCGGCCAGTTCCTCGGGCATCGGGAGCCGGTTGCCCATGTCGACGCCGCGCATGGCTGTGCCGGCCCGGGCGCCACTCAGGCAGGCCCAGACCGTCGCGCCGCTTCTGCTCGAGGGCTTGAGAACCAGGTAGTAGTTGTTGCGTCCTTCAGGATCCAGGGACTGCGCGTAGCTGACGGCGACGAGCGAGCCTGCGCGCAGCACGGCCTCGACCCGCCTGCTGGGCTGGGAGGCGATCACCTCGGGCTGGATCGCGGGCGGCGGATCCGCGTCGAGGGTCTCCGTGGGCAGCATCCGCGTCATGACGTCGTTGCGCCGCGACGAGGCCTTTTCCAGCTCGTAATACTCGGCAGCCGCTGCCTTGGCGGGCATGGCCAGCTCCAGACCCTCGCCGACGTACACCCGGCGGGTATAGCTGGCGTAGCTGGGGACCGTGATCGCGGCCAGAATGCCCAGGATCGCCAGCCCCGCCAGGACAGAGGCCAGCGAGATGCCCCGCTCACGGCGACCCCGGGACCCGGAGCGGGCGGACCTCAGCTGCTTTGACATACCGATCTCGCAAGGGTTTCCGGCATGCCCAGGCCGTAAGGGGCCGAGTAGTTCGCATCGGTGAGTGCGGCGGTGGCTGCCAGCCCGCTGAGACATGACCAGGTGGTTGAGCCGCCCGTCGTGCCGGGCTTCAGGACGAGATAGAAATGGTTCTGGCCGGCAGGGTCGATGGTCTTGGCATAGATGATGATCACCAGCGCACCGGCGAGTTGCACCGATTGCACGCCCTTGCCGGTCCAGGAGCCGACCTCGCTGGGCATGTTGTACTGGGTGATGGTTTCCTGGCCGAGGTCGATGACCTGCAGGGGCGGATTGGGCTTGCCCTTGTTGAGTTCGTAGAACTCGGTGGCCGTCGCCTTGGCGTGCATGGCGAGCTCCAGACCCTCGCCAAGATAGACGCGGCGCGTGTAGTTACCGTAAGTCGGCATCGCGATGGCGGCCAGGATGCCCACCACGGCGAGTCCGCCCAGGATCGACACGACAGAAACGCCGCCCTGACGCGCGGCACCGTGGGTCAGGCCTTCATCCCGTCGCAAGCCATGCATTGCGGCCTCCTTTCTTGACGGCGTACATCCGCCGATCGGCCACGGCGAGCAAGGCCTCGGCCTCGCGCCCGTCATCAGGGCAGACCGCCACGCCCAGGCTGCCGGACACCCGCACGTCATGCCCCTGCAGCTGGAACGGACGGGACAGTTCGGCACAGATTCGCGCCGCCACGAAGCCCGAGTCCGCGGGCGCGCTCAGTTCGTCGAGCAAGACCACGAACTCGTCGCCTCCCCGGCGGGCCAGGAGGTCGCTGTCCCGAAGCAGCGACGTCATGCGCTCGGTGGCCTCGACCAGCAGCAGGTCACCCACCTCATGCCCGAACCGGTCATTCGCCTGCTTGAAGTAGTCCAGGTCGATGTAGATCAGGCCGAAGGGGCGCCCGTGCCGCGCGTGTCGATTGAGCGACACCGACAGCCGCTCGTGGAACAGCGCGCGATTGGCCACACGGGTGAGCGGATCGTGCGTGGCCAGAAACTGGTATCGCTGGTTGCTGGCCGCGAGTTCGGCACTCAGCCGGCGCAGCCGCAGGGTGCCCAGCCTGGAATGCGTGCCGAGGACCACGCTCAGACCGAACAGGCCGCAGATGAACAGGATGGCCACCAGCTCGCCCGACAGCGTCGACAGATGGGTGAACGAGCGCGGGAACCCCTCGAAGACCAGGCGCCAGTCCTGCCCGTCGATCGGCAGCGGCGCCACGGTCCTCAGCGGATCTCGATCGCCGCGCAACGGCAGGCCGGCAGGGTGGCTGTCGAAGATCAGCGTCCCCCCGGCGTCAGGCTTGCCCACTTCGACGCGAAGCCGCATGTTCGGTGGCAGTGAGCCCAGGGTCGCCGAGATCAGGTCGGCGGTATCGAAGAGGGCGAATACCCAGCCCGAGGGAGTCCCCTTCTCGGGCGAATTGCCCGGCTCGAACACCGCCTGGAGCATCAGCACGTGGAGCCGATCGGTGCCGGCGTTGGGCAGCGTCACCGGCGGGCTGAGTCGGGTCAGGCCGCGCTCTGCGCTGACGCGCAGAGCCTCTCTCACCCCGGGCAGCGCCGCCAGATCGGTGCCGATCAGGGCCAGGTTGGCCGGGCCCTCGGGGGCGAGTCGGGCGACGGGCGCAAGCGAATCACGGCCGGCGCTGCCGGTGAGCCGGTAGTCGGGATAGCCGTTGCGCCGCATGCGCTCCACGTGGCGCTCCAGCAGGTCGGGCGCGACGGCCGGCAGATACCCGAGGCCGCGCACGCCCGGGAAGTCGTTCTGAAGCGACAGGTGCGCCACATGGCGCCACCACTCCTCGCGCGTGAGCGCGCCCTGCACCGTCCAGAGCGAGCGTGTGCCCCTCAGGATCTGCCGGTAGGCGGTCATGCGCTCCTGGAGACGCATCGCGAGCTCGCGGGACTCCACCGAGAAGTCGGCGGCGAGGTCATGCACCTGCCGAGCCTGCCGGGACTGCCAGACCGACACGCCCACCGCCGCCGCCAGCACCATGGCCAGCGCCGCCGGCAACCAGGCCTTCAGATCGATGCGCCCGCCCCGGGAGCGCCCGGGCAGTTCCGGGAGTGCCCGCCCCATTCCATCAGCGGCGTCGCGGGCTCGTTCCAGCGACGGCGGTGCAGCACTCTGCAGGTGGGAGGACAGGGACAAGAGAGACTCGCGAGAGAGCCGGAATTGTCGGGTCTGGGCCCCCACGGCACGCGCATCCGGTCACCAACGGTCAACCGCACCCGACAGGCGGAAACCCGCCGGTCTCGCGGGTGACGGTTTTCGCTTCCGCGGCAAACCGGCGACAATGCGCGCCTTTCGATCCGTTCAGGAAGCCCGATGACCCGCACCATCACCTGCGTGAAGCTGCAGAAGGAAGCCGAAGGCCTCGACTACCCGCCCTACCCTGGCGAACTCGGCAAGCGCATCTGGGAAAGCGTCTCGAAGGAAGCCTGGCAGGCCTGGCTGAAGCACCAGACCATGCTGGTGAACGAGAACCGGCTCAACCTCGCCGACGTGCGCGCGCGCAAGTACCTGGCCGCCCAGATGGAGAAGTACTTCTTCGGCGACGGCGCCGATCGGCCCGCCGGCTACGTGCCGCCGGCCTGACCCGCCAGGCTCAGGCGTAACGCCGCACGCCGTCCTGTCCGGCCACCAGCACCACGGTGGCCGGCGCGATCGCGAACAGCCCCACGCTGACCACCCCGGGCCACAGCCCGATGCGCGCCTCGAGGCCCGCAGGGTCCTCGATCTGCAGGCCGCTGACGTCCAGGATGGGATTGCCGTTGTCGGTGGTGAAGCCGGACCGCAGGCTAACCCGGCCACCGAGCGCGCGCAGCCGGCTCGCCACCAGCGCCGCGGCCATCGGAATGACCTCGACCGGCAGCGGAAACCGTCCCAGCCGTTCCACGCGCTTGGACGCATCGACGATGCACACGAAGCGCTCGAAGGCCGAGGCCACGATCTTCTCGCGGGTGAGCGCGCCGCCACCGCCCTTGATCATGCGGCGCTCGCCATCGATTTCGTCGGCGCCGTCGACATAGACCGGCAGGGGCAGGCCTCGCGAGAGGGCCTCGTCGATGCCGAGCACCGGGATGCCCACGCGCTGCAACCGGGCGCTGCTGCGCTCGGAACTGGAAATCGCGCCGGGATAGCGCCCGGCCTGTTCACCAAGGGCATCGATGAAGCAGTCGACGGTGGAGCCGGTGCCCACGCCGACCACGCAGCCAGGCACCAGTTCGTCGAGGGCGGCACGGGCGACCGCCCGCTTGAGCGCATCCTGATCCATCGCCGGATTCTATCGCGGCGGCGGCGCGGGCTCAGAGGTAGTCGAACAGCGACATCTTCGAGATCTGGGCGTAGGTGCGCATGGCCGCGGTCAGCGCGGTCTGGTTGTTCTGGAACTCGGAGATCGCCTTGGCGTAATCGACATCGACCAGCTTGGAGAGTTGCGTGGACAACTGCAGCGAGCCATCGGCCGCCAGCTTGTCACGCGCCTCGAGCGCGCGCAGGCCCTCGCCGACTTCGGTGCGCTTGGTCGACAGCCGGTCCATCGCGAAGTCCAGGCCGGCGACCGCGGCCCTCACGGTACTGCTGACCGTGGCGCCCGTGCTGGTCGCGTCCTCGAGCACCGCGATCGTCTGGTCGAGCAGATCGAAGATGCTCTGGGTGCCGGCACCGGCGGGAATGTCCATGAAGGTGTGGCGGCCATCGAGCACCGTGGCCGAGGTGGCATCGAGCCCGACCTCCTGCTCGCCCGCCTGCGCCTGATAGGTCACCGAGGCACCGTCGGCGAACGGTGCCGTGCTGCTGCCTTGCCCGCCAAAGAGGAATCCGCCGACGCCATCGGGCCGGTTGGCCAGCGCCAGCAGTTCCTCGCGATAACCCCGAAGCTGCGTGGCGATCTGATGACGGTCGGCCGCCGAGTAGCCGCCATTGCCCGCCTGGATGACGCCCTCGCGGACGAGCTGGAGAACGTCGCCCACGCTGCTCAGCACCCCGTCGGCGACCTGCAGCTGGCCGGTGGCGAAATCGTTCATGCGTTGCTGCAGCTCGATGCGGCGCTGGGCCGAGCGGGTGCGTTCGGCGGCAGCCGCGGCCACCGGATCATCACCGGCCGAGAGCAGCTTCTTGCCGGTGGAGAGCTCTTCCTGGTTGCGCACGAGCTTGGCCTGGCGCTCGGTCATCGCGTCGATGGCGTTCTGGTAGGCGTAGGCGGTGGCGATTCGCACGATGGCGCTCCGGGTTCAGTCGGTCAGGCGGGCGGGTCAGCGGGCCGCCTGCAGCAGGGTATCGAACACGTTCTGCGCCGCCGAGATGATCTTGGCGGCGGCCTGGTAGGCCTGCTGGAACTGCAGCAGCCGCGCGGCTTCCTCGTCGAGATTGACCCCCGACACCTCGGCCCGGGCCGACTCGGCATCGGCCAGGCTGCGGATCGAGAGGGTCTCGGCGGCCTTGTTGGACTGCGAACGCGAGCCCAGGTCGGCGATCAGTTCGGCGAAGGCATCACCCGGCCGCTGGCCGTCGACCAGCAAACGATCGCCGAGCGCGACCATCTCGCGGGCATTGCGGTTGTCGATGGCGGGATTGGCCGTGGCCGTCACGCTGAAGCTGTCGCCGCTGGCTGGCGTGCCCAGCAGGGTCATGCGCCAGCCGTTGTACTGCAGCGTCATGCCCGGTGTGTAGCTCACGCCCACCGGGTTGCCGGTACCGGTACCGGTGACATTGAAGGTGGTGGCGCTGGTGAACTGGATGCTCACCGGCGCGGTCAGGTTGGGGTCGTTGGCATCGATGCCGAAGGCCGTCACGCGGGTGTCTCCGGTGTTGGCCTGTCCGCGCAGCGGCGTCACCGCCATGCCGGTGGCCAGAGCCGCCGGCCCCCCGAGCACCATCGAGACATCCGAGGCGAACTCGGAACCCGTACGCAGCAGGAAGCGATCTCCCGCCACCGCCGTGCCGCTGGCCATGCTGATGCTCAGGCCGTCGAGCGTGGCGGGCATGCCGGCCAGGGTCTGGCTGCTGCCATCGGCCAGCCGGGTGCTGGTCCAGTTGCTGCCGTCATAGCGCAGCTCGTAGTCGCTGGCCGCCAGAACCGAGCCGTCGGTCACCGAAGCCGACAGCACGGCGCTGCCGCCATTGCCCGCGGCCGGGCTGACCGCGGGACTGGCCAGCGCGAACATCGGCGAACCGACGTTGCCGTTGGCATCGCGGCCGAGCGCCTGCTGCGTGTTGTACGCCCAGGCCACCGCCGCAGCCAGTTGCCCGAGGCGCCCGGAGATCGCGGCAAGGTCATCATCGCGAAAACGCAGCGCACCGGCGATCTCGCCGCCGCCCATGGTGTCACCGTCCACCGGGATCGCCGCGCTGGCGGTGTCGAGCGTCACGATCAGCTTGCGCGGATCGAGTGAATCGGCCTGCGCTGTGAAGCTGGCCGCGGCGCCTCCGACCACCAGGCTCTGGCCCGAGGCCGCGTAGAGGTTCACGGTGCCGTCGCCATTGATGAAGGCGCTGGCCTTCATCTGCTTGTTCACCGTCTCGATCAGCCGGTCACGGGCGTCGAGCATGTCGTTGGGCGGCTGGCCGCTGGAGGAGTTCCGCGCGATCTGGTTGTTGAGATCGGCGAGCTGGCGCAAGGCATCGTTGACCTTGCCCACGCCCTGCCGCACCCGCAGATCGGCCTGACCGCGCAGTTCCTCCATCTGCGAGTAGGCGCTCTCGAAGCGCTCGGCCAGGGTGCGTGCCCGGCTGAGCACCACGGTTCGGGAGGCGGAATCGCCAGGGCGGTTCACGGCATCGGCCAGCGCGGTGCGCAGGTCGTCGATGCCCGCGCCGATGCCGTTGTCGGTGTCGGTGAAGATCCGGTCCAGACGCTCGAGCTGGGTCTGGCGCACCGAGTCGGCGCCGGCGGCGGCAGTGGCCGAGGCCACCTCGCCGGCCACGTACTGGTCGTAGCGGCGGGCAACCGTCTCCACCGAGGCGCCGCGGCCGATGAAGCCCGCCCCGGTGTAGGTGCCCGGCAGCGTCGCGAGCACGGCCTCCTGGCGGCTGTAGCCCGGGGTGTTCACATTGGAGATGTTGTGGCTGGCGGTGCGCATCTGCGCATACGCCGCCATCATCGCGGAGGTACCTACGCCGAACAGTCCGGACATGGTGGTTTCCTGGTGCGCGTGTCGATCAGGTCACCAGGCGCTGCAGCGTCAGCGTCTTCTGGATCGTCTTCTCGAGCTTGGCCCCGTAGGCCGGGTCAGTGGCATAGCCGGCGCGCTGCATGTTGGCCGCGAAGGCCTGCACGCTGCCGCCCGACTGGATCACCCGGCTGTACCGCGGGCTGCTGGCCATCATCGAGGCCCAATCCTGGAAGGCTTCGCCATAGGAGCCATAGGACCGGAAGCGCTCGACCCGCCGGGTGGGCTGGCCCCCGACATACTCGGTGGTGCTGGCCGCGGCCGATCCGCCCTGCCAGCCGCCCGTGGCCTTGACCCCGAACAGGTTGAAGCTGGCGCTGCCGTCGGCGTTGCGGATCTCGTGGCGTCCCCAGCCCGACTCCAGCGCCGCCTGACCGACGATGAAGGCGGCGGGCACGCCGGTCTTCTGCTCGGCCAACAGCGCATGCGGCCAGACCTTGCGCACGAAGTCGGCCTGTGGCCCGCTGAGCTGCGACAGATCGGGCTGCGCCGGCGAACGCGGCGCCCCCGCCTGCTCGGTCCAGCGGGCCGCGGTCGCGGCCGCGGCGGCGGCGCCGGGGATCACCGCCGGCGACGCCGAGCCGCCCAGGGCTGGCGCACCCGCGACACCGGCCGCAGCCGCGCCCGATTCGCCACCGCTCGCGGCAAACGCAGCCAGCGCCTGACGGATCACGGCCTGCGACGGCATCGCGACCGCCGGCCTGGCCCCGCCCACCGGGGCCTGCATCGCGCCGCGCGCGAGCGCGGCAGCGGGCTCCACGCCGGTGGGCGCCGCGGCCGCCAGGGGGGTGGCGGAAGGCTCGCCCGACCGGGCACCGGGGCCCGGGGCGTCTCCCATCTGGCGCGTGAGCTGGCGCGCGATCACGTCAGCCAACCCGCCCGGACGCCCTGACAGGGACTGGGCGAGCTGCTGGTCGAACATGTCCGAATAGGTGCCCTGGGCGTTGCTGTCCCACATGCCGCTCTTGGGCGTGGCATCGCGCATCGCCTTGAGCATCTGGCGCATGAACAGCGACTCGACCTGGCCGGCCGCCGCCCGGGTAGCCGCGCGCGGATCGCCCGAGGCCTGGCGGCGCAGGGCATCCAGCGACCGGGAATCGGTGGCGAGCAGCGGCGTCGAGGGTTCCATGGCGCGCCCTTCCTCAGATGATCTCGAGCTCGGCCTTGAGGCTGCCCGCCGCCTTCAGCGCCTGCAGGATCGCGATCAGGTCGCCCGCGGTCGCCCCGAGGGTGTTGAGCGCCTTGACCACATCGGTGAGTTTCGCGGCCGCATCGATCTGCATCACATTGCCGCCGTCCTGGCGGATCTGGATGTCGGCCTTCTCGGCGACCACGGTCTGGCCCTGCGAGAAGGCGCCCGGCTGGGAGATGACCGGCGTGGACGAGATGGTCACGCTGAGGTTGCCGTGGGCGACGGCACTGGGGGCCAGCGTGACCGTCTGGTTCATCACCACCGAGCCGGTACGGGCGTTGACCACCACCTTCGGCGCAGGCAGCGCCTGCGCCACCTCGACATTCTCCAGCTGGGCCAGGAAGGGCACCCGACGCTCGGCCTCTGCCGGCATGCGGACCTGGATCACCCGTGCATCGATCGCCTGCGCGAGCATCGCGCCCGAACCCAGGGACTGGTTGATCGCATCGGCCACCCTGCCGGCCAGCGTAAAGTCGGTCTGGACGAGTTCAAGGCGGATGGTCTCGCCGGACAGCGTCGGGGAGGCCACCGCCCGCTCGACGGTCGCGCCGGCCGGAACCCGGCCCGCGCTGAGGTGGTTGATCTGAACCCGGCTGCCGCCGGCGGCGGCGCCCGCGCCACCCACCAGCACATTGCCCTGGGCGATCGCATAGACCTGGTTGTCAGCGCCACGCAGCGGCGTGAGTAGCAGCGTGCCGCCGCGCAGGCTGCGCGCATTGCCCAGCGAGGAGACCGTCACATCGATCGTCTGCCCAGGCCGGGCAAAGGCCGGCAGCTGGGCGGTGACCATCACCGCCGCGGAGTTGCGCAGCTGCGGCGTGACCCCGGGGGGCAGCTGGATGCCCAGCTGCGACAGCATGGAGTTGACGCTCTGCGCGGTGAAGGGCGCCTGCGTGGTCTGGTCGCCGCTGCCATCGAGCCCCACCACCAGGCCATAGCCGAGCAGCTGGTTGTTCCGCACGCCCTGCATCGTGGCCAGATCCTTGATGCGCTCGGCGTGTGCGGGCTGCGCCGTCAGCGCCAGCCCGAGCAGGCTGGCGGCCAGGAGCGCGCAGGCGCGCAGGCGGTCGATGAGGTGCTGGCGCATGCGAGGCCTCAGATGGGCAGGAAGCTGAGGAAGAAGCGCGACAGCCAGCCGGTGGTCTGCGCGCGATCGATGTCACCGCGGCTGCGTACCTCCAGCCGTGCGTCGGCCACCTGGGTCGAGGTGACGAGATTGCCCGGCAGAATGGTCGCCGGGTTGACCACGCCGGAGAATCGCAGCCGCTCGACGTTCTGGTTGATGCCGACCTGCTTCTCGCCGACCACCGCGAGATTGCCGTTGGCCAGCACCTCCACCACGGTGACCGTGATGGTGCCGGTGAATTCATTGTCCGTGCCGGTGGCGCCCTTGCCCTCGAAGCTGTTGGTGGAACTGCCCTGGGCCTTGAAGCGGGTGGTGGAGTTGGGCGTCATGAAGGGCAGCAGGCCCACGCTCGCATCCACCGAGCCGGTGCGGTCGACGGTGCTGTTCGAACTCTGCTTGGCGGAGTACTTCTCCTGGATCTGGATGGTGAGCACATCGCCCACCAGCCGCGCACGGCGGTCCTCGAACAGGCCGCGGTGGGAACCGGCCACGAAGATCGCGCCCGGCTCGGCGATGCTGCTGGGCGCCACGAAAGCGGCCATGACCGGCGGACGCACCGTGGTCGGCTCGCGCACGTCCACGCTCGGCCGGACCATGGCGTCGTTCATGGACGTGCAGGCGCAGGCGGCCATGGCAGCCATCGCCAGGCCGAGCATGCGCGCAACGCGCAGGATGGAGGGGAGAAGGGTCATGGCGCGGGCCTCAGAGCTGCGAGAGCTTGGCGAGCATCTGGTCGGAGGTCTGGATCGCCTTCGAGTTGATCTCGTAGGCGCGCTGGGTCTGGATCATGGCCACCAGCTCCTCCACCACGTTCACGTTCGAGGTCTCGACGAATCCCTGCTTGAGCGAGCCCGTGCCATTGGTGCCGGCGGCGCCGAGCGTGGCCGTGCCCGAGGCGGTGGTCTCGAAGAACAGGTTCTGGCCGCGCGGGTCGAGACCGGCCGGGTTCACGAAGCTCGCCAGCTGGATCTGGCCGGCGGTGGTGGCGGCGGTCTGCCCGGCCACGGTGTAGGTCACCGTGCCATCGGAACCGATGGTCACCGACTGGGCCGTGGCCGGGATGGTGATCGGCGGGGCGATCGGGTTGCCGTTGGACGTCACGATCTGGCCCTGGGCGTCGACCCGGAACTGGCCGTCGCGGGTATAGCCGACGGTGCCGTCGGGCATCTGGATCGGGAAGAAGCCGTTGCCGTTGATGGCCACATCCAGCTTGTTCTCGGTCTGCTGCAGCGCCCCCTGGGTGAACACCCGCGCGGTGGCGGAGGTGCGCACGCCCACGCCGAGCTGCAGGCCGGTGGGCAACTGGGTCTGCTGGGTGCTCTGCGCGCCGGCCTGACGCATGTTCTGGTAGAGCAGGTCCTCGAAGACCGCGTGCGAGCGCTTGTAGCCCACCGTGCCCACGTTCGCGAGGTTGTGGGTGATGGTGTCGAGCTGCATCTGCTGCGCGTCCATCCCGGTCTTGGCAATGAATAGTGACCTGATCATCCGGTTCTCCCTGCGGCGCGAACGCCGTTCAACCCCTGATCGAGAGCAGCTGCGCTGCCCGCTGTTCGTTCTGTTCGACGTTCGAGAGCAGCTTCATCTGGATCTCGAACTGACGCGCGAGCGCGATCATCCCGACCATCGACTCCACGACATTGACGTTGCTGCCCTCGAGCGCACCGCCGACCACCCGCACGCTGGCGTCCTCGGCAGCGGGATCGCCGTTGGCCACGCGGATCAGTCCGTCGGCGCCCTTGGCCAGGCTCTCGGCCGGCGGATTGACCAGCTTGAGCTTGCCCACCTGCAGCGGCGGCTGGTTGCCCTGGCGGGCGGTGATCGTGCCGTCCGCGCCGATCACCACCTCGGCATTGGCCGGCAGCGTGATCGGGCCGCCATCGCCCAGCACCGGCAAGCCGCCCGAGGTCTGCAGCGAGCCGTCGGCGCCCATCTGGAAGGCGCCGTTGCGCGTGAGCGCCTCGCCGCCATCGGGCGTCTGGATGACGAACCATCCGGCACCACGGATCGCGGCGTCGAGAGGCCGCGCCGTGGTGCTCACCGGCCCCTGTTCGCGGCTGAAGCCCGAACTCGCCTCCAGGTTGAACACCCGCGTGCTGGCCGTGTCCGCGCCCTGCATCGGCACGGCGCGAAAGCTCATGAGGTCGGCGCGAAAGCCGGTGGTGGCCGCGTTGGCGAGGTTGTTGGTGACCGCCTCCTGACGCTGCGCCAGCGCCTTGGCCCCCGACATCGCCGTGTAGATCATGCGGTCCATCGTCGCCTCCCTGGTCTATGCCTGCGTCGCCGGATCGGTCAGCGCAGGTTGACGATGGTCTGCAGCAGCTGGTCCTGCGCCCGGATGGTCTGGGCGTTGGCCTGGTAGACCCGCTGCGCGGTGATCATGTTCACCAGCTCGCCGGTCAGTTCCACGTTCGACTGCTCGAGCGCGCCCGACTGCAGCATGCCCAGGCTGCCGGTGCCCGGGGCCTGGGGCTGGTTCGGCGGCCCCGACACCGCGGTCTCCACCCACTGGTTGCCGCCCACCGGCTGCAGGCCCTGCGGGTTGCGGAAGTTGGTGAGCACCAGGCGGGCCTGGATCTCCGAGCGGCCGTTGCTGTAGCGCGCCAGCAGGTTGCCGTCGGGCGAGATCCGGAATCCGGCCAGTTCGCCCACCGAGTAACCGTCCTGGTCGAGCGCGGTCACCACGTACGGCGAACCGAACTGGGTGATCGCGGTCAGGTCGGTCGCGACGGTCTGGTTGCCGCCCTCGTTGGCCGGGAAGGGCACGGTGAGGTTGAGCGTCGGCGGCACGGGCGACGCCCGACCGTCGGTGCCGAAGGTGAGCGAGGTCACCGGGTTGGTGGCAAACGGCGTCCCGTCGAGCGAGGCGTAGACATCCCAGGTGTTGTCGCCGGTCTTGCGGTAATAGGTGGCCAGGGTATGGGTCTGGCCTTGCGGCGCGTAGACCTTCATCGAGGCCATGTTGGCGTAGCTGGTCGCATCGGTCGGGTCGAAGGCGGTGGCCGCCGGCGTCGCGGTGGTGCGGGCGTCGAGGTTCATGCCGATGTTCAGCTCCGAGGTGGGCTTGGGCTGCAGATTGCCCATCGAAAGCCGCACGTCGGTGTTGATCTGCCCCATCACCCCGGTCGTCGGATCGACCACATTGCCCTGGACCCGGCCGCCCTGCGTGCTCACGATGTAGCCGTCGGAATCGACCTTGAACTGGCCGTTGCGGGTGTAGCTGAGCGCGCCGTTGGTGGAGAGCTGGAAGAAGCCCGAGCCGTCGATCGCGACATCCAGCGGGTTGTTGGTCGTGGCGATGTCGCCCTGGGTGAACTGCTGGGCCACGCTGGACACCGTCACGCCGATGCCGATCTGGTTGCTGCCGCTGCCTCCCAGCGAATTGGCGAAGGCGTCGCTGAACTCGGTTCGGGCGACCTTGGCGCCCACCGTGCCCGAGTTGGCCACGTTGTTGCCGATGACATCGAGGTTGCGCGCAGCGGCGTTCAGACCGCTCAGACCCTGCTGGAAGCTCATGCCCTTGCTCCTGGTGATTCGACGAAAGGTGAAGAGAAGACCGGAATCAGAAGATCGCCTTGATCGCGCCGGGCACCACGCCGGCACGGCCGGCGAGATCGAGCCTGACCGCGGCGCCGTCCTGCGACACACCAATCACGCGGGTGCTGCTCAGCGCGGTCGCCGCGACGGGATTGCTGCCATCGGTGGCGCTCACCCGCAGGCGGTACTGGCCAGCGGGTGCGGTGCCACCGCCATCGACGCTGCCGTTCCAGTCGAAGGTGGTCACGCCAGCGGCCGGCGACTGGAAGCTGCGGCTGAAGACCACCTTGCCGGCGCTGTCGAGCACCTCGGCAACCGCGCCGCGCGCGCTGCCGGCCAGCTCGAAGCCCAGCCGGGACGTGCCGCCACCGACGTCGCGGCTGAACTCGTCGCCCGCGGCCAGCACCTGACGGCCGAGCATGCCCACCGAGTCGGTCGCCGACGCGCTGGCGCCGCGCTCGACCAGCTTGCTCATCGACGCATTCAGCGACTCGATGCCGCGCACGGTATTGATCTGCGCCAGCTGCGAGGTCACCTGGGCGTTGTCCATCGGATTGAGCGGATCCTGATTGCGCATCTGGGCGACCAGCAGCTTCAGGAACCGGTCCTCGGTGCCGGAAGCACTGGCATCGGCCGTGCTGGTGGTCGCGTCGGCCGAGCCGCCGTTGATGGCGGCGAGCAGGCGAGCGCGGTTGGCCGCGCTCTGGTCGGTGCCGATCGTGCTGCTGGTTGCGGAGAGTGCGGTCATGGGGATTCCGATGTCACTGGCCAAGCTGCAGGGTCTTGATCAGCAGCTGCTGGGTGGTGTTCAGGACCTCGACGTTGTTCTGGTAGGAACGCGAGGCGGCGATCATGTTGACCATCTCTTCCACCGCGTTGACGTTGCTCGCGGTGACGTAGCCCTGGGGATCGGCCAGCGGGTGGGTCGGGTCGTAGGAACGCTTGCCCGGCGAGTTGTCCTCGATGATCCCGCTCACCCGCACGCCACCGACACCACCGGTGCGCTCGGGCTGGCGGGCCTCGAACATCACCTGGCGCGCCTTGTAGGCCTGACCGTCGGGGCCGGCCACGCTGTCGGCGTTGGCGAGGTTGGACGCCACCACGTTCAGGCGCTGGCTCTGCGCCGCGATCGCGGTGGAACTGATGTTGAAGATCTTGGAGAGCGACATGGCAGGCTCCTGCGCGACTCAGGTCGGACTCATTCGCCGCGGATGGCCGAGAGCATCGTGCGCACCCCGCCATTGATGAAGCGCAGCGTGGCCTCGTAGCGCACCGAGTTGTCGGCGAAGTTGGCGCGCTCGCGGTCAAGCTCCACGGTGTTGCCATCCATCGAGGCCTGTTCCGGCAGCCGGTACTGCAGGGCGAGTTCACGGGCCTCGGCCGCCCCTCCGGCAGCGGGCTGGCCTGCGGCGTCGAGGCCGCTGCCGGGGCGGCGAGCCGGACCGGCGGTGGCCGCCGACAGGGCCTTGGCGAAATCGAAGTCGCGTGCCTTGTAGCCCGGGGTCTCGGCGTTGGCGATGTTGCCCGCCAGCACCTTCTGGCGCTCGGCGCGCAGCGTCAGGGCCTGCCCCTGGAACTGGATGGAACTGACGAATCGATCGAGCATGGTGCCTTCTCCGCTGGCCTGTCCGCGAACTCCGGGACACGCCGATCATCGGCCAGGCCCCGAAAACTTAAGCGCCGATAAGCCCGCCCGCAGCCCCCTTTTTCGGCGCCACGGCGCGGCGTTCCCGGTTCACAGTCACGGACACCATCGCCCCACCGGAGCGTTCATGCGCCAAGCACCCACATCGCCGACGCCGCCCAGCCCGCACCCTGGGTACGGGTTCGCCGCCGCCCTGGCGGCGTGGCTGCTCGGCCTCGCCCTCGGCCTCGCCGTGCCGGCGACGGCCAGCGCCCAGGCATCGGGCGCGCTCGCGGCAGTGGCCCCGACCTCCTCGGTGCCGTCGGCAGGCGCGCCAGCGTCGCCGTCTGGCGCGGCAGTGCCCGATCCCATCGAGGAAGCCGTGCGGATCCTGGCCGAGCGCGAACTCACCGCCGCCCGGGTGAACCGGACACGGATCGAGGTGAAGGTGGGACAGTTCGATACCCGCGTGCAGCTTGCGCCCTGCGCCCGCGCCGAACCCTTCGTGCCACCGGGTTACCGGCTGTGGGGCCGGACCCAGGTGGGAGTGCGCTGCGTGTCGGGCGCGAGCTGGATGATCCGGCTGCCGGTGACCGTGCATGTCTTCGCCCAGGTGGCGATCGCGAGCGCCTCGCTGTCGGCCGGCGCCGGGATCGGCCCTGCCGACGTTCGCATGGAGGAGTACGACCTCACCCGCGAACCCGCACCGCTGGTCGCCGATGCGGCCACGCTGGTCGGCAAGCAGCTGACCCGACCCTTGAGCGCCGGGCAGCCTGTGCGCATCGATGCGTTGCGCACGCCCCCGAGCGTCAACGCCGGCGACCCGGTCCAGATCGTGGTCAACGGTCAGGGTTTCTCCCTGACCAGCGAAGGGGTGGCGCTCACGCCCGGCTCCGAGGGTCAGCCCCTCAGGGCCCGGACCGAATCCGGTCGGGTGGTGGTGGGCATCCTTCGCGATCGCACCGTCGAACTGAGGCTCTGACGCAACAGCCGAAATCTCCCGCTTTCTGGGCTCAAGTTTCCGCGAGGCAGGTCGATAATCCCCTCAGGATCCCTCAAGCGCCCAATTCCAGGCCGGGAGGCTGATATGAAAATCAACGGTACCAACGATTCCAAACCCGTCGACCTGATCAACAGGGCGACGAACGCCAGCCGCGCTCCTACTGCGCCTCAGGGGAGCGTGCAGGGCGTGCCGCCCACCGACCAGGTCAGCCTGTCGGCCACCACCCAGAGTCTGGTGGGCCTTGACAGCGCCGAGCCGGTCGACACGGCCAAGGTGGAGGAGGTCCGGGCTGCCATCCAGGAGGGCCGCTTCCATGTCAACGCGCAGGTGGTGGCCGACAAGATGATTTCCGCCGCCTCCGAGCTCCTGGAGACCATCAGCGTCGGAGGCGCCGGCCGATGAACGCCGGCCTGCCGCCCCGACACGCTGACAGCGCCCGGGTGGCGCTCGATGCGGTCGCCCAGGCGCTCGATGCGCAGCAGTCGGCGATCGCCCAGGGGGACGCGGCAGGCATCGAAAGCGCAAGCACCCGCCTGTCCAGGGCGCTGAGTGCGCTGGCAGGGCTCGGGGTACTCCGTGATCCCGCCGCCAAAGCGCGGCTGGCTCGGCTGCGCCGCCATCTTGCAGCCAACGCCGAGCTCCTTGCCCGGGCGCGCGGCATCAATCAGCGGGGCGTGACCGCCCTGTTCGGTCCGTCGGCCACGTACGGCGCGGGCGGCAACGCCAGCCTCGCCACCCCTTCCCGATCCTTGCGCCTGGCCTGAGAGCCCCCCTCAGCGGAGGGTGCGCAGTTCGCTGGCGCCTGCCAGTATCCGGTCGAGGGAGTCCTGGAGCGCCTCCAGCGCGGATTGCCCCGGCGCCTCCGGCGACACGCCCGCCCCGGCTGCCGATGCACTGCCCACCAGGTGGCTCTCGAAACGCCCTGCGGTAGCCACGATCTGCCTTGAGGCCGACGCGACCTGGTCGGCCAGCGTCGTCACGGCCTGTGCCAGTTGCTCGAAGCCATCGGCTGGCGCGTTTCGCCGGGATGCCTCCACCGTCAGATTGAAACCGAGCAGGCGGGTCTGCAGGGCAACCTCGGCCATCGCCTGAGCGGCATCGGCAACGCGGCTGAGCGCATCGACCACGCCGGCGGTACGGTCCGCCTGCGCTGCGGCATCGGCTGCCACCCGTGCGGCAAGGCGCCGCGAGACCGTGACCGCATCGAGAATCTCGGCGCCGAGCGCCGCGACACGCACCGGGGAAGGCTTGTCACCCTCGGGGGAATCGGCCGGCATGACCGCGGGGGCCCGGGCGCGTCAGGCCCAGGATCGCAGCCGCGCCCGAAGACGGGCAACCGCCTGGCTGTGCAGTTGCGACACGCGCGACTCGGTCACCCCGAGCACCGTGCCGATCTCCTTCAGGTTCATGTCCTGCTCGTAGTACATGCCCATCACCTGCTTTTCCCGCTCGGGCAGGCTGTCGATGCCGTCGACCAGCGCGGCCCGGAATCGCTCGTCACGCAGGCGTGAGACCGGATCGTCATCGTCGGCCGTCTGATGGCGGTCGAGGAAACCCTCTTCGGAATCCTCGGACCCCATCTCGTCGAGGTAGATGAGCTGGGAACCCCGGGCCTCGGTCAGCATCACGTGGTAATCGGCGATGGAGAGGCCCATCTCGGCCGCGATCTCGAGATCGGTAGGCGGACGTTTCAGGCGCTGCTCGAGCCGCTGGACCGAGGATTCGATGGTGCGCTGGTTGCGCCGGACCGAACGCGGCAGCCAGTCGGTGCCGCGCAGTTCGTCAAGCATGGCACCCCGCACCCGCTGCATGGCGAAGGTCTCGAACTGGGCGCCCTGGTTGGCCTGGTAGCGCGACAGGGCATCGAACAGGCCGATCATGCCGGCCTGGACCAGGTCATCGAGCTCGACATTGGCCGGGAGCTTGGCGATCAGCTGGGCCGCGATCCGGCGCACCAGCGGACCGTACTGGCCGATGGCGGCATTCCGGTCGAGCGTCCCGCGCGCGGTGTACATGCTGTGGGCCCCCACTCAATGAACGGCGTGCGCCGAGGGCGTGAAGGCCGGGAGCAGCCACTCCCGCGCGGTGCTCGCGATACCCTCGAAGGCCCGCGCCGCCGGGCCCTGCTCGGCCATCGCGAACACGCTGGCGCGCGAGCGCACGGCCAGATCGAGGCCCGGATCGCCGCCGACGGCACCGCCGAACATCACCGCGGCATCGAGATACCGTGCCGACACGGCGGCCAGACGCCGATGGAGTTCATGGGCCTGACGCTCCGAGCCCACCCCGTCGAAGATCACCCGGAATCGGGTCAGCGAGAAGGTACGGACCAGCGCCTTGAGCCAGGCGTAGGTGAGGGCCAGATCGGCTTCGGCCGGCCCGCAAAGCAGCGCGGTCTCGGTGGTTCGGGAGGGCATCAGGCTTCCGAGCAAGGCGGCAGGCGCGTGGAAAACGGCCACATCATAGCCTTCCCGGAGCGAGGCAACCGCACTGAAAACCGCCTCGGCCGCCAGGGGATCGGCGCCGAGCGTCCCCAGTCCGCGCGATGCCGGCAGCAGCGGAACCCCCTCCGAGCTGCGGCACAGCACCTGAGCCGCGCGGCAGCGACCCTCGATCAGGTCGACGAGTTCGAAGCGCGGCTCCAGGCCGACCAGGGCAGAGACGCCCGCCCGGTGGGCATCGATGACCACCGGCCGGGAGCCCATTCGCGCGAGCGCCGCCGTCAGGTTCAGGGCAAAGGCCGCGCTGCTCCCCGGGCGCGTGTCGGCCACGACTGGCAGCAGGCGCAGCCGGCGCGGGTTGAACAATCGTCTCAGCCCGCTCGCCTGATCATGGGCGGACTCAAACATTGGCCCTGCGACCAGACGGCTGCCGGCGCGCGGTGCTGCTGGAGGCGAACATCATGCCCAGCATCTGCTCGTCCATCGCGAACGTGGGCACGCTCTGGGCCGCAAGCGCACGCTCGACCAGCGCGCGCGGATCAGCCCAGTGCCAGTCCTCCGGAACCCGCTGCCCGTCGGCGATGCCGAGGACGCGCATCTTGTGCCGCACCGCGCAGTCCAGGGCAGCGGCCGGGCGTACCGCCTCGTCCATCTTGGAGATGATCATCCCCGCCGACTGGTGGCCCCGATAGGCCTGGACGACCTCCTCCATGGTCTCCACCTGGGTGGCCGCGTTGACCACCAGGAGGCGGCTGACCGACTGGCCGTCGAGCGAATCGAGCATCTCGTCGACCCGCTCGTCACGCTGGCTGATGCCGGCAGTGTCGATCAGCACCAGCTTCTTGCTCTGGTACAGCTGCAGGAAATCGTTGAGCGAGGGCGCATCATGGGCGACATGCACCGGCACGCCCAGCATCCGGCCGAAACTGCGAAGCTGGTCCTGCCCGCCGATCCGGTAGGCATCAACGGTGATCAGCCCGATCGACTGGGTGCCGTGGCGCAACGCGAAACGCGCGGCAATCTTCGCGGTCGAGGTGGTCTTGCCCACGCCGGTGGGCCCCACCAGCGCGAACACGCCGCCGCCCTCGATGAGCGAACCCGACGGATCGCAGCGCAGGTTGCGCACCAGCGCCTTTCGCAGCCAGCTGGCCGCCTGCGCGTCGTCGCAGCCTTCGGGCAGGCGATCGACCAGCGCACGGGCCAGCGCCGGCGAGAATCCGGCCGTCAGCAGGGACTTCAGAAGACGGTTGCGCACCGGTTGCCGGCGGGTGGACTCGAACCAGGACAAGGCCTCGAGCTGGCCCGCGATGAATTCCTTCATCTGCCGCAGTTCCGCCATGACCGACTGCTGGACCGACTCGGTGATGGACTCCTTCGCGTCGCCGAGGGCATCGGCGAGCAGGCCCGGCGCGACATTCGCGCTCGCAGGCCGGACCGGACGCTCCGGACGTGCCGTGCCGGATGCCGACGGCTGGGCTCCGGGCGTCGTCCTCGGGGAGGCCGCGGCCATCCGCGTCGGGTGCACGGGCTCCGTCCGGGCAGCCGCCGCGCGGCTGACTCCCTCGGCTGCCGGCGGCAGACGGCGCGTCGGGCGTTCGCCCGCGCCACCCATGGTGAGTGTCACCGGCTCGCGCTCGGGTCGGGTGATCGTCGCGTCATCGCCCGCGGGCGCGCCTTCGGCCATCCGGCGCGCCAGGCGGTCCCGCACATATTGCTGGAACGACAGCGTGTTCATCTCGGGAACACCGGTTTCCGTGACGCTGTCGTCGCTCGTCCCTTGCGCGGCGGCCGAGGCGGCGATGGCGGGACGCGCCGGGAGGCGCATCTGATCGCCCTCCTGGATGCCGCGGCCGGTATCGGCCATGGCCAGGATCTCGACCCCACCATCGATCGGCTGGTTCTTGAGAACGATCGCGTCAGGGCCGAGCCGCTCGCGGACCTTGGCGAGCGCTTCCTTGTTGGTCTTGCCGAAAAAGCGTTTGACGTTCACTTGTTCTCTCCGATGATGCGACCGATCCGGATCGATTGGGTTTCAGGTATCTCGGCATGACCCAGCACCCGCAGCCGTGGCACGCCCTTCTTGAGGAGTCTGGCCAGCGGCGCGCGGATGCGGTCAGGAACGAGCAGGCAGGCCGCCACGCCCGAGTCCTCCTGTCCCTGGGCCGCATCGGCCGTGCTGCGCAGCACGAAGTCGGCCACGCCGGGTTCCAGACCCGCGGTGGAGCCCGGTCCGAGCGCCTGCGCGAGCAGGTTCTCGAGGCCTGGCTCGAAGGCCAGCACCGAGAGCTCCCGGACCGGACCGAAGATCTGCTGAACGATGGCTGGCGACAGCGCGATACGAACCTCGCGCGTGAGTTCCTCGGGATCCTGGGTGCGAACGCCATGCTCGGCCAGGGTCTCGACGATGCCGCGCAGGTCGCGGACGTTGACGGCCTCCTCGAGCAGGTTCTGCAGCACCCGCTGGAACACGGCCAGGGGGATCAGCTTGGGCACAACCTCCTCGCCGAGCTTGGGGGCATACCTGGCGAGATGCTCCAGCAACTGCTGGGCCTC
Organism: Burkholderiaceae bacterium; assembly: GCA_044356115.1. GTDB lineage: Bacteria > Pseudomonadota > Gammaproteobacteria > Burkholderiales > Burkholderiaceae_E > Quisquiliibacterium. The sequence continues at coordinate 22,585 of JBIKWU010000026.1, forward strand.
GGCGCGCCCCATCAGCCTGGCCGCGTGGACCTGCATCAGATGGTGCAGGTGGGTGGCGATCACCGTGGGGCAGTCCACCACGGTGAAGCCCGCGCCCACCGCGAGGTCGCGCGAGCGCTCCTCGATCCAGGTGGCCGCCAGCCCGAAGGCCGGATCGATCGTCCGGGTGCCCGGCAGCGCCAGGGTGAGATGTCCGGGGTTGATCGCCATCAGCATCCCGGGGAAGGCCTCGCCCTCGCCCACCATCACGCCCTTGAGCATCACGCGATAGGCGCCCGGGCGAAGTTCGAGGTTGTCGCGGATGTGTACGGCCGGCGGCAGGAAGCCCACCTCGCCGGCGAACTTCTTGCGCACGCCCTTGATCCGCCCCAGCAGATCGCCACCCTGATCCTTGTCCACCAGCGCGATGAGCCGGTAGCCGACCTCGAGCCCGAGCAGATCCACCGGCGCGACGTCGTCCCAGCTGGCTTCGTTGCTGGCCGTGGACGCGGCCTCGACCGCCGGCTCGGCCACCTTGCGCCGAGCGCGTTCGCCGAGCCACCAGGCTCCGTAACCGAACGCCGCGGCCAGCAGCAGGAATGAGAAGTGCGGCATGCCCGGCACCAGACCCAGCAGGGCGACCACGCCTGCGGTGATGCCCAGGGCACGCGGCATGGCGGTGAGCTGGCGCGACAACTGCTCGCCGACATCCTCGTCGGTACCCACCCGCGACACGATCAGCGCCGCAGCCACCGAGATCACCAGGGACGGGATCTGCGCCACCAGCGCATCCCCGATCGCGAGCAGCACGTAGTTGTTGGCGGCCTGGGCCAGCGTCAGGTTGTGCTGCATCAGGCCGATGGCGATGCCACCGAGCACGTTGATGAACAGGATCAGGATGGCGGCAATCGCATCGCCGCGCACGAATTTCGAGGCACCGTCCATCGACCCGAAGAAGTCCGCCTCCTGACCGACCTCGTTGCGCCGGCGTCGCGCTTCGGCCTGGTC
>JBIKWU010000194.1:0-7361 GCA_044356115.1 Burkholderiaceae bacterium
CAGCGAGCCCAACCTGCAGAACATCCCGGTGCGCACGCCCGAGGGCCGGCGCATCCGCGAGGCCTTCATCGCGCCGCCGGGCCACTGCCTGGTGTCGGCCGACTACTCCCAGATCGAGCTGCGCATCATGGCCCACCTCTCCAGCGACGAGGGCCTGCTCGCCGCCTTCGCGCAGGGCCTCGACGTGCACCGGGCCACCGCCGCCGAGATCTTCTCGGTGAGCGCCGACGAGGTCAGCGCCGAGCAGCGCCGCTATGCCAAGGTGATCAACTTCGGCCTCATCTACGGCATGGGCGAGTTCGGCCTGGCCAGCAACCTGGGCATCGAGCGCGCCGCGGCCCGTCAGTACATCGAGCGCTATTTCGCCCGCTACCCCGGCGTGCGCACCTACATGGAAGACACCCGACGGCTGGCCCATGAGCAGGGCCATGTCGAGACCGTCTTCGGCCGTCGCCTCTGGCTGCCCGAGATCAACAGTCCCAACGGCCCGCGTCGCCAGGCGGCCGAGCGCGCCGCCATCAATGCGCCCATGCAGGGCACCGCCGCCGACCTGATCAAGCTCGCCATGATCGCCGTGCACGACTGGATCGAGCGCGAGTCCGCGCCGGCGCGGCTGGTGCTGCAGGTGCATGACGAGCTCGTGCTCGAGGTGCCCGAGGCGGCGCTGCCCGAGGTGCGCGAGCGGGTGCGCGCGCTCATGACCGGCGTGGCCAGCCTGAAGGTGCCGCTCGAGGTCGAGGTTGGCGCCGGCCCCAACTGGGAACAGGCCCACTGACGGGCCGCGAGGAGACCCCGCCATGATCGATGCCGAAGACATCCACAGCCTGGTCGGCCGCGCGCCGCTGGGTCGCCGCGGTTTCGTGGCGGGGTCGCTGGCCGGAGGCTTCGCCGCCTCGGTGGCGCCCGCCGGCGCGCTGCGCGCCCAGACCATCGTCACCGACGACACTGGCCTGGTGTCCGAGGAGGTCCTCATCACCACCGCCGATGGCCGTCTGATGCCGGCCTGGCGTGCCCAGCCGGCCGGCGCCCGCAACCTGGCCACGGTGCTGGTGGTGCACGAGGCCTTCGGCGTGCACGAGCACATCCGCGACGTCTGCCGGCGCTTTGCCCGTGCCGGCTGGCAGGCGATCGCCCCCGAGCTCTTCTTCCGGCAGGGCGATCCCCGGCTTCACGAGACCGTGGCCGAGGTCTTCGCGAGCGTGATCTCGCGGGTGCCCGACAGCCAGGTGCTGTCCGACCTCGATGCCTGCGTGGCCTGGGCGGCCGGCAACGGCGGCCAGCGCGGCCGGCTCGGCGTCACCGGCTTCTGCTGGGGCGGGCGCATCGTCTGGCTGTATGCCGCCCACCAGCCGGCGCTCAAGGCCGGCGTGGCCTGGTACGGCCGGCTCTCGGGCCAGAGCAATCCGCTCACGCCCAGCCATCCCATGGACATTGCCGAGCAGCTGCGCGCGCCGGTGCTCGGCCTGTATGGCGGGCGCGACGAGGGCATCGCGGTCAGCAGCGTCGACGAGATGAAGACCCGGCTGTCCTTCGGGCGCGGTGCCTCGCAGGCCTCCGACATCGTCATCTACCCCGAGGCGCCGCACGCCTTCCACGCCGACTACCGGCCCACCTATCGCCGGGACGCCGCGGCCGACGCCTGGAACCGCTGCCTCGCCTGGCTGCGCCGCTTCGGCGCGGCCTGATCGTTCCTGCCCCTGCGCCCATGACTCTGATCCACGTCCTCCTGGCCACCCTGGCCACCGGCCTGCTCAGCGTGCTCGCCGCCGCGCTGGTGTCGGTCACGCTGCTCAAGGGCGTGGTGCACCGGCTGGTCAGCCTGTCGGCCGGGCTGCTGCTGGCCACCGCCGTGCTGCACCTGCTGCCCGAGGCCATGGAGTCGGGCGCTGACCTGCATGCCCTGTGCGCCACCCTGCTGGCCGGCCTGGTGGGGTTCTTCCTGCTCGAGAAGATGGCCATCCTGCGCCACAGCCATCACTACGAGGGCGATGGCCACGAGCACGAGCACGGCCACGACCGGCACGAGGCGGGGCCTGGCGGCACGCTGATCCTGGTGGGCGACGCCATCCACAACTTCGCCGATGGGGTGATGATCGCTGCGGCCTTCACCACCGATGTCGCCCTGGGCTGGCTCACGGCGGTGGCCATCGCCGCCCATGAGGTGCCGCAGGAGATCGGCGACTTCATCCTGCTGCTCAATGCCGGCTACAGCCGCGGGCGGGCCCTGCTGTTCAACGCCCTGGCCAGCCTGGCGGCGGTGGCCGGCGGGCTGGTGGGCTGGTTCGCGCTGAGCGCCGGCGACAGCCTCAAGCCGCACGTGCTGATGCTGGCGGCTGCCAGCTTCATCTACATCGCGCTGGCCGACCTCGTTCCCGACCTGCACCGCGAGAGCCGGCGCGCCCGCGCCGGCTGGCTGCGGCAGTTCATGCTCATGGCGGCGGGCATCCTGATCATCGCCTTCATGACCCAGCGCCTGCACGCGCACTGAGCGGGTCGGCCAGCAGCGCCGCCAGCAGCGCGGCCATCTCGGGCTCGCCGGGCGCGGTGTTGTCGAACCGCACCAGTTCCGGGTACTCGGCCGGGTCGGGCGTGAAGCGGCGTTCGCGATAGCTCTCCCAGTGGGCCAGCTTCCAGGCGTCGCGCGGATCGCCCCGGCGCTCGATGCGCTCGCGTGCCACCTGCTCGTCGAGGTCGATCCACGCCACCCGCACCCGGGTACCCGGAGGCAGCGGAAAGGCGCGGCCATCATGCAGCCGATGCGCGCGCACCTCGCGCGAGAACGGGCCCACCACCAGCACGTTCACGCCCAGGGCGAGGTTCTCGGCGGCCACCTCGAGCAGGCCGGCGTACTCGAGGTCGCGCAGTTTCTCGAGGTAGGTGGGGCTGTCGCGATCGTTCGGGTCGCCGGTGAGCAGGCCCATCACCCGCGACGAGAAGACGCCGTAGAGGGTGTCCTTGTCGAGCAGGCAGCAGTTCTCGCCGGTGGCCGCGTGCAGCCGCGAGACCATGCGTCGGGCGAGCGTGGTCTTGCCGGTGCCGGCGTGGCCGCAGAAGAAGATCAGGCGCGCCATGGCGCACCCGCAGGCCTGCGTCGGCCCGCGGTCCGGCCCGGGCGGGCGATCATGCCGGCGGCCCCTAGGCCTGGGGCCCGGTGGCCACCGGCCGGGCCGGATCGGCGCACCATTCGCTCCACGAGCCGGGGTAGAGCGCGCCCTCGGGCAGCCCGGCCAGGGCCGCGGCCAGCAGGTTGTGGCAGGCGGTCACGCCCGAACCGCATTGATGCACCAGCGCGGCGGGATCGCGACCGGCGAGCAGCCCGCCGAGCTCGGCGGCCAGCACCTGCGCCGGCTTGAAGCGGCCATCGGGGCGCAGGTTCAGCGCGAACGGCCGGTTCAGTGCGCCAGGAATGTGGCCGGCGACCGGGTCCATGGGCTCGACCTCACCGCGGTAGCGCTCGGCCGCGCGGGCATCGATCACGGTGAGCCCGCCGGCGCTGATTCGCGCCGCATCGACATCGCGGGTGAGGGCCGTGCCTGGCTGGAAGTCGCCGGCGGCCGGCGCGGGCGTGTCGGTGCTCAGCGGAAGGCGCTCGCGTTCCCAGGCGGGCAGCCCGCCGTCGAGCACCGCCACCGGGGCATGGCCCAGCCAGCGGGCGAGCCACCACAGCCGCGCGGCATACATGCCACCGTGGGCGTCATAGGCCACCAGCTGCTGGCCGGCGCGCAGCCCGCAGGCGCGCAGCCGCGCCGCGAGCGCCTCGCGGGCCGGCAGCGGGTGGCGGCCGTTCCGGCCGGTCTTGGGGCCGGCGAGGTCGTGGTCCTGGTGCAGGAAGTGCGCGCCCGGGATGTGGCCGCGGGCGTAGGCCTGGGGGCCGGCGGTGGGATCGGTGAGCTCGTGTCGGCAGTCGATGACCACGCACCCGTCGATGCGGGTGGCGAGTTCATCGACGCTGATCAGGGTGGTCCAGGCCATGGCGGCTCCAGCGGGCGGCAGGACCGCGGCGCGCGCCGCGGTCGGGGATCAGTCGGTCGACAGGCCCGACGGCGGCAGGCCCATCTCGCGGCGGTAGAACTCGTGGAAGTGCTGCATGCCATCTTCCATGGGGCTCTGGTAGGGGCCGGCGTCATCGGCGCCGCGGTTCATCAGCGCGCGCCGGCCCGCGTCCATGCGCAGGGCGATCTCGTCGTCCTCGAGGCAGGTCTCCATGTAGGCAGCCCGCTCGGCCTCGACGAACTCGCGCTCGAACAGCACGATCTCCTCGGGGTAGTAGAACTCCACCACGTTGGTGGTGTGCTGCGGCCCGCGCGGCACCAGTGTGGACACCACCAGCACGTAGGGGTACCACTCCACCATCACGTTCGGGTAGTAGGTGAGCCAGATGGCGCCGTGCGGCGGCAGCGCGCCGCGCCCGAATCGCATCACCTGCTCGTGCCAGCGCCGGTACACCGGCGAACCCGGCTTGCGCAGGCCGTCGTGCAGGCCCACGGTCTGCACCGAGAAGCGCTCGGCGAAGTGCCAGTTCAGGTCATCGCAGGACACGAAGCGCCCGAGCCCCGGGTGGAAGGGCCCGACGTGGTAGTCCTCGAGGTAGACCTCGATGAAGGTCTTCCAGTTGTAGGCGCACTCGTGAACCTCGACATGGTCGAGCAGGTAGCCGTCGAAGTTCAGGCTCTCGGGCAGGCCCACCCCGGCCAGGTCGGCGGCGGCATTGCGCGGGCCTTCGAAGAGCAGGCCGCGCCAGTCGGTGAGCGGGCTGCGGCCGAGGTCGAGGCAGGGCTGCTGCGCGAAGTGCGGCGCGCCCAGCAGCCGGCCCTGCAGGTCGTAGGTCCAGCGGTGCAGCGGACACACGATGTTGTCGGCCTTGCCGCTGCCGCGCAGCATGATGGCCTGCCGGTGGCGGCAGACGTTGGAGAGCAGTTCCACGCCGGCGGTCGAGTGCACCAGGGCGCGGCCCTCGCCTTCGGCGGCCAGCGTGCGATAGTCGCCCGGCTCGGGCACCATCAGGCGATGACCGACGTAGCCCGGCCCCTGCCGGAACAGGCGCGCGATCTCCTGGTCGAAGAGCGACTGGCTGAAGTACGCTGAAACCGGCAGTTGAGTGCGCGCGGGGGACAGAAACGCGCGACGACCCAGATCCGACATCCCAAACCTCCCGGGCAAGCAAGCCGAAAAGCCGAACCGAGACGCGACGGCGGGCCGGGGCGCCGACCCGCCTGCAAGGGGTGCCCGCGCCTGCCGCCGTAGCGGAAAGCCGCGAAGCATACCCCAAAGGGGAGGGGGGGGCACGCCGTGGGGTCAGCCGGGCCGATTGGTGCGTGGCAGGCGGGCGCGAGCGGTCCGGCCGCAGTAAACTGCGGGCTTCCCGCCGCCCTGGGCGGCATTTCGCGGGACTGCCCATGGGCAATGAAGAGCCGGGGTCGCTGCCGGGCGCCCCTGCCGACCCGGCCAACGCCCCCCTGCCAGCCAGTTTCGAGCCCGCGCTCGCCGAGCTCGAGGATCTGGTGCGCCAGATGGAGGGTGGCGAACTCTCTCTCGAGGCCTCGCTGGCCGCCTACCGCCGGGGTGCTGCCCTGGTGGGCGTCTGCCGGCAGTCCTTGAGCGCGGTGCGCCAGCAGGTCCGCGTCCTCGAGGGCGAACTGCTGCGGCCCTTCGATCCCGACGCCGGTCTGGCCGACTGACCTCGTCCCTGATCCGCCGTCCGCGCGCCTACCCTTGCCCAGCCCCATGTCCGCCGCCCCTGCTGTCCCAGCCGCCGAATCCTTCGCCCAGTGGTCTGCCCGCCGCTGCGATCAGGTCGAGCAGGCTCTGCACGCCCTGCTGCCGCCCGTCGGCGCCGTGCCGGCGCGCCTGCACGAGGCGATGCGCTACGCCGTGCTCGGCGGTGGCAAGCGGGTACGCCCGCTGCTGGTCTATGCCGCCGGCGAACTGGTCGGCGCGCCCGAGGCCGCGCTCGATGCCGCGGCCTGCGCCGTGGAGTGCATCCACGCCTACTCGCTGGTCCACGATGACATGCCCTGCATGGACGACGATGTCCTGCGCCGGGGCAAGCCCACGGTGCACGTGGCCTTCGGCGAGGCCACCGCCATGCTGGTCGGCGATGCCCTGCAGGCGCTGGCCTTCGCCGCGATCGCGGCCGCTCGCGGGCATGGCGTGGCCGCCGAGGCGGTGGTCGACATGACCGCGGCGCTGGCCGCGGCGGCCGGCTCGCAGGGCATGGCCGGCGGTCAGGCCATCGACCTTGACGCGGTGGGGCAGGTGCTCGATCGTGCGTCGCTTGCCGACATGCACCAGCGCAAGACCGGTGCCATGCTGTCGGTGTCGGTGCGCCTGGGGTCGGCCTGCGGCCACGACACCAGCGCGCGGGCGCCCTGGCTGGCGCGCTACGGCCATGCCGTGGGGCTGGCCTTCCAGGTGGTCGATGACATCCTCGATGTCACCGGGGACGCCGTCTCGCTCGGCAAGACCGCCGGCAAGGACGCCGACCATGGCAAGCCCACCTATGTTTCCATCCTGGGCCTCGAAGCCTCCCGTCATCTGGCCGCCGAACTCCTGGCCCAGGCCCGGGAAGCGGTGGCCGCTCTCGGGCCCGGAGCGGGCCGGCTCGGCGACATCGCCGAACTCATCGTGATGAGGCAGTCTTGACCACCGGAAAACACCCTCTGCTCGAGCGGGTCGCCGCGCCCCGGGACCTGCGCTCCTTCGATCGCGCCCAGTTGCGTGTGCTGGCCGATGAACTGCGCGCCTTCCTGCTCGAATCGGTCGCCCGCACCGGCGGGCACCTGTCCTCCAATCTGGGCACGGTCGAGCTCGCGATCGCGTTGCACTACGTGTTCGACACTCCCCGCGACCGCCTGGTCTGGGACGTCGGCCACCAGAGCTACCCGCACAAGGTGCTCACCGGCCGACGCGACCGCCTGGCCACCATCCGCCAGCTCGGCGGCATCTCCGGTTTTCCGCGCCGAAGCGAATCCGAGTACGACACCTTCGGCACCGCGCACTCGTCCACGTCCATCTCGGCCGCGCTGGGCATGGCGATCGCCTCGCGCTATCAGGGCGAGAACCAGGGGCCGGGCCGGCGCCGCCATGTGGCGGTGATCGGCGATGGCGCCATGTCGGCCGGCATGGCCTTCGAGGCCATGAACAATGCCGGTGTCACCACCGACATCGACCTGCTGGTGGTGCTCAACGACAACGACATGTCGATCTCGCCGCCGGTGGGGGCGCTCAACCGGTACCTGGCACGCCTGATGTCCGGCCAGTTCTACGCCAAGGCGCGCGATGTCGGTCGCGCCGTGCTCGCCCGGGTGCCCACCATGTTCGAGCTGGCCCGCCGCTTCGAGGAACATGCCAAGGGCATGGTG
>JBIKWU010000268.1:0-5532 GCA_044356115.1 Burkholderiaceae bacterium
AGATGAAGTCGGGGGTGGAGGTGGCCACGACGATCAGGTCGATGTCACCGGCACTCAGGCTCGCGGCCGCGAGCGCCTCGCGGGCAGCGCGCGCCCCGAGCCCGCTGCTGCCGACGTCGGGTGCGGCCAGATAGCGCTGACGGATGCCGGTGCGCTCGACGATCCAGTCTTCGGAGGTCTCGATGCCCCGCCCGGCCAGTTCGGCCACCAGCTCGGCGTTGCTGACCAGACGCTCGGGCAGGGCCGAGCCGGTTCCCACGATCCGGGCGTACTTGCTCATGAACCCACCTTGGCCGGTTCGGCCGACAGTCGGGTCATCGCGTCGGCGATGCGTTCGAGCAGCCGGTTGCGGGCGGCGTCATGCGCGCGCCGCAGGGCCTGCTCGAAGGCCAGCGCGTCGGCTGACCCGTGACTCTTGATGACGATGCCGCGCAGCCCGACCAGACTGGCGCCGTTGTAGCGGCGATGGTCAAGGCGCCGGCGCAGACGCCCCAGCACCGGCAGCGAGACCAGGCCGGCCAGGCGCGAGAGCAGCGAGCGCTGGTATTCCTCGCGGATGAAGCCGCCGATCATGCGCGCCAGGCCCTCGGAGGTCTTGAGAGCGACATTGCCGACGAAACCGTCGCAGACCACCACATCGGTGGTGCCTTCGAAAATGTCGTTGCCCTCGACGTTGCCGCGGAAGTCGAGGCTGCTGGCCCGCAGCAGCTCGGCCGCCTGCTTGACGGTGTCGTTGCCCTTGATGACCTCTTCGCCGATGTTGAGCAGGCCGATGGTGGGCGAGGCCTTGCCCTCGATGGCCGTGGCCAGCGCGGCACCCATGATGGCGAACTGCAGATAGTGCTGCGGCTCGCAATCGACATTGGCGCCGAGGTCGAGCATGGTGGTGACGCCGCCCCGCTGATTGGGCAGGGGCGCGGCGATCGCCGGGCGGTCGATGCCCTCGAGCATGCGCAGCACGAAGCGCGAGATGGCCATGAGCGCGCCGGTGTTGCCGGCGCTGACGCAGGCCTGCGCGTCGCCCGCCTTCACCGCCTCGATGGCCAGGCGCATGGACGACTGCCGCTTGCCGCGCAAGGCGCTGGCCGGCGGCTCGTCCATGGCGACCACTTCAGCGGCGTGCCGGATCTCGAGGCGGCTGCGGTCGACCGACCCCCCGCTGGTCAGGGCCGCCTCGATGGCGGCGGCATCCCCGACCAGGATGAGACGGACATCGGGGGTGGCCTTCAGGAAGGCCAGGGCTGCCGGCACGGTCACCGGCAGACCATGGTCACCGCCCATGCAGTCGATGGCGATTCTCAGGGTCATGCGATCCGGGGAAAGCGGACCGGACCCGGCCCGCTGGCAACCCGCGCCGCGGAGCAGCGACGCAAGGGCTTATTCGTCAGACTTGGTCTTGACGATCTTGCGGCCGCGGTAGAAGCCGTTGGGGCTGATGTGGTGACGCAGGTGCACTTCGCCGGTGGTGGGCTCGACCGCGGTGGGCGGGGTGCCGAGGAAGTCGTGCGCGCGATGCATGCCCCGCTTCGAGGGCGATTTCTTGTTCTGCTGAACGGCCATGTCGGTCGCTCCTGTGGAAGGTCAATCCGCAATCATATCAAGGAATTGGCCGATGATCCTCAAGCCGGGTTTTCGTCGCTGCCCGGGCCCGCGCGTCGCAGGCGGGCCAGCACCGCGAAGGGATTGGGCCGCTCGGGTTCGCCGTCGGGGGCGGTGCCCCCGGCCGCCGCCCTGCCCGCCGGGTTGCCGGCGCGCGGGCCGGGCGCACGGCAATCGTCATGCCGCGGCGCCAGCGGCAACGCCATGATCACTTCGTCCTCGAGCAGTTCGATGGCATCCAGGCGGGGGGTGATCGCGAGCAGGTCGAACTCGTCGTCTTCCGGGTCCTGCGCGAGGGCCTGCTGTTCGCTGCCCACCAGCCGATAGCGGCGATCCTCGTCCAGGCTCACCGCCACCGGCTCGAGGCAGCGCACGCAGCGCAGCCGCACCTGAGCGCGCAGGCCCAGGGCGAGATGCAGATCGGCGCCGCCGTCGGCGCGACGCAGGCTCTGCCCGCTCAGCGACCACTCGACCTCGCCCGCGGTATCGGTCAGGGTGTCGGCGAGCCGGGGCAGGCGCGCCAGCGGCCAGCAGCCGCCGACCGAACCGCCACTGCGCGCCAGTTCACGGGGATCGATGACCGGCGCGGCGGGGGTGGCGGGATCGGGCATCGACGCTCAGGCTCTCGGGGGACGGGCCGCTATGATAGCGCCGCCCTGCCCTCTTCCCGGACGACCCGCCATGCCCGCCCCCGCGACCGCCGGCTCCCCCGAGCTGATCCTGGCTTCCACCTCGGTGTATCGCCGCCAGCTGCTGGAGCGCCTGCATCTGCGCTTCCGGGTGTGCTCGCCCGGCACCGATGAGACCGCCCAGCCGGACGAGTCGCCGGCCGCGCTCGCCCGGCGGCTGGCGCTGGCCAAGGCCGGCGCGGTGGCGGCCCTCGAGCCCGCTGCGGTGGTCATCGGCTCCGACCAGACCGCCACCCTCGACGGGCGCGGCGTGATCGGCAAGCCGGGCAGCCTGGCGCGGGCCCGCGAACAGCTTCGCGCCGCGTCGGGTCGTCAGCTCACCTTCCACACCGCGCTGGCGGTGGTCTGCCTGGCGCGGCAGTTCTCGCGGGTCGAGGTGATCGACACGCGGGTGCGCTTTCGTGAACTGAGCGATGCCGCCATCGAGCGCTATCTGGCGCTGGAACCCGCGTTCGATTGCGCCGGATCGGCCAAGGCCGAGGGGCTGGGCATCGCGCTCATGAGCGGCTTCGAGAGCGCCGACCCCACCGCCATCGTCGGGCTGCCGCTGATCGCGCTCAACCACATGCTGCGCGAGGCCGGCATCGACGCGCTCGGGCAGCCGGCGCCGTGAGCGCGCAGGCCCCCGCGGCCGATCCGCCGCCCCTTGCCGCGCTGTATCTGGTGCCGGTTCCCCTGGGCGAGGCGGCCGACCCGCTCGCCCACCTGCCCCCGGCCACCGTGTCGGTGGTCTGCCAGCTGGACTGCTTCGTGGCCGAGAACGCGAAGTCGGCGCGCGCCGTGCTGCGCCGCCTGCCCATGGCGAAACCGCTGCAGGCACTGGCCATCACCGAACTCAACCAGCACACCCCGCCGGACGCGCTGCCGGCGCTGCTGGCCCCTCTGCGTGCCGGGCGGCCCCTGGGTCTGCTCTCCGAGGCGGGATGCCCGGCGGTGGCCGACCCGGGCGCCGCGCTGGTACAACTCGCCCACCAGCAGCGCCTGCCGGTGATGCCCCTGATCGGGCCGAGCGCGCTGCTGCTGGCCCTGATGGTCAGCGGCATGAACGGGCAGTCGTTCGCCTTCACCGGCTACCTGCCCGTGGACGCGGCCGCGCGGCGCGCCGCCATCCAGGAACTGCACGCCCGCAGCCGGCGCTTCGGCCAGACCCAGCTGATGATCGAGACGCCCTACCGCAACCAGGCCCTGCTCGACGCCCTGCTCGACGCCTTGCCCGACGATGCGCGGCTCGCGGTGGCGGCCTCGCTCAGCCTGCCGGACCAGTGGGTGAGAAGTGCCCCGGTGGCGCACTGGCGCGGCGCGCCGGTGAGCCTGCCACGGGCGCCGGCGGTGTTCCTGCTGCAGGCCGAGGGCGGTGCGCCGGGGCCAATCAGCGCAACTGGGGCAGCGCGGAAGAAGCGCCGATAGACCGTACCGCGGCCTGACCGGCGGCTGCGCCGATGCGGCGGGCCAGCCGTTCGGCCAGGTTCTCGTGGGTGGAGAAGTCAACCACCTCTTCGGCCTTGAATTCATCCCGGGCCACGCTGTCGACCGTGCCCAGGGCATCGGCCAGGCCCAGCTCGATGCTGCGCGCGCCCGACCAGACCATGCCGCTGAAGATCTCCGGGGAGTCCTTGAGGCGGGCGCCGCGGCCCGCCTTCACCACGTCGATGAACTGCTGATGAATCTCGCCCAGCATGCGGTTGACGATCTGCCGGTGTTCCTCGGAGAGCGGCGAGAAGCTGTCAAGGAAGGCCTTGTTGCGGCCCGCCGTGAACAGGCGGCGTTCGACGCCTACCTTGTCCATCACGCCGGTGAAGCCGAAGCCATCCATGAGCACGCCGATCGACCCGACCAGACTCGCCTTGTCGACGAAGATCTTGTCGGCCGCGGCCGCGATGTAGTACCCGCCCGAGGCGCAGACCTCCTCGACCACCGCGGCCACCGGCGTGTCGGGGTGCACCTTGCGCAAGCGACGGATCTCGTCGTGCACGATGCCGGCCTGCACCGGACTGCCGCCCGGCGTGTTCAGGCGGATGACCACGCCGGCCGTCTTGGGGTCTTCGAAGGCCGCGCGCAGCGCCGCGATGATGGCTTCGGCGGAATTCTCGCCGCCAGCCTCGATCTCGCCCTTGACCTCGACCAGCGCGGTGTGCCGGGTGAGACTGCTGCTCTTCAGGCCGCCCGGCGCCCACAGGCCGAGGAAGGCCAGCACCACGGGCGTGAGATAGGCGAGGAAGGCCAATCGGAAGAAGATGCTCCAGCGCCGGGCCCGACGCTGCTCCTGCAGCGCGGAGGCGGCCAGCTTCTCGATCACGCCGCGCTCCCAGCCGGGGGAATCGCTCCCGGCCGCGGCAGCCGGCGGCGACGCGGGTGGCGCGACAGCCGGTGGCGCGCCACCCGGCGATGAAGCGGACGAGGCTGCGTCCGAGGCCGGCGCGGCGGCCTGGGAGGGACGGGACGAAGGGTCTTGGGAATCGCTCATGGACTGCCGTTCTCGAAAGCCACCCAGACCTGCCCCGCGAGTTCGCGGACATCCAGCGTCATCAGGCCGCGGCCGTGGCACGGGCCGCCGGCGCAACTGCCATCGTCGGCGCGGTACATCGCACCGTGGGTGGCGCAGATCAAGTATAGGCCGCTCTCGTCGAAGAAACGCCCCTCGGGCCAGTCGAGCTCGACCGGCGCATGGGCGCACCGGTTCAGGTAGGCCCGCACCCCGCCACGGTGCCTGACCAGAAAGGCAGGCTCGGGTTGACGGATGCGGCGATCCGGGCCGCGCAGCCGATGCCAGACGAAGCGCAGGCCCTCCGGTTGCTCGGGGATCGCCGCCAGGGGCGCGATCGCCCGCCAGTGCCGCCCTGAGGGCAGACCCATGCGCGCCGCGGGGATCTGCGGAATCAGCCACTCGCCCACCAGGGGCATCTCGGACAGCACGGCGGCAGCACCGGCCTCGGTGAGTGCCTCGGCGCCGTCCAGCCCGCCGAGCAGACCCAGCCCGCGCCCGCCCGCGGCGCGGGCCATCTGCAGGTCGTAGCGGGTGTCGCCGATCATGACCGCCTGCTCGGGCGCGACCCCGAGTTCAGCGCAGATCTCGCGCAGCAGCGCCGGATCGGGCTTGGGCGGCCCCTCGCCCGCACATCGGGTCAGGGCGAACAGGGACTGCCAGCCGAACGCCGCCAGCTGCTCGTCGAGCCCCCGTCGCGACTTGCCGGTGGCCACCGCGAGCAGCACGCCCAGCGCGGCGAGTTCGGTGAGCAAGGCCTGC
>JBIKWU010000195.1:0-7247 GCA_044356115.1 Burkholderiaceae bacterium
CGGTGATGCTCTTTGGCCGGGCTCGCGCCGATGAGCGCGCCTTTCACTTCCTGGGGCCTGCCACCTATGTGTCGCATCGGTCCGAGAGGCCCATGGCAATTCGCTGGCGGCTTCAGCATCCACTGCCCGGCGATCTCTTCGCGCGCTATGCGGCTGCGGCAGCGTAGCGAGCCGGTCCGCCCCGCCCCCACCCATGCCCCCCTGCCCCTTCTGCACCCTCCCGCCCGCGCGGATCATCGCCGGCGATGCGCACGCGTTCGCCCTTCGCGATGGCTATCCGGTGTCGCCGGGCCACACGCTGATCGTGCCGCGCCGGCACGTTGCTTCGCTGGCGCAGGCGCGGCCCGAGGAACTGCGCTCGCTCTGGACGCTTCTCGCGCAGGCTCGCGAAGCCCTGGACCGCGAACTCCGGCCGGATGGCTACAACGTCGGCGTGAACGACGGCGTGGCCGCGGGCCAGACGGTGATGCACCTGCACGTGCACCTCATTCCGCGCTATACGGGTGACCGGCCCGACCCACGCGGAGGGGTACGCTGGGTGTTGCCCGCGAAAGCCGACTACTGGAGCGGCGGGGCGCCGCCCGAGGGTTGATGCGGGATACCCAGGCGTGAATCCGGTGCGGGCTCCGGCGCCCCGCGCCGGTCGTGCGGGCTGCCTGCCGCCGCTTAAAGCACCAGCAGATGCGTCTCCGACGCCCCGCGCACGCTGGACAGAGCCACGCTGCGGTCGAAGGTGACCAGCCGACCACCGTGGCGCACGGCCAGCGCCAGGAGGTAGAGGTCAGTCACCTGCTGGTGGCCCTGCACGCGGGAGAAATCCACCAGGCTGTCGTCGCGCAGGGAGACGTCGTCGGCCCAGAAGGTGTGGTCGAGGGTTAGGCAGGCCTCCTGGAGTCGCGCGCGCACGCGCTGCAGGGGTAGCCCGCCGCCGCGCCCGTAGCTGGGCATGCCCATGATGCCGATGACGGCATTCTCGACCAGCGGGCAGGTGGCAATGGTCAGGCCTGGCGTCTCGATGAAGGCATTGGCGAGGTTCGAGAACTGATGGGCATCGTCGAGCAGCGCCACCCACACGTTCACATCCAGCAGTGAGCGAGGCGGCAACCATCGCCCGCGCGCAACCGGCTCGCGTGCGGCCCCGGACGCGCGGGCGCCGGTCCGGGCCGGCATTCAGCGACCCTCCTGGTCCATGAGGGCGCGGATGTGGTCGGTCGTGATGATCTCGTCGCGCGCGGGAAGAAGCGCGAATCGTCCCCTGAGCGTTTGCCGGCTCGGGACGGAATCGGCCGGGGCGGGCGCACTGGCGCCCCGGCGGACGAGTTCCGAGACCGCTTCACCCAGCGAGATTCGCTGCCGGCGCGCCAGGGTCTGCGCGGCGATCAACGCATCGTCAGCGAGATTGAGGGTGGTGCGCATGGAGGGCCCTGGGCGGGGGTTGCCGGGGAAGTTCGGTCGAACAAGCGTTACCGACAAGACGCATCATAACATCGAGAGCGCATCAACGCATCAGCGCATCAGCGCGCCCGAAAGGAGCGCAGCCCCTCGCCCGTTGGCGCTCTCCGGCGGGTCAACCCCCGCGCCCCTTCAGCACCGGCAACTCGACGAATTCGCCCGGCCGCTTCTCGGCATTGGCCTTGATCGCCTCCTGGATCTCCTGCTTCTGCAGCATGCTGGCATTCCAGATGCCGATGTAGTCCAGGCCGTCGGCGGTGCTGTGGTCGCGGGCGTAATTGATCATGCGCTTGGTGCCGTAGACCGCGAGCGGCGCCTTCGAGGCGATCTCGCGGGCGATGGCCATCACCTCGCCGAGCATCGTGGCCTGATCGGGGAACACCCGGTTGACCAGACCGCAGGCCTGCGCCTCGCGCGCCGGCATGCGTCGGCCGGTGTAGGCCAGCTCGCGCACGATGCCTTCCGGGATGAGCTTCACCAGCCGCGGGAAGGTGCCCACGTCGGCGGTCATGCCGATGTTGATCTCGAACACCGTGATGAAGGCGTCCTCGGTGGCGTAGCGCATGTCGCAGGCGGTGATGAGGTCCACCCCGCCGCCGATGCAGCCGCCCTGCACGGCGGCCAGCACCGGCAGCCGGCAGCGCTCCAGCACATTGAAGCTGCGCTGCATGTGCAGCACATGCTCGTAGAAGCGCGCCCCGTGCTGGATCTGCGCGACGCGCTCGGCATCGGGCCCCGGCGCGATGCTGCTGTCGCTGAACATCGAGGTGTCCAGGCCCGAGGAGAAGTGCGGGCCGGTGGACGAGATCACGATGACGCGGGCGCGGGCGTTGTGATCGATGTCTTCCACGATGGCCGGCAGTTCGTCCCAGAACGCGCGGATCATGTTGTTGCGCTTCTCGGGCCGGTTCAGGCGGATGTGGGCGATGTGGTCGGCGATCGAGACATCGAAGCACTGGTAGGTCATAGCGGTTCCTGCGGGAGGGGTGTCGGGATGGGCCCGCCTGCGGGCAGGCCAGGGGATCGGCCGTCAGCGGCCCTGGAAGACCGGGGCGCGCTTCTCGGCGAAGGCGCGCATGCCTTCCTTCACGTCCTGGGTCTGCAGCAGCGGCAGCAGTTGCAGGTACACATGGTGGACGTGCTCCGGGAAGGGCTCGTTCAGGCCCATGCGCATCAGCCGCTTGGCGGCCTGGACGGCCAGCGGCGCGTTGCCGGCGATCTCGGTGGCGATCTCGCGGGCGCGCGCCAGGGCGGCGCCGTCATCGACCACCTCGTTGGCCAGGCCCCAGGCCAGGCTCTCGTCGGCGTTGAGCGTGCGGCCGGTGAAGATCAGCTGCGCGGCCTTCGCCCAGCCGATCATGCGCGGCAGGTACCAGGTGCTGCCCGACTCCGGCAGCACGCCGCGCTTGCAGAAGGCCGCGGCCATCTTGGCCGAGCGGGCCATGATGCGGATGTCGCAGCCGATGGCGAGATCCATGCCGTACCCGGCCGCGCCGCCGTTCACGGCGCACACCACCGGCTTTTCCATCGCCTGCAGCACGGTGGGCGGCGTGGTCTTCAGGTCGAGCGTGGTGCGCGGCGGCTCGTCGGTGCGCAACATGCCGCGGCCCTGGGCCTGGCCGATCACGTCGAGCCCGGCGCAGAAGGCTCGGCCCGCGCCGGTGAGGATCACGCAGCGCACCTCGGGGTCATCGTCGGCCTGCAGCAGCCGGCGGCCGAGCTGCTCGAGCATGGCCCGCGAGATGGTGTTCATGCGCTGCGGCGCATTCAGGGTGATGGTGGCGATGTGATCGGCCACCTCGTAGAGCACTTCCTGGGGCGTATCGGTGGTGTCGGTCATCGTCTGCCTGCGTCTGATGGAGGGTAGGTCGATGGTACCGAAAGGCTCGACGCGCAGCCGATGCCGCATGGCCGGGCCCGTCTCGTTGGTCGAGCCGCGGGTGCAATGGCCGCGTGAGTCCGCGCGGGCGATCCTCTGCGCATGCCGATCCACCCTGACGCCGCCTACAAGCTGCTCTTTTCCACCCCCGAGATCGTCCGCGACCTCGTCACCGGCTTCATCCACGACCCGTGGCTGCGCTCGCTCGACCTCGATACCCTCGAGAAGGTCCCCGCCGAGTTCATCGGCCGGCGCCTGCGCCGGCGCGCGAGCGACGTCATCTGGCGGGTACGCACCGGCGCGGCCGATGATGACGCCCGGCCTGCCTGGGCCTACCTCTATCTGCTGGTCGAGTTCCAGAGCCGAAGCGATCGCTGGATGGCGCTCAGGGTGCTGGCCTATGTCGCCCTGCTCTGGCAGGACCTGCTGCGGCGCGAAGGCTTCCAGGGGCGCGCTCGCCTGCCCCCGATCCTGCCGGTGGTGGTCTACAACGGACTGCGTCCCTGGCGGGCCGCCACCGAGATCAGCGAGCTGATCGCGCCCGTGTCGCCGGGGCTGGCGCGCTACCTGCCGCGCATGCAGTACCTGCTGATCGACCAGGCGCGCTTCGATGAAACGCAGCTCTCGGCGATGCGCAACCTCATGGCGGCGGTGATGCGGCTCGATCGGCCGGCTGGGCGCGAGTCCTTGCTGTCAGCCGTTGCCGACCTGCGCGCGCTGGTGGCTGGAACGCCGCGGGTGCAACAGGTATTCTCGGAATGGATCCAGGCCCTGTTTGCCGAGCACCCGGTGCTGGCCGACAGCGCCGACATCGATCTGCAGGAGAGGGACATGGGCTTGAGAGAAACGCTGCGGCAGTGGGAGAGGGAGTTCCTCGCGCAGGGCCGGCTGGAGGGACTGCAGGAGGGGCGGCAGGAGGGCGAAGCGCTGCTGCTGCAGCGCCAGCTCGCGCGCCGTTTCGGTCCGCTGCCGCCAGCCATCGTCGAGCGCATCGCCTCGGCCACGCCCGCGCAGCTCGAGCAGTGGGGAGACCGTGTTCTCGATGCCGCCTCGCTCGAGGCGGTCTTCGCAGGCTGAGGGTCGGCTCGCCCCTCAGGCAAGCCAGGGTGGGCGCGCCGCGGCCACGCCATCAGGCAGCGTCGTCGCCGCCAGCCTGAAGACATTGCCCTCCGGATCCTCGAGCACTGCCTGCCATTGCCCGTAGTAGGTCGCGAACGGTTCCCTGCGCACGCGCGCGCCCAGGTCGCGCGCCCGCGAGAAGGCCTCGTCCACGGCGGCGGGCGTGTCGAGCTGAAAGGTCGGGTAGGCGGTCACTGGCGGCGCTGCATCGGTGCCGGCGGCCCGATCGGCGAGCCCGAGCAGCGTGTACGCCGCCTGCGCGTTCAGGCCGAGCTCTGCCGTGCCGTCGCCCAGCGCCCGGAAGATCGGCGAGCGGCTCGCCTCGATCTCGGGCAGCGCGAGCACGCCACGGTAGAAGGTGAACTGCGCGTCGACATCGCGGCAGAACAGGTTGACGACCAGACGCATCGCAGCCCCTCAGCTCGATGCGCCGGCGTCGGCAAGCCCTGCACGGCGCAGCCCGTAGGTGCGCTCGTACATCTCGCGCAGGTGCTCGCCCGCGGTGCAGGGCGCGTAGCGCGGCACGCTGCCCTCAGGCACCGTGCCGGGCAGGGCCTCGATGCGCGCCAGGTAGTTCGGCTCGAAGAAGAAGGGCAGGGAGAATCGCGCGGCGCCTCCGGAGTGCCGGTTGCGCACCCGGTGCAGGTTGGACCGGTACAGGCCGTTGGTCCAGCGCGGCACCATGTCGCCCAGGTTGACCACGAAGCTGTCGGGCAGGGGTGGCGCCTCCACCCAGCGGCCATCGCCCATCTGCACTTCCAGGCCGCCGTGGCTGTCCTGCGCGAGCACGGTCACCGCGCCCCAGTCGGTGTGCGCGCCGGCGCCGAAGGTGCGTTCGTCGGCATCGGGCGGATGCGGCGGATAGCGCACCATGCGCAAGCTCACCATCGGCTCGTGGCAGGCGTCATCGAAGCGGTGCTCCGGCAGGCCCAGGGAGATCGCCATCAGCTGCATCAGCCGCAGCGACAGCGCGTTCATCCGGGCGATCCAGTCCTGGCACAGGGCCCGCGCCTCGGGCACCTCCTCGGGCCACTGGCTGGGCCCGTAGGTCTGGTAGCCGGCGCGCACGTAGGGGTGGTCATCGGGCCAGTCCATGCCGCAGTAGAAGCTCTCCTTGAGGTCGGGCTTCATCGCCGCGTCCAGCGTCTGCTCGCCCAGGTTCTCGAACCCTCGAAGGATGGGCGAGCGACGCATCGACAGGGCCTCGCGCCGCTCGGCGGGCAGCTCCAGCAGCCGGCGCGCCAGCGCGAACTGCTGCTGCACCCGCTCGGCGGCGATACCGTGGCCGAGCACATAGAAGAAGCCGCTGTCCATGGCCGCGTCGCGCAGCTGCGTCGCCACCTCGGCGCTGCGCGGGCCGCCGGGCGCCAGCGCGCCGGCCAGATCGAGCACCGGGATCATGCCTGTGCCCTCGCCAGGGCTGGCGCGCGATCGGGTGATGGCGGATGGCATTGGGGCAAGGGTCTTCTCCGGGGCTGATCGGGATGCACCGCGAGGGCGCGCAAGCGAGCCTGCCACGCGCCCACGCGGTGAGCAACGCACCAGCGAGGCGCTCCTGGCGGCCGCGCCGCGAGACACGCAGCTTCCATGCCACGGGTGGTGCGTCTCCCGAGGAGCAAATGCCGCTTCCGCCATCGGGCATGGTTTCTGCTGACGCTACCCTGGCCCCGGTCGCGGCTGTCCTCGGCCACGCCCCCGCATCCCCTTCACTGCAGGAATCGCCGCATGACATCTGCCAGGCCACTGGTCGAACTGACCCGCGAATCGCGTATTGGCGCGTTCCGCGCGAGCGCGGTGGCGGGCGAGGTACCGCGCATCGACGTCAGCGATTTCGCCGTGCGGCGCGAGGCGATCGCCGATGCGCTCTGGGACGCGGCCGTGGCGGTGGGCTTCTTCCAGGTGGTCAACCACGGCATCGAGCCGGCGCAGGTGCGCGACGCCTTCGCGATGACCGAGCGCTTCTTCGGCCTGCCCGATCCGGTCAAGGCCCGGTACCCGCACCGCAAGGCCGACAACGTCGGCTGGGAGAGCCGCGCCCAGGTGCGTCCGTCCACCGGCACGCCCGACCAGAAGGAGAGCTACCAGATCACCCGTCCGCGCATGGCAGGGCTGTGGCCGACCGATGCGGAACTGCCCGGCTTCCAGTCAGCCATGCTCGCGTTCGAGTCGCGATGCTGGACGCTGGCCATGCAGGTGCTGTCCTGCTTCGCACACAAGCTCGGTTTCGCGCCCGATTTCTTCGCTGGTGCGCATGACCCCGCCCGGCCTGACTACCAGAGCACGCTGCGCCTGCTGCACTACTACCCGGTGGACCCGCGCGCGCTCGGCGCGGCCGGGCTCTGGCGCGCCGGGGCGCACACCGACTTCGATTGCCTGACCCTGCTCTTCCAGCGGGCCGGGCAGGGCGGCCTGGAGGTCTGTGCCGGCAAGGATCTGGAGAATCCGGTATGGACACCGGTGCCGCCCGAGGAGACCGCCATCACCTGCAACATCGGCGACATGCTCATGCGCTGGAGCGATGACCGGCTGCCCTCGAACTTCCACCGCGTGCGCACGCCCGAGCCCGACGAGTATCTCGGTTCGCGCTACAGCATCGCGTTCTTTGCCCAGGCCAACCGCGAATCGCTCATCGCCGGTCCCGAGGGCAAGTACCCCCCGATCAGTGCCGGGGATTACCTTCGCCAGCGGGTGGCTGCCAACTTCCAGCCGGCGGGCGGTGCGTCGGGCGCGCCCCGATGAGCGCCCGGGCCTTGCCCTGGCGCGGCGGGGCATACCGCCGCCACCACCAGCCCATGAA
>JBIKWU010000196.1:0-7217 GCA_044356115.1 Burkholderiaceae bacterium
TGTTCCGGCCTCAGGCGGTCGAACAGGCCCTCGGTGCGGACCAGGAAGAGCAGGTGCAGGAGCGCGCCGGGCGATGACAGCGCCATCCGCACGCCCCGGTCGTAGGCCTCGGCGGCCGCGGCCTGCTGGTTCGCGTCGTCGGGCCGCGGGTCGGCGGCCAGGCGGCTGAGGATCGAGTGCTGGCGCAGCGCCGCCCAGGCCTCGCCGGTGAGGTAGGTGCGCAGGGCCACGATGCGGCCGTCGCGCACCTCCACCCACTTGCTGTGCGTGCCGGGCAGCACGAACAGGCCGTCCCGGTGCGCGGCGTCGGCGGTGCGCAGCAGCGAGCGCGCGGCCAGGGCGCCGAAGACCTGGGTTTCCTCGCCCCGCATCACGTCGATGCTGCCCTCGCGGCCCTCGGCGCGCACCCCAGGCACCAGGCGAAACACCCGGCCGGCCTGGTCGTCGAGGGCGAGCAGGCTCTGGGCGATCTCGCCGAAACCGGCCGGGGCATGCACGTAGGGCGCTTCGCGCCAGCCCTGGCGCGAGCCGATCATGCCGGCAGCCACCACCGGCAGGCCGGGATGCGCCTGCAGCCAGGGGGCGCACAAGGCCTCGAAGGCGGCCCGAAACCCGCCGGCGGGCACGCTCATGACGCCCGAGGCGCATGCCAGCCGGTCGAGGGCGTTGCCGCCGGCATCGAAGAGCCAGGCGCGCAGCGAGCTGGTGCCCCAGTCGAGTCCGATCAGTGCGGGTGTGCGGGTGGGGCCTGAGGGGGACATGGCGGGGTGGCAGCAGACCGGGGCGGTGGGTGACGCGGCGATGCGCGACGGCCGGGCGGGTGCGGCGGCGCCGGTCGAGTATGCCCCAAAGCGGTGCCGGCGACCGCCGGACGCTTGGTATCATCGCCTGCTTGCCATGACCCTGACCGAACTCAAGTACATCGTCGCGGTGGCCAGGGAGCGCCACTTCGGCCGGGCCGCCGAGGCCTGCTTCGTCAGCCAGCCCACGTTGTCGCTGGCCATCCGCAAGCTCGAGGAAGAACTCGGCGTGCGGATCTTCGAGCGCAGTCATGGCGAGATCAGCCTCACGCCGGTCGGCGAGCGGGTGGTCGGCCAGGCCGGTCTGGTGCTCGAGCAGGCCAACACCCTGCGCGAGATCGCCCGCGAAGGCGCCGATCCGGCCAGCGGGCCGCTGCGCGTGGGGGTCATCCACACCATCGGTCCCTACCTGCTGCCGCGCCTGGTGCGCCAGGCGATCGCCAGCGCGCCGCGCATGCCGCTGGTGCTCCAGGAGAACTACACCGTCAAGCTGCTCGAGCTGCTGCGCCAGGGGGACATCGACGTGGCCATCCTCGCCGATCCCTTCCCCGATCAGGGGCTGGTCACGCAGGCGGTGTACGACGAACCCTTCCTGGTGGCGGTGCCGCGCGCCCATCCCTGGGTGGCCCGGACGGCCATCCCGGCCCGCGAGCTCAAGTCCGAGACCATGCTGCTCATGGGCATCGGCCACTGCCTGCGCGACCACGTGCTCGAGGTCTGCCCCGAGGTCTCGCGGTTCTCGCAATCGGGTGGCGGCCTGCAGCGCAGCTTCGAGGGCTCGTCCCTCGAGACCATCCGCCACATGGTGGCCTCCGGCTTCGGCATCACGGTGCTGCCGGCCATGGCGCGCGGCGATGAAGGCCCCGACGCCCTGCTGCGCTGCCTGCCCTTCGAGCCGCCCGTGCCCTCGCGGCGGGTCTCGCTCGCCTGGCGCAAGCGCTTTCCGCGGCCGGCTGCGGTGGCGGCGCTTCGCGAGGCCATCCTGGCCGCCGGGCTGGCCGGCGTGGCCCTGCTGCCCGCCGAGGAGCCGCGCGCGCATTGACCCCACCGCGGCAGGCCCTTTCGGCAGCCGCGATAATCGTGTCCCCACGCAAGGCCGTGCGCCGCGCGCGCCACGCCCCAGGAGAGCCCGAGCATGTCCCGCCCCGACTACCCCACCATCGAGCAGACCATCGGCCGCACGCCGCTGGTGCGCCTGCAGCGGCTGCCGGGCCCCGGCAACGCCGCCCGCGGCAACGTCATTCTCGGCAAGCTCGAGGGCAACAACCCGGCGGGGTCGGTGAAGGACCGCCCTGCCATGGCGATGATCGCCCGCGCCGAGGCCCGCGGCGACATCCGCCCGGGCGATACCCTGATCGAGGCCACCTCGGGCAACACCGGCATCGCGCTGGCCATGGCGGCGGCCATCAAGGGCTACCGCATGGTCCTGATCATGCCCGACAACCTCTCGGTGGAGCGGCGCCAGTCGATGAAGGCCTACGGCGCCGAACTGGTGCTGGTCAGCCGCGAGGAAGGCATGGAGGGGGCCCGCGATCTCGCCGACCGCATGCAGGCGCAGGGCCGCGGGCGAGTCCTCGACCAGTTCTCCAACGACGACAACTGGGCCTCGCACTACGAGACCACCGGCCCCGAGATCTGGGACGACACCCATGGCCAGGTGACGCATTTCGTGTCGGCCATGGGCACCACCGGCACCATCACCGGGGTGTCGCGCTACCTCAAGGAGCGCAACCCGGCAGTGCGCATCATCGGCGCGCAGCCCGCCGAAGGCTCGTCGATCCCGGGCATCCGCAAGTGGCCGCAGGAGTACCTGCCGCGCATCTACCAGCACGCCATCGTCGACGAGGTGGCCTTCGTGTCGCAGGCCGATGCCGAGGCCATGGCGCGGCGGCTGGCGGCCGAGGAGGGCATCTTCTGCGGGATCTCGGCCGCGGGCGCCTGCTGCATCGCGCTGCGTCTGGCCGAGTCGCTGAGCAACGCCACCATCGTGTTCATCGTCTGCGACCGCGGTGACCGTTACCTGTCCACCGGCGTGTTTCCCGGGTGAGTCCGCCGCAGTCGTCAGCCACCCACCCCGATACCGTCGCGCACCCGGTGCGCGGCATCGCGCTGCTGGTGTGCGCGGTGAGCTGCTTCGCGGTGATGGAGGCCGTGGTCAAGGTGCTCGCCTCGCGCAATCCGGTGGGCGTGATCGTCTGGGCCCGCTACTTCTTCAACATGGTGCTGCTGCTGGTCTTCATGGGGCCGGCGCTGGGCGCGGGCCTGCTGCGCACCCATCGGCCGGGCCTGCAGTGGCTGCGCGGCGCCATCCTGGGCGTTAGCTCGGTGTGCTTCTTCGCCGGGTTGCCCTTCCTGCCGCTGGCCGAGGCGGCCTCGCTGACGGCGATCGGGCCCATCCTGGTGGCCTTGCTGGCGGTGCGCCTGCTTGGCGAGCGGGCGCCGCCGGGCACGGCCTGGGCGCTGCTGGCCAGTTTCCTGGGCGTGCTGCTGATCGTGCGGCCCGGTGGCGCGGTGTTCACCTGGGCCGCGCTGCTGCCCCTGGGCAGCGCCCTGTGCTATGCCGCCTACCAGATCCTCACCCGGCGACTGTCCACCATCGACGATGGCCGGGTGACCCAGTTCTACGGCGCGCTCGGCGCCACCCTGCTGCTCACCGTGCCGCTGCCCTGGTTCTGGCAGATGCCCGAGCGCCTCACCGACATCGCGCTGATGGTCGCGGTGGGCGGGCTCGGCGGCTTCGGCCACCTGCTGCTGGTGCGCGCGCTCAAGCTGGCGCCGGCCTCGCTGCTGGCGCCCTTCGCGTACGTGCACATCGTGATCTCGCTGGCACTGGGCCTGGCGGTGTTCGGGGCCATGCCCGACGCGATCGCACTGGGCGGCATGGCCCTGATCGTGGGCACCGGCGTGGTCATGGCGCTGCGCCAGCGCCGCGAGCAGATCAGTCGAGCAGATCAGGCTGCTCGCGAACGATCCGCGCGTACAGCGGCTGGAAGTTGAACCAGCCGGCATAGGGCGAGCCCACCAGGTCGAAGGCCTGCCGGGCAGCCTCGGGCCGGATGAACTTCGGGGCATCGCCGGTGCGCGCGCTGGCGGCCTCGGCGTGCAATTGCACCTGGCAGCACCGCTCCATCGAGATGAACCACCAGGCCGCGGCGTCGACGCTCTGGCCCACCGTGAGCAGGCCGTGGTTCTGCAGGATGACCGCCTTGCAGGCGCCGAGCGCCTGGGCGATGCGCGCGCCCTCGTCGAGTTCGATGACCACGCCGCCGAAATCGGCGTAGAGCGCGTGATCGCCGTGGAAGGCGCAGACATCCTGGGTGATCGGATCGAGCAACCGCCCGAGCGCCGACCACGCCCGCCCCCAGGTGGAATGCGAGTGCGCCGCGGCCACGGCATCGGGCCGGGCCTGATGGACACTGGCGTGGATCGCGAAGGCGGCCTGGTTGACCGGATGCCGGCCCTCGACGACCTTGCCGTGGTGGTCGCAGCGGATGAGGTTGGAGACGCAGACCTGGCTGAAGTGCACGCCGAAGGGGTTCACCCAGAAGGTGTCCGGAAACTCCGGATCGCGCGCCGTGATGTGGCCGGCCACCCCCTCGTCGAAACCGAACTTCGAGAACAGCCGGAAGGCGGCTGCAAGGCGCTGCTTGCGGTGCTGTCGTTCATCGGCCGGGTGGGTGAAGACCGGCGGCTGGATGAGGTTCACCGTATCGGGCGCGGCCTGGGCGTAGGCGAGCGCGGCCCGCACCGGATCGGCGGCGTGGCGTTCGGGAGCGTTCATGATCGGGATTCCGGAAGCGGGTGAAGCCGGCAGGATGCGCTGGCGCGCCGTCGCGGGCAAGTCTTGCTATCGTCGCAGCCCGTCCCGTTGATCCGGAGCCCGCCGATGACCGCTTCGCCCGCCACCGACACCGCCCGGCACTGGCTGGCCCGCCTCGAGGCGGCGCTGGCCGCGGGCGACGCGAACGCCGCCGCTGCGCTGTTCGCCCCCGAATGCTGGTGGCGCGACATGGTCGCCTTCACCTGGAACATCTGCACGGTGGAAGGGCCGTCGGGCATCGCCGGCATGCTCGCGGCAGTGCTGCCGGGCGTGGCGCCGCGCGGCTGGCAGATCGAGGGCGAGGCCACCGAGCGCGATGGCCAGATCGAGGCCTGGCTGGTGTTCGAGACCGCGGTCGGCCGGGGTCGCGGTCATCTCCGTCTGCGCGGTGGCCTGGGCTTCACGCTGCTCACCACGCTCGCCGAACTCAAGGGCTTCGAGGAGGCGCACGGCGAGACCCGGCCGCGCGGCGTCGAGCATGGCGTGCAGCCGGGGCGTCGCAGCTGGCTCGAGGAGCGCGAGGCGCGGGCGCAGGCGCTGGGCGTCAGCGAGCAGCCGCAGGTGCTGATCGTGGGCGGCGGCCAGGGCGGCATCGGTCTGGCCGCGCGCCTGAAGCGCCTGGGCGTGTCGGCACTGGTCATCGACCGCCTGCCGCGGCCCGGTGACGCCTGGCGCTCGCGCTACCGCTCGCTGTGCCTGCACGATCCGGTGTGGTACGACCATCTGCCCTACCTGCCGTTTCCCGACCACTGGCCGGTGTTCACGCCCAAGGACAAGATGGGCGACTGGCTGGAGATGTACACCCGGGTGATGGAGCTCGATTACTGGGGCGGCACGGAATGCCTGAGCGCCGCCCGCGACGAGGCGGCCGATGGCTGGCAGGTCGAGGTCATGCGCGAGGGTCGGCGCCTGCAGTTGCGCCCTCGCGAGCTGGTGCTGGCCACCGGCCTCTCGGGCATGCCACGCCGGCCGGTGTTCCCCGGGGCCGAGCGCTTCCAGGGCGTGCAGCTGCATTCCAGCGAGTACCAGAGCGGCGAGACCTGGCGGGGGCGGCGCTGCGTGGTGGTGGGCTCGAACAACTCCGCGCACGACATCTGCGCCGACCTCTGGGAGCACGGCGCCGAGGTCACCATGCTGCAGCGCTCGTCCACGCTGGTGGTCCGCTCCGAGACCCTGATGCACATCGGCTGGGGCCGGCTCTTCTCGGAGCAGGCGCTCAGGGCGGGCATCACCACCGAGCGCGCCGACCTCACGCTTGCGTCCATGCCCTTCCGGCTGATGGAGCGCCTGCAGACCGCGGTCTACGAGCAGGTCGCGCGCATCGACGCGCCCTTCTACGAGCGGCTGCGGGCGGCCGGCTTCCTGCTCGATTTCGGTGAAGACGGCACCGGGCTGTCGCTGAAGTACCTGCGCCGCGGTTCGGGCTATTACATCGATGTCGGCGCCTCCGAGCTCATCGCCAATGGCAGCGTGAAGCTGCGCAGCCCGGTGAGCGTGGCCCAGATCAACGAGCGCTCGGTTCGGCTCACCGACGGCAGCGAGCTGCCCGCCGACCTGATCGTCTACGCCACCGGCTACGGGCCCATGAACGAGTGGCTCGCGCGCCTGGTGTCACCGGCGATGGCGCAGCGGGTGGGGCTGTGCTGGGGCATGGGCTCGGGCACCACGCTCGACCCCGGGCCCTGGGAGGGCGAGCTGCGCAACCTCTGGAAGCCCACCGCGCAGCGCGGGCTGTGGTTCCATGGCGGCAACCTGCAGCAGTCGCGCTTCTACTCGCTGCTGCTCGGGCTGCAGCTCAAGGCCCGCCAGGAGGGGCTGGCCACGCCGGTGTGGGGCCAGCCGCCGGTGCATCACCCGGGCTGAGGCCCGGCCGGGCCCGCTCGGCACATGGGGTGAGCGCGCCGGGCGGTCGCCCCGGGCTCAGCGGCTGCCGGGCTTGCCCCAGCGGGTGAGCCGTATCGCCAGCGCGGTGGACAGGCCGTACACCACCATGGCCAGGGCCACCAGCGCGAAGTAGTCGCCTGGTGCGGCGCCGCGCGTGGCCAGCCAGGCACCCGCGCCGGCGACGAGCAGCAGGCGCAGCGTGGAGGTGAGCACCGGCCCGAGCACCTTGCCCGAGCCCTGCGACGCGAAGTACAGCGTCAGCCCCAGCCCGAAGAACGGGAAGGCCGGGCCGGCCAGGCGCAGGTACTCGCGCGCCGGACCGAGCACCGCGGGGTCGCTGGTGAACAGGCCGGCCCAGAGATCGGGCGCGAACCACACCACCGCGCCGATCACGGCGAGATTGGCGGCCGACACCAGGCCGGCGGTCCAGGCCACCCGGCGCGCCCGCGCCACCATCCCGGCGCCGATCGCCATGCCCACCATGGGCACCGCGGCCACGCCCACCCCGAAGGAGATCGGGATGAGCAGGAACTCCAGCCGCTGGCCGATGCCGTACCCGGCCAGCGGCTGCACGCCCAGTCGCGCCACCAGCCCGGTGAACACCAGCACCGCCAGCACCGACTGCAGCGGCGACAGGCAGGCGAGGGCGCCGACCTTGAGGATGTCCGCGAAGATGGGCCAGCGCGGCTGCATGCCGCGCAGGCTCAGGCGCA
>JBIKWU010000197.1:0-7210 GCA_044356115.1 Burkholderiaceae bacterium
AGGCGACGATCGCCAAGTTCCAGCGCGAGCTGGGCGCGATGGGCTACAAGTTCCAGTTCATCACGCTGGCGGGCTTCCACAGCCTCAACTACTCGATGTTCAACCTGGCCTACGGCTATGCCCGCAACCAGATGAGCGCGTTCGTCGAGCTGCAGGAAGCCGAGTTCGCGGCGGCCGAGCGCGGCTTCACCGCGGTCAAGCACCAGCGCGAGGTCGGCACCGGCTACTTCGACGCGGTGACCACCACCGTCGAGCGCGAGGCCTCCACCGCGGCGCTCAAGGGCTCCACCGAGGACGAGCAGTTCTTCGAGGACGGCCGCCGCAAGGCCGCCTGAGCGATGCCTCCGGGCCGCCGCAGGGCGGCCCCGGCATGGTCACGGACCCGGGGGGTGACGCTCCCCGGGTTTTTTCTTTTCGGCCTTGCCGGCGATCTACACTGTCGGGTTGACCGATCGCCATGACAGACCGACTTCCGTCCGCCACGCCGGCACCCGAGCCCGGCCCTGATCCGTCGGTGCCCGGCCCCGAGGCGGCGCTGGTGCACCGCGCCCTGGCACTGGCCTGGACGCCTCGGCACCGCAAGTGGGTGATCGACCTGCTGCGCCGCCTGGAAGTGCGCACCTCGCGCGGGGCCTACTTTGGCCAGGCCGACGTTGACGAGTGCCTGCTCGCGCTCGCCGAGCGCGCGCTGATTGCCCGCTCCGACCAGGGATGGCAGTGCGTGCCGGCCACGCGCAGCGCGGTGTTCCGGCGCGCGCTCGGCTCGCCGGACTTCCGGCGCTGGCGTGACGCGGTGCTGCTGGCCGACGGCATCTTCCTGGACCGCGGCTGGGTGCATTTCAACGGTGCGGCCATGGCGGTGACCGCCGCGCGGCTGGTGTTCTACAGCGGCGAGGGCCTCGATCGCTGGCGGCTGATCGAGCAGGCCGGCCAGGCCTTGCCCGACTGGTCGCAGGTGATCGACCAGGTCGCGCTCAGCGGTTTCGATGCCGAGAGCTTCGCGTGCGCCGAACCCCAGCTCGCCGCCTCGATGCTGGGCGTGGCCATCGACTTCGGGCTGCGCGTGCTGCACCCCGCGTTGCCCGCGGTGCTGGCCTGCGCCCGCGAGCGACTGGCGCGTGGCGGAGCGCTGGCCTCCGAGGGCCTGAGCGTGCGGGTGGGCGAGGCGCTGGTGCTGGCTGGTCGCGGCGACGAGGCTCGGGCCCTGGTGGCGGGGCGCGAGGACGGCCAGGCACGCGCGCTGCGCGCCGCGGTCCTGGCCACCGAGGGGCGCTGGGACGCGGCCGCAGCCGCCTTCGAGGATGCGCTCGCGCTGCGCCGCACCGAGAGCGGTCAGCGCAAGCGGCTGTTCGCCGAGACCATTGCCTGGCTGTATCCCATGTGCCTGTTCGCCAGCCGCGATCCGGCGCGGGTGGCGCTGGCCCGGCGCTTCTGCGCGGCCGAGGCGGGTACGCGCAAGGTCCAGGACGAGACCACCTGGGGGCGCTGGATGAAGGCGGCTGACATCCGCCTGGGCGATGAGGCGCCGGATCCCGGCTTTGGCGAACTGCATGCCTGGTTCGGCACCCGGCCCCTGCTGTCCTGGACCCAGCGCATCATGCTGCGGGCCTGGGTGCTCGGGTCCCAGCCATCCGCGCCGGCGCTCCCCGCGCAGGACGATGCCCCGGGCGCGGTGGTGGGGCGCGATCCGGCCCTGGCCCGCGCCGCCGCCCGCGCCGCCCTCGGGCGTGCGCTCGAGCAGACCGGCCTGGCCTGGCTCGCGCAGCAACTGCGCAGCGCCGAGCAGGTGCTCGAGGGGCGGCCGCCGGAGCAGCCCTTCTTTGCCGGCGGCCAGGGCGAGGCCTGGCGTGACGCGCTCGCCGCGATCGCGGCGCTGGGTGGTGCCGACGAGGCCGACGCCGCGGCACCGGCGGCCGCGTCGCGCCTGGTCTGGTCGATCGACCGCGACCGCGACGGTCGCGTGATCGCCATCGAGCCCCTGGAGCAGAAGCGCGGCGCCCGCGACTGGAACAAGCCGCGGCCGCTGTCGCTTGCGCGGCTGGCGCGCAGCGCCGACCTGCCCGCCGACGACGCCCGCGTGGCGCGCGCGGTGCGCCAGTCGCGCGGCTACGGCGCGGCGCACGTGCTCGACATCCCGTCGGCCGCGGCGGCGCTCGCCGGTCATCCGCGCGTGGTGCTGGCCGAGGATCCCGAGCGCTTCGTGGTGCTCGCCGAGGAGCCGCCGGATGTGCGTCTGGAAGCCGTCGACGGCCACTGGGAGCTCCGCTTTGAGCCCGATCTGGTGCGACTCTCCGGCCAGGGGCCGGGCTTCGAGTTCGACGCCCATGGCGCGGTGCGCGGTGGCGGTCTGCCCCTGGACGGCGCGGTGTTCGTGCTGCCCGACCAGCCCGGTCACGCTCGGCTGATCCGCATCACCGCCGCACATCGCCGGGTGGCGGCGCTGGCTGCCGGCGGCCTGCGGGTGCCACAGAGCGCGGCCCAGGAGCTGCAGTCGGCGTTGCCCGCGCTGGCCACGCACTTTCGCCTGCGGGCCGATCAGGCCCACGGCGCGCAGTCGGTCAGCGCGAGCGGCCGGCTGCGCGCCGAGCTCGCGCCGGCGGGGCAGGGCGTGCGCCTGCGCCTGGTGAGCGCGCCTCTGGGCCCGCGCGGGCCGCGGCTGGCGCCGGGCGCGGGCCGGGTGGAGGTGGTGGCCCCCATCGAGGGGCAGGTCTGCTCGGTGAGCCGCGACCTGGCGCGCGAGCGCGCGGTGCTGCGCGAGCTGCTCGAGCATTTCGACATGCTCGAGCCGCCCGACGAGGCGGGCCGCATCCCCGAGTGGGAGGTGCCCGAGCCCGAGCTCGCCCTCACGCTCATCGAGGGGCTGCCCGCGCAGACCGGCATCGAGGGCCTGGACTGGCCGGGCGGCCGATCCCTGCAGGTGGTCGGCGCAAGTGCCGGCAGCATGCGGGTCTCGGTGCGGCGCGATGGCCGCTGGTTCGCGATCGATGGCGAATTGCGGGTCGACGAGTCGCGGGTGGTGGAGCTGGCCCGGCTCATCGAGTGGGCGGGCGAGCAGCGCAGCCGCTTCGTGCCCCTGGGCGAGGACCGCTGGCTCGCGCTCACCGACCGCCTGCGCCAGCAGATCGACGATCTGGCCGCGGTGGTCGAGACCGCGCGCGGCGAGGCCGAGGCGTCGGGTGCCCGCGCGCCCGGGGCGCGGGGGCGTCGCGGCGCGCCGGTGCTGCGCGCGCCGGAGCAGGCCGCCGAGTGGATCGACGATGCCCTGGCCGACACCGAGCGCGACGACGCGGCCCTGCGCGAGCGGGTCGATGCACTGCGCTCGGCAGTGGATGCGCCCGTGGTGCTGCCCGCCGCCCTGCAGGCCGAACTGCGTCCGTACCAGCTGCAGGGCTTCGAATGGGTGATGCAGCGGGCCCAGGCCGGTTTCGGCGCCTGCCTGGCCGATGACATGGGTCTGGGCAAGACCGTGCAGGCGCTGGCGGTACTGCTCGCGCGCGCTGCCCTGGGGCCGGCGCTGGTGGTGGCGCCCACCTCGGTCTGCGGCAACTGGCTCGAGGAGGCCAGGCGCTTTGCGCCCGGCCTGCGCACGCGCGTCTACGGCGCGGCCGATGCCCGCGAGGGCCTGCTGCGCGAGGCGCAGGCCGGTGACCTTGTGGTGGTGTCGTACACCCTGCTGCAGCAGGCTGCCGAGGCCTTCGGCGCGGTGCGCTGGGCCACGCTGATCGCCGACGAGGCGCAGGCGATCAAGAACGCCAGTGCCAAGCGCAGCCAGGCCATTCGCGAGCTCGACGCCGGGTTCCGTCTGGCGCTGTCGGGCACGCCGATCGAGAACCGGCTGGGCGAGCTCTGGGCGATCATGAGCTTCGTGAACCCGGGCCTGCTCGGCAGCGCCCAGCGCTTTGCCGAGCGCTTCGTCATCCCGATCGAGCGCGATCGCGAGCTGCGGGCGCAGCGCACCCTTCGTCGCCTGATCGCGCCCTTCGTGCTGCGTCGCCTGAAGTCCGAGGTGCTGCGCGAGCTGCCGCCGCGCACCGAGACCGTGCTGCAGGTCACCCCAGAGGCCGACGAGGCTGCCCACTACGAGGCCTTGCGCCGCGAGGCGCTGGCCACCGCGCTGGGCGCCGGCAGCCGTGATCGCATCAATGTGCTGGCCCAGCTCACGAAGCTGCGGCGCGCAGCCTGTGACCCTCGCCTGGTCAATCCGTCGCTGGGGCTGGTCGGCGCGAAGTCGGTGGCCTTCATGGAGCTGGTGAGCGAACTGGTGGCCAACCGTCACAAGGCGCTGGTGTTCAGCCAGTTCACCGACTTCCTGGGGCTGCTGCGCGAGCCGGTGCAGGCCGCGGGCATCGCGCACCAGTATCTCGACGGATCGACCCCGCCCGCGGAGCGCTCGCGGCGCATCGCCGCCTTCCAGGCCGGCGAGGGCGACCTGTTCTTCATCAGCCTGAAGGCCGGCGGCTTCGGCCTGAACCTGACTGCCGCCGACTACGTGGTGATCGTGGACCCGTGGTGGAACCCGGCCGCCGAGGACCAGGCCACCGGCCGGGCCCATCGCATCGGGCAGAGCCGGCCGGTGACGGTGTACCGGCTGGTCACGCGGGGCAGCATCGAGGAGCGGATCGTGGCGCTGCACCACGACAAGCGCTCGCTCGCGCAGGGCATCCTCGAGGACATCGACACCGCGGCGCTGCCCTCGGTGCAGGAGCTGGTCTCGCTCCTGCAGGACGAACCCTGACGGCTCCGTGCGCGGGCCCGGCCTGGCGCGCAGGCCGGACGCACGCTGGCGGCTCAGCGGCCCTGAAACACCGGCTCGCGCCGGGCGGCCATGGCGGCCACGCCTTCCTTGAAGTCTTCGGTGCGACGCTGCCAGTCCTGTTCGTGGCTCTCGCGGTTGACCGCCGCGGTGACTGCCTCGACCAGGCCCTGGCGCAGCGTGGCGCGCGTGGATACCACCGCCAGCGGCGCGGAGATCGCGATCTCGGTGGCCAGCTTCAGCGCCGCCGAGCGCAGCTCCTCGCGCGGCACCAGCATGTCGGCGAGGCCCATCTGGAAGGCCTCCTCGCCGCCGATGCGCCGGCCGGTGTAGAACATCATGGCGGTCTTCTGCTGGCCGATCAGCCGCGGCAGCGTGGCGGTCAGGCCGAAGCCCGGGTGAAAGCCCAGGCGGTTGAAGTTGGCCGAGAAGCGCGCCTCGGGACTGGCCACCCGGAAGTCGGCCGACACCGCCAGCCCCAGGCCACCGCCCACCGCCGCGCCCTGCACCGCGGCCACCACCGGCTTGGCGCAGGCGAACATGCGGATCGCCTCGGTGTAGAGCGGATTGAGCACGCCCGGGCGGCGGGTGGCGGCATCGTCATCCCGCTTGGAGAAGTCGGCGCCGGCGCAGAAGGCGGTGCCCTGCGCGCAGAGCAGGATCGCGCGGCACTCGGGCTCCTTGTCCAGCGCCTCGTAGGCGATGGCCAGGCCCTCGATGAGGCGCAGGTCGAAGAAGTTGTGCGGCGGGCGACGGATCTCGACGACCGCGACATGGCCCTCGAGGCTGACACCGACATCGGGGATGAGATTGGGAATGTTCATGGCGAAGGCTTTCCGGGGGTGAGGGGCAACGGGGGCACTGGGCGGTGACGGGTCAGGCAGGCAGGGCGCGGCGGGTGAGGGCCGGCCAGAATCCGGCGGCCCCGGCGGCGATGGCCGCCTGACCCAGGCGCTCGGCCCACCAGGCATCGGCGCCGAACTCCTCGCGCCAGGCCCACAGCCGGCGGGTGGCGAAGTGCAGCGAGTGCTCATGGGTGAAGCCGATGGCACCGTGCACCTGATGGGCGATGGCCGCCCCGCGCGAGGCGGCCTCGCCCACCCGCACCTTGGCCACCGCGGCGCTGAAGCGTGCGTGATCGGCCTGCGGCGCGCCGGCCCAGGGGGCGTCGGCCGCGGCCACCCGCGCCGCCACCCGCGCGGCCGCCACATCGCCGGCGAGCATGGCGAGCTGCTGCTGGATGGCCTGATTGCGACCGATCGGCTTGCCGAACTGCACCCGGTCGTTGGCGTACTGCACCGACTGCTCGAGCAGCCACTCCAGCGCGCCCACCATCATGATGGCGCGGGCCGTGGCGCCAAGGGTCCAGACCGGCGCGGTGAGCCCGGGCAGCGGGCTGGCCGCGATGGCCGTGAGCGTGGCTGCCGCGAAGCTGAGCTGGTCGGCCGGCAGACGGGCATGGTTCAGGCCCGGCGCGCAGCGCACGGCATCGCCCTGATGCAGCGCCAGCAGCGCGATGCGACCGTCGGCAAGCGAGACCACCGCGTGCCCGCAATGCCGGGCCCAGGCCACGCGCCGGGCCTGGCCGCTCAGGCGCGCCGCGGCGCCCGAGCCGCTCAACTGCAGCTCGGCATCATGGCCCTGCTCGAGGAGGGCGATCGGGCCCTCGGGCACGGCGATGCCGGCCATGGACAGCAGCTGCCCGCCGATCAGGGTCTCGGCCAGCGGCAGCGGCACCTGCCAGTAGCCCAGCCCGCGCAGCACCGGGTAGGCAGCGCTCCAGGGCTGGCCCAGGCCACCGCCTTCTTCGGTGGTGAGCACCAGGCCGAAGCCGTTGTCGAGCGCGAGCTGCCACAGCGCCTGCGGGAACTCGCCCTCCTCGACGCGCTGGCGCAGGGTCTTGTCGGCGGTGTCGGAGAAGAGCCGCGCCGCGCTCTGTTCGATCAGGTCTTCGCTCATCTCAGGTCCATGCCCTTGGCGATGATGCCGCGCAGGATTTCCCGGGTGCCGCCGCGCAGCGAGAACGAGGGTACCGCGAGGGTGATGTAGGTCATGGCCTGAGCGAGCGGCGAGCCCGGCTCGGCCAGCCCGCCGAACAGGTCGTGCGCGATCTCGGGCATCTTCTGCTCGACCAGCGCGCCCTGATCCTTGACCGCGGCCGCCGCCAGCGCGGGGTTCTCGCCGCGGGCCAGCATGGCGGCCACGCCGAGCGACATCTCGCGCAGCGTGCCGTACTGCGCCACCACCCGGCCGAGCTCCACGGCATGGCGCGGGTTGGCGGGGTCAGCCGCGGCGAGCATCTCGAGCAGCAGCTGCGTGCTGCTCAGATAGCGCTCGGGGCCCGAGCGCTCGAAGGCGAGCTCGGTGCCCACGTTGCGCCAGCCCTCGCCCTCCTTGCCGAGCAGGTTCTCGTGGGGCACCAGCACGTCATCGAAGGTGACCTCGTTGAAGTCATGC
>JBIKWU010000198.1:0-7190 GCA_044356115.1 Burkholderiaceae bacterium
CCGGGTTCCTCAATCGGCTGGCCGCGAATATCGGCGCCGGCCAGCCGATCGCCTTCACCGAACAGCTCCCGCTCATCCTGCGCGGCGATCAGCCGGTGGCCACGGTGTCGGTGCGCGCCCCGATCCGGCCGGTGGATGCCCGCCAGCGCGAGCTCCTGAGCGCGATGTATCGCGACACGCCGCTGGCCCGCGAGGTGACCGAGGGTTTCGCGGTGCGCGAGCAGGCGGCGCGCGATCTGGCCGGCGAGATGGCGCAGGCCGGTCGGCAGGCGGTGAGCGCGCGCGGCTTCGAGATCGAGGCACGGCGTGTCGCGCGGCTGATGCGTGATCGGCATGCCCTGGGCTTCATCGACGTGGGCGGGTGGGACACCCATGTCGGGCAGGGCGCGGCCGCCGGGCCGCTGGCCACGCGCTTCGAGGAACTCGGTCGTGGCCTGGCCGCCTTCGCCGAGGGCATGGGCCCGGTGTGGGAGCGCACCCTGGTGGTGGTGCTCAGCGAGTTCGGGCGCACCGTGCGCGAGAACGGGAATCGTGGCACCGATCATGGCCATGGCACGGTCTACTGGCTGCTGGGCGGCCTCGCGCGCGGCGGCCGGGTGGCGGGCGAGCAGGTGCGCCTGGAGCGCCAGACCCTGTTCCAGGACCGAGACTGCCCGGTACTCAACGAGTACCGCGCCGTGCTCGGTGGCGTCGTGCAACGCCTGTACGGGCTGAGCTCGGCGCGTCTCGAGCGCGTCTTCCCAGGGGCTGTGCCAGCCGATCTCGGTCTGGTCTGAGACCCGCGTCTTTCCTGACCGATCTCCGATGAGTCGCAGGGTCTTCGCCCCTTATGCGGTCGGCTTGTCGAGAATCCGTGCGTGGCGCGAACGCGTCACGACCCGGATCAGGCGGCTCACCCATCGGACGGGTACGCCGAACCGATCGACAAGTACAGGCGCCAGCGCCGATACCCCCTCACGGAGACAGCTCATGACCGACTCCCAACGCCGCAAGCTCATGCTCGCCGGCGCCGCGCTCGCGGCCACCCCGCTATCGGCGCCCCGCGCCCAGGGCGCCTATCCCAATCGCCAGCTGCGTATCCTGGTCGGCGCGGCGCCTGGTGGCCTGAGCGACGCCTACGCGCGGTTGTTCGCCGAGCAGTTCACCGCGCGCTTCAACCTGCCCGCGGTGGTGGAGAACCGGCCCGGCGCGAGCGGCATCATCGCCACCGAAGCCATGCTCAAGGCGCCGCCCGACGGCTATACCCTGCTGTCGACCACCACCGGCATGCTGTGGCAGACCCGCGTGCTCTATCGCAAGCTGCCCTTCGACCTGGCCAAGGACATCGCACCGATCACGGTCTTCCCGTCGGGCCCGCTGGTGCTGGCGGTGCAGGAGAAGACCGGCGTGCGCAACCTCGCTGAACTCACCGAGTTCGTGAAGCGCCAGCCCACCACCATGGGCTCGTACGCCGTGGCCTCCTATCCGCACGTGCTGGCCGAGACCCTGAATCGGGAATTCGGCGGCAAGGTTCAGGCCATCCAGTACAAGGGCGAGGGCCCGATGTGGGTCGAGATGGGTACGGGCACCCTCACCATGGCGGTGGGCAGCTTTCAGGCCTTCGCCACCGTCCGCGACAAGGGGCTGCGACCGATCGCGGCCACGGGCCAGTACCGCAGCCCCAAGCTGCCCGATGTGCCCACGCTGATCGAGCAGGGCCTGAAGGCGCCGATCGCGCGCCTGGAGGGCGGTCTCGCCCTGAGCGCGAACTCGGCGGTGCCGGTCGAGATCCTCGAGCTGCTCTCGCGGGTGGCGGTCGAGGGCAACGAGACGCCGCGGGCGCGGGCCCTGCGCGAGAACTACGCCATCCCCGATGCCACCAAGGGCCGCGCGGATGCGCTGCGGATGTGGCGAGAAGACGCACCGCAATGGATCCGCGAGGTCGAAGCGCTCGGCGTGAAGCTCGACTGAGGTATCGTCTGCCCATGGGACCGGCATCGGTCCCGAGGCGGTCTCTCAACTCGGGAGGGCATCATGTACAAGCGGGTTCTGCTGGCCTATGACGGATCGCAGTCCGGACAGAAGGCGCTCCTCGACTGCCGCGAGATCGTGCAGTGGTCGCAGGCCGAACTGCACCTGATCGCGGTCATGCCCACCACGGTCACGCCGGTGGTGGCCGATGGCTGGGCCTACGGGGCCGAGACCGAACCGGCCGATCGCGCCGAGTACGAGGCCATCCTCGCCGCCGGCCTGCGCCGCCTCACCGAGGCCGGCCTGAGCGCCCGCGGCGAGGTGGTCGCGGGCAGTTCGGTCGACGAGATCGTGCGCTGCGCCCAGACCGTCAAGGCAGACCTGATCGTGGTCGGACATCAGCACCGCAGCAGTTGGGCGGAGCGCTGGTGGCGCGGCTCGGTGTCCAAGGCGCTGATCGAGCACGCGCCCTGCAGCGTGCTGGTGGTGATCACCGCCTGACGGCGCTCGGGTGAGCCGGGGCCGCTGGGCGCTGATCGCGCTGCTCGCTGTCGGGATCGGACTGTTCTTCGGGCTGGGTCTGCACCGTCGCCTCGCCCTCGGTGAACTGCGTCTGCACCAGGCCGCCCTGGCCGACTGGGTGGCCGCCCGGCCGGTGCTGGCGGGCGCGGGCTTCCTGTCCGCCTGCATGGCGATGGCGGCCTTTTCGCTGCCAGGCACGCTGGTGCTGCCGCTGCTGGGCGGGGCGATCTTCGGTCCGGCCTGGGCGGTGCTGCTCGCCGCGCTGGGGATGAGCGCCGGCGCCGTCCTGTCGTTTCTCTCGGCCCGCTATCTGTTGCGCGATGTCCTGCTGCGGGTGTGGGGCCGCCGGCTCGCGCGTCTGGATGACGGTCTCGCCCGCGAGGGCGCCTTCCTCTATCTGCTGTCGCTGCGCCTGGTGCCGGTGCTGCCCTTCTTCGTCGTCAATCTGCTGCTCGGCCTCACCGGCGTTCGGGTCGGGGTCTTCTACCTCACCACCCTGATCGGCATGCTGCCCGCCATGGTGGTACTCGCTGGCGTCGGTGACCGTCTGGCGCATTTCGAGTCCGTTCAGGATGCCCTCACACCGCAGACCCTGCTCGGCTTGTGCGCACTGGCGCTGCTGGTGCTGTCGCTGCGCCGCGCCTGGCCGGCGCTCAGTCGCGCGCGGCGCATGCGCGCGCGCGGGCCCGGAGCATGAGCCTGCGCATCGCCGTGGTGCTGCCGGTGCTCGACGAGGCGCCCCGGTTGGCCGCCGTTCTGGCACCGCTGCTGGCCGAGGCCGCGCAGGTGCTGGTGGCCGACGGAGGCAGTGTTGATGGCAGTGCGGCGCTGGCCCGCGACCTCGGGGCCCGGGTGATCCGTGCGCCCCGGGGACGGGCGACGCAGATGAACGCCGGCGCGGCGGCGCTCGCCGAGGGCTGGGACGCGGTGATCTTCGTGCACGCCGACACCCGTCTGCCGACGGGCTGGGCGGCGCGGGTGGCCGAGGCCTTGCGCGCGGGAGCGGGCTGGGGCCGCTTCGATGTGAGCCTGGACAGCCCGCGGCCACTGCTGCGGCTGGTGGGCGCGATGATGAACCGGCGTTCCCGCCTCACCGGCATCTGCACCGGGGATCAGGCGATCTTCGTGAGCGCCGCGGCATGGCAGATGGCGGGCGGCTACCCCGACATCCCGCTCATGGAAGACATCGCCCTGAGCGCGGCCCTTCGCCGCAGCGCGGGTCGTCCGGCAGCGCTGCGCCCGCCCGCGCTCACCAGCGCCCGCCGCTGGGAACGCCATGGCGTGCTGCGCACCATCGTGCTGATGTGGTCGCTGCGCCTGCGCTACTTCCTGGGCGAATCGCCGCAGCGGCTGCACCGGCGCTACTACGGGCCGCAGCCATGAGCGAGCCGCCACGACATCTGATCGTCTTCGCGCGCGCGCCCGAGCTCGGCCGCGTGAAGACCCGGCTCGCCGCGCGCCTGGGGCCGCACAAGGCCCTGGCCATCCACCGCGAACTGCTTGCCCACACCCTCTTGGCCGTCGCCGGGATGCCGGGCGTGACCGCATGGCTCTGCGTCACCGGCAACGATCCCGGCCGGCGCATGGTGGCGCTCGCGCGCCGCCACGGCATGCGCTGGATCGCCCAGCCCGAGGGCGACCTCGGCCAGCGCATGGCCCGTGCCCTGCGCGATCGTCTGCGCGAGGGCGGGCACGCCGTGCTGATCGGGGCGGACTGTCCGCCGATCGACGCCTCGGTGATCGATGCCGCCTTCACCGCGCTGACCGGGCACGACCTGGTCTTCGGGCCTACCGAGGATGGCGGCTATGCGCTGGTTGGCGCGCGCCGGGACGCGCCGGCGGCTTTTCAGGGCATCGCGTGGAGCACGGCGCGGGTGATGGACCAGACCCGCGCCCGCCTCGCCGCGGCACACCTGAGCTGGCACGAGCTGCCCACGCTGTGGGATGTCGACGAGGCGCCGGACTGGCGCCGCTTCCTCGCCTGGCGGGCCGGGCGACCCGATCCCGGCCCGGTGCCGGCCCGACGGCGCGCGCTCGGTGCCGGGCTGAGCGCGACGGCGCTGGTGCTGGCCGGTCTGCTCGCAGACCCGCCAGCGCGCGCGCAGGACCCATCATCGGCGCGCGGGCCCTCTCCCTCGCGCCCCCCGGCTCAGCCCACGCCCGGCTTTGCCGAGCTCGCGCCGGGCGGCCGCCTGCCCGCGGCCTGGGAGGAACAGACGCTTCGCGGCATCGAGCCCAATCGGCATCGGCTGGTGAGCGGGCCCGGCGGTACGGTGCTGCAGGTCGAGTCGCGGCGCTCGGCCTCCAGCCTGGTGTGCCGCTTCGACGCGCCGCTGCGGGCCCAGCGGCTGGCCTGGTCGTGGCGCACCGATGCCTGGCCATCCGGCACGGGCGCATTCGGCGAGAAGGCGGGCGACGACTTCAGCCTGCGCCTGTACCTGTTCTTCGATCATCCGATCGAGCGCGTGCCGCTCGCCGATCGCCTGCTGCTCAGGCTTGCCCGCAGCCTGCACGATCCCCGCCTGCCGGCGGCGAGCCTGTGCTACGTGGCCGACCCGCGGGCGCCGGCCGAGACGCTGCTGGCCTCGCCCTACACCTCGCGGGTGCAGGTGCTGGTGATCCGGTCGGCGCCGGCTCCCGGGCCCTGGTGGACGCAGGAGCGTGACATCGCGGCGGACTTCCGCCGCGCTTTCGGTGCCGAACACGGGCCCGGCACCCCCGCACTCACCGGCGTGGCCCTGGCTGCTGATACCGACCAGGGGGGCGGTTCGCTCAACGCGTGGTTCAGCGAGCTTCGCTGGACACTGCCCGGCTGAGTACCCGCTCGCCCGGGACGACCAGCCGCGGCGGCTCGGCGCCGCTGCGGGCAGCGAGACGGGCTGCCTCGGTGCGGGTGGCGAAATCCTCGCGCGGCTCGAAGACTTCGCGGATCGGCTGCGCCGCGCCGATGAACTCGCCCTGCACGAAGCCCACGCCCAGGGCGCACAGGCGGTCGTAGACGTCGAGGTTGTGCACGTGCTCGGCGATGGTCTTCACGTTCAGGCGCCGCGCCACACGCACCGTGGACAGCACGATCTCCTCGTCGATCGGGTCGTTCACCAGGTTGCGGATGAAGGACCCGTCGATCTTGAGGTAGTCGATCGGGAAGCGCTTGAGGTACTCGAAGGTGGCCAGCCCGGTGCCGAAGTCATCGAGCGCGATGCCGAAGCCCTCGGCCCGGAGTTCATCGACCAGTCGCGAGGCGGCCCCGGGGTTGCGGATGGCCTCGCTCTCGGTGATCTCGAACACGATGCGTGCGGCCGGGATGCCGAAACGGGCCCGCTGGTCGCGGATGAAGGCCGCGATCATGCCATCGCTCATGGTCATGCCCGAGAGGTTGATCGAGCACTTCCAGGTGCGCGCCAGGGCCTCGGGATGCTGGGCCAGCCACTCGAAGACCATCTCGATCACGCTGCGATCCAGGGCCACGGTCATCTGGGCCTGCACGGCGAGCGGCAGGAACTCCGGCGGGCGGATCAGCTGTCCTGCGGGGTCGCGCATGCGGATCAGCACCTCGTAGGCCAGCATGCCGGCTGGCGCGTCGGGGTCGATCATCGGCTGGGCGAAGATCTCCAGGCGCTTGGCGCGGATGGCCTCGCGCACATGCTCGAGCTTGCCCTGATGCGCGCGGCGCGTGTCGATGATCGACTGCGAGAGAGGCTCGACGAAGAGCTGCGGGTCGCGCACGCTGGCCGCGATGCTCATGGCGTCGGAGAGCGACACCAGGCAGTCCTCGCTCTCGATCATGATCGAGGGCGCGATCAGCAGGCCTCCCACGCTCGCCTGCAGGCGGATGCTGCCATGCTCGGCCTTGTACACCTGGCCATTGAGCTGGGCGTAGAGCTCGCGGGCCAGCGCCCGCACGCTGGTCACCGAATCGGCCACGATCATCAGCGCGAATCGCCCTGACGAAAGACGGGCAGCCTGCAGCGCGCCGGGCTGGCGCATGAGCAGCATGGCCACGCCCTGCTCGAGGTGCAGGCCCTGCACCGGCCCGCACAGGTCGTTGATGGTGTCGAAGTTGGCGATGTGGATGCCCACCAGGCCGTAGCCCGGCCGGTCGGGGGCGGCCAGCCGCTCGGCCAATTCGTTGAGCAGGCCACGGTCGTTGAGCAGCCCGGTGGTCATGTCCTGCCGGGCCTGCAGCGCCACACGGGTGAGAGCCTGGCGGCGATCGGTGGCCACCGCCTGCATCAGCAGCCCCACCACCACCGCGCACAGCACCAGCACCGTGCCCTCGAGCGTGCGCGCGAGGTTGTCATCGCTGTCACCGAGCTGGAAGGCCCGCAGCGCGAGCAGCATCAGCGAGGCCAGCAGCAGGGTGAGCGCGGTGGTGCGCTCGGGCTGCCGCACCGAGGTCCAGGCCACGATCGGAAAGAAGCAGAAGATGATCGCGTTGCTGTACTCGTGCTGACCGATCGCTGACAGCGCGAGACTGCCGCAGATCAGGACTGTGGTGAGCAGCAGCGCGGCGATGTCGATGCCGGCCCGGTCTTCTCCCCCGGCACCCGGCTGGGACAGACCGTCGCGGGCCGCGGCGAGCACGGCCGGTGCCACCAGCAGCATGCCGGTGGCATCGATCAGCCACCAGGCGATGAACACGTGCGCCGGGTTGCTGTCATCCATGAAGCCGGCGGTACGCAGACCGGCCGCCGCAAGCAGGGCATCAAGCGGCGCGG
>JBIKWU010000199.1:0-7186 GCA_044356115.1 Burkholderiaceae bacterium
ATGACGCACGCCTTCTTCAAGGCGCTGCTGTTCCTGGCGGCGGGCTCGGTGATCATCGGCATGCACCACGACCAGGACATCCGCAACATGGGTGGCCTGCGCAAGTACATGCCCATCACCTGGATCACCTCGCTGCTCGGGTCGCTGGCGCTGATCGGCACGCCGTTCTTCTCGGGCTTCTACTCCAAGGACTCCATCATCGAGGCGGTGAAGTTCTCCACCGTGCCGGGTGCCGGGTTCGCGTACTTCGCGGTGGTGGCCGGCGTGTTCGTCACCGCCTTCTATTCCTTCCGCATGTACTTCCTGGTGTTCCACGGCAAGGAGCGCTGGATGCAGGCGGGCCAGGGCCATGATGCCGCGCATGCGGCGCACGATGCCCATGGCGCCCACGACCATGCCGCGCATG
This sequence comes from Burkholderiaceae bacterium, assembly GCA_044356115.1. Classification (GTDB taxonomy): domain Bacteria; phylum Pseudomonadota; class Gammaproteobacteria; order Burkholderiales; family Burkholderiaceae_E; genus Quisquiliibacterium. The sequence goes on from JBIKWU010000199.1 coordinate 407, forward strand.
GCGACGATGACCATGCCGCCCACGATGACCACGGTCATCACGGCCTGGGCCCCCATGACCGCCCCCATGAGTCGCCGCTGGTGGTCACGCTGCCGCTGGTGCTGCTGGCCATTCCGTCGGTGCTGATCGGCGCGGTCGCCATCGGGCCCATGCTCTTCGGCGACTACTTCAAGGGCGTGATCACCGTGGCCGAGCGTCATCCGGCCATGGCCGAGCTGGCCACCCACTTCCATGGCTGGGCCGGCATGGCCACCCATGCCCTGTCCACGCTGCCCTTCTGGCTGGCGGTGGCGGGCGTGGCCTTCGCCTGGTACTGCTACATGGTGAACCCGGCGCTGCCCGCTGCCATCCGCAATGCCACCGGCGGCATCAACCGGCTGCTCGAGAACAAGTACTACATGGACCGCATCAACGAGGTGGTGTTCGCCGGCGGTGCGCGGCTGCTGGGCACCGGCCTCTGGAAGGCCGGCGATCAGGCGCTGATCGACGGCCTGGCGGTCAACGGCTCGGCGCGGGTCACCGGCTGGATTGCCTCGCTGGTGCGCATCGCCCAGTCGGGCCTCATCTATCACTACGCGGTCGTGATGATCGCTGGCGTGGCAGTGCTGCTCTGGTGGTTCGTGCCCCTGATCAAGCGCTGATCGAATCTGGAGTCCTCTGTCGCCATGAGTGCCGGTTTCCCCTTCCTGAGTGCCGCGATCTGGATTCCCATCCTGGTCGGCACCTTCCTGCTGGCGGTGGGCAACGACCGCAGCCGCGGCGTGGTGCGCGGCGTGGCGCTGGCTGGCGCGCTGCTCGGCCTGCTGCCCACGCTGTCGATCATCGCCGGCTTCGATGGCAGCACCGCAGACTTCCAGTTCACCGAGAAGCTCCCCTGGATCGAGCGTTTCGGCGCGAACTACCACCTCGGCGTCGATGGGCTGTCGATGTGGTTCGTGCCGCTCACCGCCTTCATCACGGTGATCGTGGTCATTGCCGGCTGGGAGGTCATCGAGGACCGCGTGGCGCAGTACATGGCCGCATTCCTGATCCTCTCGGGTCTGATGGTCGGGGTGTTCAGCGCCCTCGACGGGCTGCTGTTCTATGTGTTCTTCGAGGCCACGCTCATCCCGATGTACATCATCATCGGCGTGTGGGGCGGACCCAATCGCGTGTACGCGGCCTTCAAGTTCTTCCTGTACACCCTGCTCGGTTCGCTGCTCACGCTGGTCGCGCTGATCTACCTCTATCTCAAGTCGGGCTCGTTCTCCATCCCCGACTGGCACGCCCTGCCGCTCACCATGGCCGAGCAGGTACCGATCTTCCTCGCCTTCATGGCGGCGTTCGCGGTCAAGGTGCCGATGTGGCCGGTGCACACCTGGCTGCCCGATGCCCACGTCGAGGCGCCTACCGGCGGCTCGGTGGTGCTGGCCGCCATCATGCTCAAGCTCGGCGCCTACGGGTTCCTGCGCTTTTCCATGCCGATCGCGCCCGACGCCAGCCATGAGCTGGCGGGTTTCGTGATCACGCTCTCGCTGATCGCGGTGGTCTACATCGGCCTGGTGGCGCTGGTGCAGACCGACATGAAGAAGCTGGTGGCCTACTCCTCGATCGCGCACATGGGCTTCGTGACCCTGGGCTTCTTCATGTTCAACCCGCTCGGGGTGCAGGGCGCCATCCTGCAGATGATCTCCCACGGGTTCATCTCGGGCGCCATGTTCCTGTGCATCGGCGTGCTCTATGACCGCATGCATTCGCGGCGCATCGCCGATTACGGCGGGGTGGTCAACACCATGCCCTTGTTCGCGGCCTTCTTCCTGTTCTTCACCATGGCCAACTGCGGCCTGCCGGCCACCTCGGGCTTTGTCGGCGAGTTCCTGGTGATCCTCGGCGCGGTGCAGTTCAACTTCTGGATCGCCTTCGCTGCCGCGGCCACGCTGATTCTCGGCGCGGCCTACTCGCTCTGGATGTACAAGCGGGTGGTGTTCGGCGCGGTGGCCAACGAGCATGTGGCGCAGCTCAAGGATGTGACCCGCCGCGAGTTCTGGATGCTGGCGGTGATGGCGGTGGCGGTGCTCTGGATGGGGGTGGCTCCCCGGCCGATGACCGATGCCACCGATGCCTCGGTGACGGCGCTGCTCAAGCACGTCTCGGTCTCGAAGATCAGGTGATCCCGATGGACAAGCTCAACCTGCTCGCGGCCCTGCCCGAGATCGTGCTGCTGCTGGTAGCCTGCGTGGTGCTGATTGCCGACGTGGTGCGCGGCCGTGGCGCTCCGGTGGGGGGCATCGACCGCCTGGCCCTCATCGCGCTGCTGGCCCCGGCCTTCGCGGTGCTCGCGCAGACCGGCTCGCCCACCGAATACGCCTTCAACGGCATGTACGTGGCCGACGAGTTCGCGCGGCTGCTCAAGCTGTGCGCCTGCGTGGCCACCGCCGTCACGCTGCTCGATGCCCGAGCCTACATCGCCGATCGGCAGATGTACCGGGGCGAGTTCTACACCCTGGCCCTGTTTTCGCTGCTCGGCCAGATGGTGATGATCTCGTCGAACAACCTGCTGGTCACCTACATGGGGCTGGAGCTGATGTCGCTCTCGCTCTATGCGCTGGCGGCCTTGCGGCGCGATTCCGGCCGGGCCACCGAGGCGGCGATCAAGTACTTCGTGCTGGGCGCGCTCGCCTCGGGCTTCCTGCTCTATGGCATGTCGATGCTGTATGGCGGCACCGGCAGCCTCGACCTTCCCGACATCGCCAAGGCGATCGCCACCGGCCAGGCCAACCGCACCGTGATGGTCTTCGGGGTGGTGTTCATCGTGGCCGGGCTGGCGTTCAAGTTCGGCGCGGTGCCCTTCCACATGTGGGTGCCCGACGTTTATCACGGCACCCCCACCGCGGTCACCCTGCTGATCGCCGGTGCGCCCAAGCTCGCGGCCTTCGCCATCGCCTTCCGAATCCTGGCCGAAGGCCTGATCGGCGTGGCCGCCGACTGGCAGCAGATGCTCACCGTCCTCGCGGTGGCCTCGCTGGTGGTGGGCAACCTGGTGGCCATCGCGCAGACCAACCTCAAGCGCATGCTGGCCTACTCCACCATCGCGCAGGTGGGCTTCGTGCTGCTCGGGCTGCTCTCGGGCGTGGTGGGCGGTGACCCCAAGGGCGCGCCCGAGGCCTACAGCGGCTCGCTCTTCTACATCATCACCTATGTGCTCACCACGCTGGGCACCTTCGGCCTCATCCAGATGCTGGCCCGTGCCGGCTTCGAGGCCGAGGAGATCAGCGATCTTCGCGGCCTGAACCGGCGCAGCCCCTGGATGGCGCTGGTGGCGCTGGTGCTCATGTTCTCGCTGGCCGGCATCCCGCCCACGGTGGGCTTCTACGCCAAGCTCGCGGTCATCCAGTCAGTGGTGGCGGCGGGCATGATCTGGCTGGCGGTGCTCGCGGTGATGGCCTCGCTGGTGGGCGCCTTCTACTACCTGCGCGTGGTCAAGACCATCTACTTCGACGAGCCCGACGATACCGCGGTGCTCGCGCCCGGCGCGGCTGCGCGCGCGGCCATGGGCGTGAACGGCGCGCTGGTGCTGCTGCTCGGCGTGCTGCCTTCGCCGCTCATGAGCGCCTGCCTGGCTGCCATCCGGCAGGCGCTGGCCAGCTGAGCCCGGCGGGCGCATGAGCAGCCGCCTCGAAGAGACCACCCTGAGCAGCGAGGTGGCCTACGAGGGCCACTTCCTCAAGATCCGACGCGACCGCGTGCGCATGCCCGACGGGCGCGCGTCGGGCCGCGAGTACGTGGTCCACCCCGGCGCGGCCGCCATCGTGCCGCTGTTTCCCGACGGTCGGGTGCTGGTCGAGCGCCAGTATCGCTATCCGCTGCGCAGCACCTTCGTGGAGATTCCCGCCGGCAAGCTCGATCCCGGCGAAACCTCCCTGCAGACCGCGCGCCGCGAACTCACCGAGGAAACCGGCTACCGGGCGCGGGAATGGGCGCTGCTCACGCGCATCCACCCGGCCATCGGCTTCGCCGACGAGTTCCTGGACATCTTCCTTGCGCGTGACCTCGAGCAGGTCGGCCGTCAGCTCGACGAGGGCGAGTTCCTCGAGATCGACATCGTGAGCCTGGGCTGGCTCATGGACGAACTGCGCGCCGGCCGTCTCACCGATGTGAAGACGCAGATCGCCGTCCACTGGCTCGACCGCCTCATGAGCGGCCAGTGGCCGTGGCCGGCCTTCGACCTCGGCTGAGGCCCGCGGTGGCGGGGCCGCGGCGCGCGCTGGGGCTGGCGGCAGTTCTGCTGGCGCTGGCGCTGCTGGCCTCGGGCTGTGCCTTGCAGCCAACGCCCGCGTCCCCTCCCGCGCCGGTGCCGCTGCGCCTGCTGGCCTTCAACGACTTCCACGGGCATCTGCTGGCGGACGAGGCTGGCACGGTGGAGGTGGCCGATCCGCGCGATGGCGCGCTGCGCCGGATTCGCGCCGGCGGGGCTGCCCATCTTGCCGCGCTCATTGCCCAGCGTCGCGCCGAGGCTGCCCACGCGCTGGTGCTCTCCACGGGCGATCTGGTGGGCGCCAGCCCGCTCACGTCGGCCCTGTTTCGTGACGAGCCCACCATCGAGGTGATGAACCTGATCGGAATCGATGCCAATGTGGTCGGCAATCACGAGTTCGACAAGGGCTTCACCGAGCTGCAGCGGCTGATCCGGGGCGGCTGCGCGTCATCGACGCCCGAGTCGCCCCTGGGCAGTTGCGCGGGGCCTGACGGCCCATACCCGGGCGCGCGCTTCCCGATGCTCGGCGCCAATGTGCTCGATGCCGCCGGCCAGCCGGTGCTGCCGCCGGTGCTGGTGCGACGCATCGGCCCGGTCGCGGTGGGCGTGATCGGCGCGGTCACCCGCACCACGCCGAGCATCGTGTCGCCCAGCGGGGTGAGCGGGCTGCGCTTCGAGGACGAGGCGCAGGCCATCAACCGGCAGGTGAGGGCGCTGCGCGAGCAGGGTGTGGAGGCGATCATCGCGCTCATCCACGAGGGTGGCAGCGCGCAGGCGGGGCCGGGGCAGGAGGGCGACTGCAGCCAGGCCCGCGGCGAGATCTTCGGCATCATCGACCGCCTCGATCCGGCCGTGGACGTGGTGCTCTCGGGGCATACCCATCAGGTCTACAACTGCGTTCGGCGAGGCATCCGCGTGATCCAGGGGGGATCCTATGGCCGGCTTGTGTCCGAGGTGGATCTGCTCCTTGATCCGGTGAGTCGGGATGTCATCAAAGACTCTGTGCGCGCGGTGAACCGGCCGGTGGCCAATGGCCTGGATACCAACCCGGCTGCGCGTGGCGGCATTGCCGCCGTGCCGGCCGATGCTGCGGTCGCGGCACGGGTGGCGTACTACGCGGCGCTCGCCGCGCCGCGCCGCGCGCGCGAGGTCGGGCGGCTGCTCGCGCCGGCCACGCTGCAGCCCTCGGCGGGTGGTGACAGCTCGGCCGGGCGGCTGGTGGCTGATGCGCAACTCGCCGCCACCCGTGGCGCGGCAGACGGTGGCGCGCGGCTCGCGCTGATGAACCCCGGCGGCGTGAGGGCCGAACTGCGACCTCGTGGCACCGATGGCGTCGTGAGCTACGGGGATGCGTTCGCGATGCAGCCCTTCGGCAACAGCCTGGTCACCATGAGCCTGAGCGGCGCGCAGCTTCTGGCGCTGCTCGAGCAGCAGTGGATCGGCGTCAACCGCGAGCGGCCCCGGCTGCTGCAACCCTCGGCCGGATTCGAGTACGCCTGGAACCCCAACGCGCCGCCTGGCGCGCGCGTGGTGCCGGGCTCTGCGCGCCTCGATGGCGAGCCGCTCGTGCCCGAGCGCCTGTACCGGGTCACCGTCAACAGCTTCCTGGCCGATGGCGGCGATGGCTTCAGCGTGTTGGCTGAGGGACGCGAACGCCTGGGGGGTGTGCAGGACCTGGATGCGCTGCTCGCCTGGCTGCGCGTGCGATCGCCGCTTGCGCCCGACGCGGTGTCACGCATCAGACGTCAGGACTGATCGCGCGCTGCGGTATAGTCGGCGGCCTCGGGGAGGGTTGGCAGAGCGGTCGAATGCGGCGGACTTGAAATCCGTTGTAGGGCAACCTACCGGGGGTTCGAATCCCTCACCCTCCGCCAGAACTAGACCTTCGAGCCTGCTCAGCGGGCTTCGAAGGTGCCCGGAGCCCCGCACCACGCGGAGCTTTGCTTTTTCTTGTGATGCCGATCCGGCCGACTCAGGCCGCCTGCAACTTCAGCGCCTTGATGCTTGACAGAGCCTTGGAAGCCTTCGCAGCTTGTCTGGCCTGCCAAAGGTCATAGGCGGCCTGCTGGGCTAGCCACACTTCGGCTGCGCCTCCGTGATCGCGGCCGAGCCAGCGTTCGATGCGCAACGCCATTGCCGGGCTGATGGCGGCCCGTGCGTTCAGAACTTTAGAAAGCGTCGTGCGGTCCACGCCCAACTGGGTGGCTGCTTCGCCCACCTGCAGGTTCAAGGCCGGCAGGATGTCATCGCGCAGCGTCAAGCCGGGGTGGGGGGGATTGAACATGGAAGTCATGTGAACCTCAGTGGTAATCCTGGTAGTCGACCAAGACGGCATCGCCGTTTTCGAACGAGAAGGTCAGGCGCCAGTTGCCGTTGACGCTGACCGACCAGTGCCCCGATAAGCTGTCCTTCAATGGGTGCCAGTCCCAGCCAGGGCGATTCATGTCTTCGGGCCTTGTGGCGACATTTAGCGCAGACAGTTGTCGGGCCAGGCGAGGCGCATGCGCGGCCTGGATGCCGGCTCGAGACCCTGAGCGGAAGAAGCG
>JBIKWU010000200.1:0-7154 GCA_044356115.1 Burkholderiaceae bacterium
TGAAGATCGCGAACGGCTTCGGCACCCGCAGCGAGTCCATCAATCGGGCGCTGGCCTACAGCAACGCCACCCTCTGGGCCGCAGCGGCGCATGTGCTCGATCACGGTGGCATTGCCTGCTCCGCCTCGCAGGGGTTTCACCACGCCTCGCATGACAGCAACTTCGGCTACTGCACCTTCAACGGGCTGGTGATCGCCGCGCGCAAGGCGCTCGAGCGGGTGGGCACGGTGCTGATCATCGACGGTGATGCGCACTACGGCGACGGCACCGACAGCTGCCTCGAGGCCCTGGGCCTGAGCTCGCGCATCATCAACATCACCCGTGGCAAGGGCATCGGCGACGCGCAGGCCGAGCTCGATCAGGACGGCTGGTTTGCTTACACCCAGACGCTCATCAGGCGCCACCGCCCTACCCTCGTGCTGTACCAGGCCGGGGCCGATGCCTGGGAGGGCGATCCGTACCATTGCGGCTACCTGAGTGTCGAGCAACTGGGCTGGCGTGACGCCGGCATCTTCGCCGCCTGCCTGCAGCACGCCGTGCCGGTGGCCTGGAATCTGGCCGGCGGCTACACCGACCCCATGGACATGACGGTGAGCATCCATCTGCAGACACTCGCGGCAAGCGATGCCGCGTTGTCGGCACACGGCCGCACAGGGCACGGCAAGGCGCGATGAGCCACCGCGCGGTCTACTACCTGCCCGGCGCCGGGGGGCAGCTCACCACCGGGCTGGGGCAAGCCCTGCTCGCGCGGGGGTGCAGCCTCAGCGGGCGCGAAACGCGTGGCGAGTTCAGTCTTTTGCCATTCCAGGACAAGCTTGATCTCATCGCCCAGGATCTTCAAGCCGGGTTCTGGACTGAAGACGCCCGGGTGGTCTGCAACTCTTATGGCGCCTACCTGTTTCTGCACGCCCAAGCCGGCATGAGCCCCTTTCCGGGCCACCTCCTGCTGCTGTCGCCCATCGTGGGTCACTTCGTCCATGAAGGCCGATTGATGGGCTTCGTGCCACCGCGCTCAGATCTGTTGATGGAGATGGCAACGGGCGGTCGATACCCGGCGCCACGCAAGGCGCAGATTCATGTCGGCGAAGATGACTGGCAGAGCCACCCGGAGATGGTCACGCGATTTGGCGACGCGATCGGCGTTCCGGTCACCGTGGTGCGGGGACGGGGACATTCGCTGGGCGTGGATTACGTGGGCGGGCTGCTGGACGCGTGGCTTGGATGGTGAAATGAAAGCACCGCGGCCGCCAATGGCGGCTGGGCCAACGACAATCCCGAGATGCCAACCATCCCGCCGGGCATGAGCCCTGTTTCAAGCCGTCGAGCCAGCCTTGCAAAACATGCGTGGTCGCGGTTCGCATGCCGTTGGGTGTGGGGCGCCATCGGTGCGCTGAGCGTGAGCGTGCTGCCGGGGTGTGGCTGGTTCTCGGTGGGAGTGAGCGAAGCTCAGGTACAGGCCGCTCTCGAAGGGAAGATGCCGCTCACCGTGCATCACGTTGCCATCACCAGCCCGCGGGTGACACTGAATGGCGAGAAGGGCAAGGTCCAGGTGTGTGCCCAGTGGGAACTCATCTCAGAGGCGCTGCCTGGACGCCTGCGCCCGGGTGGCGATGTGTGCGCCCAGACCGCCCTGCGCTGGGACAAGGGAGCGTGCGAGGTGCGGCTTGACCAACCGTCGCTGACCAAGGCCGGGCTTGCGGGTGCGGTGAGTCTGCCTGGACCGCTGCTGTCCAGGCTGACGAAGGCATTGAGTCGAGGGCTTCACGACATGCCGGTCTATCAGGCTGGCTGGCTGCCCTGCCAGTTCGTCTCCTCGATCGGTGTGGGGTCTGGGAAGATCGAGATTCGAATCTGATGGCTGGCCGCTGGGAGTGGGAGTGTGCATCCCAGGATGTCATGTATTACCATACCAATCTTTAGTAACACATTGATGGATCGCCATGTCGACGAACCTGACCAGCAAGGGTCAAGTCACCATACCCAAGCGGATTCGTGATGAATTGCAACTGTTGCCCGGGGCGCCGGTGGAGTTCTCGGTGAATGCCGCTGGAGAGGTGGTCTTGCACCGGGCACGCGCCGCAAAGAGCGCGCTTAGGCCGCGCCGAGACCGGTTCGACACCGTGCGGGGCAGCGCCGATATTCGCTGGCGAACCGATGACTTGATGAAGCTGCTGCGCACGGATGACTGATGTTGCTGGTCGATACAAACGTGCTTGTGGACGTGCTGCAAGACGATCCCGACTGGGCCGACTGGTCGATCGGTCAACTGCGCGCCCAGGCCGTCATGCATCAGCTGACCATCAACCCGATCATTTACGCCGAGATCTCGCTGTCGTTCTCAACGCTTGAGAGACTCGACAGCGCGGTTTCCACGCTTGGGCTGGAATTGCGTGAAATTCCGCGGCCAGCCCTCTTCCTCGCGGCGAAGGCGTTTGTCCAGTACCGAAGGCGTGGCGGCAGCAGACGGCAGGTGCTTCCCGATTTCTTCATTGGAGCCCATGCGGCCGTAGAAGGCTGGCCCTTGCTGACTCGAGATGCGAGCCGATTCAGAACCTACTTCCCTACCCTGGAAGTCATCGCGCCCTGAACCGGCAAGGTGGATCACCCAGCCCCCAGCGAACGCACCGGCACCCCCAGATCCCGCCACGCCGCCGGGTGGCAGGTGAAGATCAGCATCTGGTGGCGAGACGCCGCGTCGTAGAGCACGCGCTTCATCTGCCCGAGGCGGTCCTCGTCGGTATGGACCAGCGAGTCATCCAGCATGAGCAAGGTGGGGCGCCCGGCTTCCTGGAGCAGGTCAGCGTAGGCAAGGCGCGCGATGATGCCCATCTGCTCGCGCGCGCCCAGGCTCAGGTCCTCGAAGCTGCCGCGCTCGGCGCCGAGCGGGCCGATGCGGGTCATGGCGCCCGGCGACAGATCGTCGGCCACCTCGATCTGCGCGCCCGGGAACAGGATCTGCAAGTACCGATCGAGATGCCGCTGCAAGGGCGCCCGCAGGCGCCTTGCCAGCGCCGCGCGCTTGTCGCGCAGCAGGCTGAGCAGGTGACTGAGCGCTGCCGCGCGGCGCGCGAGTTCATCCACGCGCCGTGAAACCTGCTCCAGTTCACGCTGCGCGTCGGCGCGTGCCTCTTCAAGGCCGCGCGCGCCGTTGGTCTCGAGCTCGACCTCCAGCCGATTGATCTGGTCACGCCGCTTCTGGTGCGCGTCTTCAAGCTGGGCGGCGCTCCGGTCGAAGCGCTCGACATCCTGCCGCAGCAGCGCGAGGTTCACCGACTTGAGCTCGACGCCAATCTCGTCCACACGCTGCTGCGCGGCAATCACCTGAACCTGTGCGGCCGCCAGTTGCTGCCTGACCACGGGCTCCTGAGCGATGCGCTGCGGGTCATTCACCGTGGCCTTGGCCGCGTCCAGTTCCTGTGCCGCGCTGGTCTGGGCGGACTGCGCGCTGGCCAGCGCCACTCGGGTGTCGTTGAGAGAGGCCAGCGCAGACTCCAGCACCTGACGCGCCTGAGCTTCAGCCCCCAGGGCCTGCGCCGTGTCGGGCAGCGTGGCATCGTCAGCGGCAGATGGCGGCAGCGCGCCGAGCACCGCGCGAAGCTCGGTCAGCCGCTTGCCGCGAACGGCCAAGGCCGCCTCGAGCGCCTCGACGCCCTCGGGCGCGAGTGCCGCGAGCAGCTTCTGCGACTCCCTGGCCTGCTGCAGGCACTGGACGCTCCGGCGATCGCGCTCCTCAGCCTCGGCCAGGCTTGCCACGCCCAGGCGCGCGAGCAACGCGCTGATCTGCGCGTCCAGCGTGGTGCGCGTGGCTGCGAGCGCATCGAGGTCAGGGCCGCCCGGCACCACGGTGATGCGACCCACGCCCGCGATCGCGATCTCGGTGCGGCTGACCACCGTGCGGCGCGCCTGTCCCGAGAGGGGCTCGGCGGCCATGCTCACCTCGTGCCCGTCGAGCAGATCGAACTCGATGCTGGTGGCCACGGCCTCAAGCCGCACGGTGACATCGCGCAAGGACGCCGAGAGCGTCTTCAGCTGCGCGAGATCATCTGCCGCCACGGCGAAGCCGGCGGCCTCGGCCTGCAGCCGGCCCAGGCGCGCGCGTTCTTCGCGGGCCGAGGCCAGGGTGAGCCCGGCGCTTTGCAGCGCCGCTTCAAGATCAGCGGCGGCCTGGTTCTTCTCGGCGCGCGCGGCCACCGCGCTGACCCGCTCCGACAGCGCACGCGCCTGGGCATGGGCTTGCACGGCCTCGCGGTGGCGGCCGTCTTTGACCGTGACATCAGCCTGAGCAGCGGCGGCATCGGATGCGGCCTTCTGCAGGGCCTGGGTGCGCGTAACCACCGCTGCGGCCTCGCGATCGAAGGCGTCTAGCCGGGACTGCAGCGCTGACACCTGCGCGGTCCATTGCCCAAGGCTGTCGCGCTCGGTAGCCTGTCGTGCCTCCAGGCCCTCGGCGCTTTGCAGGCGAGCGCGCGCCTCGGTGTGCTGCGCGCGGATGGCCTCCCAGGGGCGCTCACGCTCGTCGCGCAGATGGTCGCGCCGCAACGTGGCGAGGCGATCGACGCTGTCCTGATAAGCGAGGATGTCAGCGCTCAGGCCGGTAATGGCATTACCGAGCTCCTTCTTCCGCTCGAGGGCCTCCTGGTAGGCGCCCCGCGGATTGCCGCCGGCCGGCGTGAGCAGTTCGTGGCGCGCGGTCTCGACGGCCTGCAGCAGCGCGTCACCCCCGGAGGCCGCCAGATCGCCGAGTGACTCGCCGAGTGAGTTCTGAAGATGATTGGCCGCGTGCGACACCGGATCGGCCAGCTCGTGAGAGGTGCCCTGGCGGATCCAGAGCAGGCCCGGAATGCCCATGTGCTCGGGCGCGCTCGCCCCCTTGCCGGGGAACTTGAACCCGAGTCGCTCCGCGAGATAGTCCTCGGCCGCGGCGCCGTCCAGGCTCGCACCGTCAATGCTGAGGTCACAGCGCTTGCGGCTCAGGAAGGCCTTGGTCAGGCGATGCTGCTTGCCGTCCAGTTCGAATTGCAGCTCGACCGTGGGCGTGCTGGAAGGCTCGTCCCAGGGGCGCAGATGCTCAACGCTGCTGGAGCGGTGGCGCTCGAAGAAGGCGGCGCGAATGGCCTCGGCGATGGTGGACTTGCCGGCCTCATTGGGTGCCGCAAAGAGATTGATGCCCTCAGTGAAGCCCTCGATGACCAGGGGCTGCCGGAACCGCTTGAAACTCTCCAGACGCAGGCGCCGCAGCTTCATGCCGCCCCCCCGGCGCGCGCGCCGCGCTCATGCAGCAGCCCGGCAAGAATGACCAGCGCATCACGGGCCACCTCGGGCTGCGGGCCCGACTGCTCGGCTCGCAGGTGCTGCAGCACCTCACCGACATAGCCGTCTGCGTGCAGGGCCTCGATGTCATCGGGCGTGGGCTCAAGGCGCAGATCAGCGGAGTCATGCACCAGAGCCCGCACGCGCGCGCGGGCGGCCTCCACCGCATCATGCAGACGCCGGTGACCGTTCAGATCACAGGTGCCCGAGACGCGCAGCTGCACGACATCATCGCTGCCCAGGGCGCTCAGCGCGCGCAGGACTTCATCCACATCAGAGGCCACGCTCAGCCGGTGGTCGGACAGGTGCCAACGGTACTGGCCGGTTCGCACCGGCTCGACCACGGGCGTGGCGCCCGGGCCCGCGAGGGTGACGAGCAGCGCCTGCCCCGACTCATTGGCCTTGAAGCGATCGGTCTCGGGCGTGCCGGCATACCAGGTGTGCGCGTCCACGAGTCGGCTGCCGTGCCAGTCACCCAGCGCCAGGTAGTCGAGCCGCGCGCTGGCCGCGCGATCAGCGGCGATGGGGTTGGTGGCGTCCACGTCCTCGGGCAGGATGCCCTGCACGCAGCCGTGGGCCAGGCCGATGCGCGGCAGGCCGGCGGGGGTCTGCGCGTCAGCGAACCAGTTGGTGAGGTCACCGTAGGTGTGCCGCTGCACCAGCGGCGCAGGCAGCAGCGCGAACCGCTCGCCCACCACCTGCACCGTGGGTTCAAGGCAGGCGATCACATTGGGCGGGATGGCCCCGAGCCGCTGGGCGCGTGTCCAGACCGACTCGGCCAGGGCCGCATCATGATTGCCGGGCAGCAGCAGCCAGGGGCCGCCATAAGCCTGCATGGCATTGAACAGGCGCCGCACCGTCTTGTCGGACACGGTCTGCGCGTCGAACACATCGCCGGCCACCAGCACGGCGTCAACCGCATGCTCGCTGGCCAGAGCGGCCAGGCGTTCAACCGCCCTGAACCGCGCCTCGAACAGGGCCAGGGCGTCATCGGGCTCGAACTGGGCGTAGATACGGCCGATCTGCCAGTCGGCAGAGTGAAGCAGGCGCAGGGTCATGGTCCGCTCGGTGTGGGCCGGCTGCGAAGGTGCGCGCCGGGGCGGTTGGGGGCGGTGCTGGGGCCCGAGACGTTAGCGCGGGCGGGGCTCAGGGGGTGAGCCTACCGAAGCTGGCGCAGGGGCTTCGGGGCGGCGAATAAAGACGCCTTCTGTGCGTTCTGCTACCCCAGCCGCCCAGCCAGAAGCAAGCTGGCACGCAGCATATCGTTGATACGAGTCTGCCAACCGTCCCCGGTGGCTCGAAGCGCCGCTAGCACGTCAGGGTCAAGGCGTAGTTTCACCGGCTCCTTGGTAACCGCCGCAACACTGCCGACCGGACGCCCGCGTCGGCGAGCAGCGATCTGCTCTGGTGCATGGACCCGACCGACTAGGCCAGACTTGGCTTCAGCCAATGACTCCCGAAGACCAGGCAGCGCTTGGCCCGCATCAGCCTCGATGGCGGCAGCCACCTTGTTCACATTCAGCTTCTTCATACGATCAGCTCCGCTTGATGTCCTTGGGCTTGACGTTGGCACGTTCCGCTTTGGCATAGACCATGACCAGAAGGACCAACTGATCATCAACGAGGTGAAAGTAGATCACCCGTGCACCACCCCGCTTGCCAGCGCTACCTCGTTGCCATCGGACCTTACGCGCTCCATCAGCGCCCGGTATGACATCCCCAGCTTGCGGATGTTGAGCGATGAAGTCGATGAACGATTCGCGCTCAGATGCGGTCCAAACCGCATCCGCCTGCCGCTGGAACGAAGGTGTTTCGATGACTGTCAGCACGGCATTGATTGTACA
>JBIKWU010000201.1:0-7141 GCA_044356115.1 Burkholderiaceae bacterium
TCTCCCTCACAGCGCGCGCAACGGTACTCGGTGCGGACCATGAACAGCTTCCGGTCAGTGTGCAGGGTGAATACCCCGGGCAGCGCGGTATGGAAGCTCGGCCAGCCGGTGCCGCTGTCGTACTTGGCCTGGGATGAGAACAGCGGCAGGTCACAGCCCACGCACAGGTACCGGCCAGTGCGCTTTTCCTGGTTGAGCGGACTGGTGAAGGGACGCTCCGTGCCCTCCTCGCGCAGCACATGGAACTGCGCCGGCGTCAGGCGCGCCCGCCACTGCGCCTCGGTGAGTCTCAGCGGTTGGAAGGCCGAGGTGGCAGCCGCGCCGCTGGCGGACTGGGCTCGTGCCGGGTGCGCCAGCCAGGGCAGGCAGACCAGGGACAGCAGGGAACGCAACTGGTGACGGCGACGCATGGGGCGGTTTCCGTGACAGGGGGATCGCGGCTGAGTCGCAGCCGGCGGCCCCGCGATTACGGAAGGATACCGCCGCGCGCGTCAGCCCGGCGCGACGCGCACCGGGATGCCCAGGCCATGGCGCGGATCGATGCCCTCGACGATCTGCACCACGTACTCGGCGATGTTCTTGGCGTGGTCGCCCACGCGCTCGATCGACTGCACGATGAACACCAGCGCCAGCGCGTCGGAGACGCAACGCGGATCGGCCGCCATGGTGGCGATGAGTTCCTCGATCAGGCCGTCACGCAGCTGATCGACCGCGCGATCGCGCTCCGCCAGCGTGGCCGAGACCGCGGTGTCGTGGCGCACGAAGGCGTCGATGGCAGCGCCAAGCATGGCTACCACCAGATCGGCCATGCGCTGGATCTTCCCGAGGTCGATGGGCAGCGGGCGGCCGTTGAAGTCCTTGGCCTTGAGGGCGATCTTCTTGGCCTCGTCGCCGATGCGCTCGAGATCGTTGATGCTGTGGATGACCGCGATGGTCTCGCGCAGGTCGACCGCGATCGGCTGGCGCCGGGCGATGACCTGATTGCAGCGCAGGTCGGTCTCGACATGCATGCGGTTGACGGTCTCCTCGTCGGTGAGCACGTCCATCACCCGGCGCAGATCACCGTAGCGGACGGCATCGATCGCGCGCACGAACTGCCGCTCGACCAGCCCGCCCATGGTGGTGACCGAGCTGCGCAGGGTGTCGATGTCGGTGTCGAAGGCCTTGTGGGTATGTTCGGTGGGCATGCTGCGTCCTTCAGCCGAAACGGCCGGTGATGTAGTCCTCGGTGGCCTTCTTGGTGGGCTTGATGAACAGCTGGTTGGTCTCGCCGAACTCGACCATCTCGCCAAGGTACATGTACGCGGTGTAGTCGGAGATGCGCGCCGCCTGCTGCATGTTGTGCGTGACGATGGCGATGGTGTACTCGAGCTTGAGCTCGTTGACCAGTTCCTCGACCTTGGCGGTGGAGATCGGATCGAGCGCGCTGGTGGGCTCGTCGAGCAGCAGCACATCGGGGCGGACCGCCACCGTGCGCGCGATGCACAGCCGCTGCTGCTGGCCCCCCGACAGGGACAGGCCGCTCTGGCCGAGCTTGTCCTTGACCTCCTCCCAGAGCGCCGCCTTGCGCAGCGCCCACTCCACCCGGTTGGCCATGTCGGCCGCCGAGAGCGTCTCATAGAGGCGGATGCCGAAGGCGATGTTCTCGTGGATGGACATCGGGAACGGCGTGGGCTTCTGGAACACCATGCCGACCTTGGCCCGCAGCAGGTTCACATCCTGATCCTTGTCGAGGATGTTCTTGCCGTTGAAGACGATGCTGCCCTCGGCGCGCTGACCAGGGTAGAGATCGAACATGCGGTTGAAGGTGCGCAGCAGGGTGGACTTGCCGCAACCCGAGGGACCGATGAACGCGGTGACCTTGCGGCGCGCGATGTCGAGGTTCACCTTGCGCAGGCCCTGGAACTTGCCGTAATAGAAGTCCAGGTTCCTCACCTGGATCACGCTGTCGGCGACCGGGGTCTGGACGGGGGCTTCGAGGGTCTCGGTCATGGGGGTTCTCCGTCAGGCCCGCAGCTTGTCGCGGAACAGCACGCGGGCGGCGATATTGATGGCCAGCACGATCAGGGCGATCAGGGCCGCGCCGCCCCAGGCCAGCCGCTGCCAGTCCGGATACGGGCTCATCGCGAAGTTGTAGATCACCACCGGCAGGTTGGCCACGGGCTGGCTCATGTCCAGGCTGAAGAACTGGTTGTTCAGTGCGGTGAAGAGCAGCGGCGCGGTCTCGCCGATCATGCGGGCAATGGCGAGCAGCACGCCGGTGATCACGCCCCCGCGCACCGCGCGCAGCGTGACCGCGAGACTCACCTTCCAGCGCGGCGCGCCCAGGGCGAACGCCGCCTCGCGCAGGCTGCCCGGCACGAGATTGAGCATGTTCTCGGTGGTGCGGACCACCACCGGCACGGCGATGAGCGAGAGCGCGAGCGAACCGGCCCAGCCCGAGAAGTGCTTCACGGTGGCCACCGCGATCGCGTAGACGAACAGTCCGATCACGATGGAGGGCGCCGAGAGCATCACGTCGACCACGAAGCGCGTGGCCGACGCGAAGCGCGACTGCTGCCCGAACTCGGCCAGGAACACGCCGGCGAGGATGCCGATCGGCGTGGACACCAGCGTGGCGAAACCCACCATCATGAGGCTGCCCACGATCGCGTTGGCCAGTCCGCCTCCCTCGGTGCCGGGCGCCGGCGTGCTGTTCAGGAAGAACGCCGGCGTGAACGCGGAGAGCCCGTTGTAGAAGAGCGTCCAGAGGATCCACAGCAGGCCGATCAGGCCCAGCGCCATCGAGATGGTGGAGAGCGTGAGGCCGACCAGGTTGGTGGCCAGGCGACGGCGATAGATGCGCTGGTCCATGGCGCCTCCGTCAGCGGCGGGCCGAATCGCCACGCGGGCGGGTCAGCATCTTGGCGAGCGCAAGCACCACGAAGGTGATCACGAACAGGATCAGGCCCAGGCCGAAGAGCGCCGGGATGTGCTTGTCGGGGCTGGCCTCGGCGAATTCATTGGCCAGCGTGGAGGCGATCGAATTGCCCGGCGCGAACAGGCTGGCCGCCAGCCGGTTGGCGTTGCCGATCACGAAGGTGACCGCCATGGTCTCGCCCAGGGCGCGGCCCAGGCCGAGCATCACGCCGCCGATCACGCCGACGCGGGTGTAGGGCAGGACGATGTTGCGCACCACCTCCCAGGTGGTGCAGCCCAGCCCGTAGGCGGACTCCTTGAGCACGGGCGGCACGGTCTCGAAGACGTCGCGCATCACCGAGGCGGTGAACGGGATGACCATCAGCGAGAGGACCATGCCGGCGGTGAAGATGCCCACACCCAGGGGCGGGCCGGCAAAGATGGGCAGGCCGGTGGCGATGAGCACGGGCTGGATCCAGGCCTGGATCAGCGGCGCGAGCACGAAGAGCCCCCAGATGCCGTAGATGATGGAGGGCACGCCGGCCAGGAGTTCGATGGCCGTGCCCAGGGGGCGGCGCAGCGGGAGCGGGCAGCTCTCGGTGAGGAACATGGCGATGCCGAAACTGATCGGCACCGCGAACAGCAGCGCGATCGCCGAGGTGGCGATCGTGCCGTAGATGGCGATCACCGCGCCGTAGACGTCGTCGGTGGGGCTCCAGGTGGTGCCGTACAGGAAGGCGGGACCGGCATCACGCAGGGCCGGCCAGGCCTGCGTCAGCAACGAGATGAGGATGCCGGCCAGCGCCAGCAGCACCAGCAGCGCGAACGAGAAGGTGACGGCCCGGAACGCGCGATCCTGGAAGGCGAATCTCGCCACCCGAGCCGCGAGTTGCGCCGATGCGGTGCTGGAAAGCCGGGCGGCGGCGTCATCCAAGGGGCTCTCCGGAGTCAGGGAACGGGTTTCAGCCGATGTTCGCATGGCGGGCCCCAAAGGGACAGACGCCCTCCTTCAGGAGGGCGTCCGGGAAACGGCGGTGACGTCGAGGCCGAAGGGTCGTCAGTTGAGGACCGGCTTGCCGCTGGCGTCGCGGATGTCGTTCCAGGAGGCCTCGATCAGCTTCACGACCGACGGCGGCAGGGCCACATAGTCGAGATCGACCGCCAGCTTCTGACCGTTGTTCAGCGCCCACCGGAAGAACTTCAGCGCCTCGGCCGAACGCTTGGCGTCGCCCGCCGCGCGGTACATCAGGATGAAGCTGGCTGACGTGATCGGCCAGGCCTCGGCACCGGGCTGGTTGTTGAGGTTCACGCCGAAGCCCGGCTCCGATTTCCAGTCGACCCGGTTGGCGGCGGCGGCGAAGGTGAGGTCGTCGGGCTGGACCACCTTGCCGTCGCGGTTGACCATCGCGGTGTGGATCATCTTGTTCTGCTTGGCGTAGGCGTACTCCACATAGCCGATGGCCCCGTCGATCTTGGTCACGTTGGCGGCCACACCGGCGTTGCCGCGTCCGCCGAGCCCTGCGGGCCAGTTGACGGTCTTGCCGGCACCCGGCGCGGCCTTGAAGGCAGGCGACACCTGCGCGAGGTAGTCGGTGAACACGTAGGTGGTGCCCGAGGAGTCGGAGCGGTACACCAGGGTGATGGCGGTGGCCGGCAGCTTCACGCCCGGGTTGAGCTGGGCGATGGCCGGATCGTTCCAGGTCTTGACCTGACCCCGGAAGATGTCTGCCAGCACGGTGCCGGTAAGCTTCATCTCGCCCGGCTTGACCCCGGCCAGGTTGACCACCGGCACCACGCCGCCGATCACCGCCGGGAACTGGACCAGACCGCTCTTGCTGAGTTCATCGCCGCTCAGCGGGTCATCGGAGGCACCGAAATCGACGGTCTTCGCCTGGATCTGCTTGATGCCACCGCCGGAGCCGATGGCCTGGTAGTTCAGGGCAACGCCACTGGCCGCCTTGTAGGCTTCAGCCCACTTGGCATAGATGGGCGCGGGGAAGGTCGCGCCGGCGCCGGTGATCTGCGCCTGGGCGATACCCGCGGTCAGCAGGCCGCAGGCGACAAGAAGGGTTCGGAACAGCATGGTCGTCTCTCGGGGATTGAGAAGAGCAACCAGTGTGTTCCGGCATCGTGACAGGACGATGACATCACGCTGAAAACCCGCTCGCGAAAGGGGTTCTCGAGGCTCTGCGGGCGCGGCGAGCGCCCGGGCCCGGCCGCCTGACATGACAGAACGATGACGGCACGCGTGGCGCCGCCGTGATTGCCGTTGCCGCTTCCGCAGCGACCTCAGCCGCGGGCGAAGCGCGCCGGCCGCTTCTCGCGGAACGCGGCGATACCCTCGCGATGCTCGGGCGAGCCGATCAGCGGCGATTGCAGGTCGCGTTCGAGCAGGATGTGTGCGCCAATCGGCATCTCGGGGGCCGCATCGACCAGCCGGCGGGTGCCGACCACCGCGACCTGCGGGCCATCGGCCAGCCGGCGGCAGATCGCCATGGCCTCGGCGTGCAGAGCGGCATCATCGATGACCCGGGCGACCAGGCCCCAGCGCTCGGCGTCCTGGGCGCTGATCGCGTCGCCCAGCAGGCTGGCCGCGAGCGTGCGGGCACGGCCGGCCAGCCGGCTCATGAGCCAGGTGGCGCCGACATCAGGCACCAGACCGAGCTTGGGCACGAAGGTGAGCACGAAGCGCGCGCTGGAGGCCATGAGGATGACGTCGCCCGCCAGCGCGATGCCCACCCCGCCACCGGCTGCCACGCCATTGATGGCGCAGACCACCGGCATGGGCGCCTCGTTCAGCGCCCGCACCAGGGTGATGACCTTCTCGAAGCCGGCGCGGTTGATGGCGATGCGCTGAGCCTCGGTCACCTCGGGGGTGAATGGCCGCCCGACGAGGTCGGCGCCCGAGCAGAAGCCGCGCCCGGCACCGGTGATCAGCAGCGCCCGTGCGCCGGCCAGCGAGGCCTGCTCGATCGCCTGCGGGATCTCCTGGAACATCTCGGCATTGAGCGCATTGAGCGAGGAAGGCCGGTTCAGGGTGAGCTGGGCGATGTCATCGGCGATGGCGAGCGTGATCGCCTGGAAGGCCGGCGCGGACTGGGTCATGGTGTCTCCGTTCGGATCAGTCGAGAGGAAAACCCAATGCTGCCAGAGCAGCCACCAGTCGATCGCGGCCCGACAGGCTTTCCGGTCCGCGAACCCTGGTGCTCGACTGCGCGGTCCAGTCGGCCACCGGCATCCGTTGCGAGGCCTGGAACGCACGCATCACGGTGTCGTACTGCGCGAAGGCGGCGCGCTCCTGCGTGGCGTCGACCCGGTACTGCTCATGGTGCAGCACCGCGGAGGGTGCCAGGCGCGGCTTGACCGAGGCCGGTCGGGCCGGGTCGGGGCGGCCCAGGCACAGGCCGAACACCACGAAGGCGCGCGGCGGCAGACCGAGTTCGCGAGCCACCTGCTCGGGCCGGTTGCGCATGGCGCCGATGTACACCGCACCCAGGCCCATGGCCTCGGCCGCGACCACCGCGTTCTGTGCCGCCAACGCCGCATCGACCACCGACACCAGGAACATCTCGAGGTACCGGTCAGCGTCGGCCGGCACACCGGTGATCTCGGCGACTCGATCGAGCCGGGAGAGGTCGGCGATCCACATCAGCAGCAGCGGGCACTCGCGCACGTGGGCCTGGCCACCCGTGACCTCGGCGAGCCGCGCCTTGCGCTCGGGGTCACGCACCGCGACCACGCTCCAGGTCTGCAGGTTGGACGAGGTGGACGCCGATTGCGCCGCCGCGACCAGCGACAGCAGGGTGGCATCGGACACCGGATCGGGCAGGAAGGCTCGCACCGAGCAGTGCCGCAGCAGGCCGTCGACCACCGGGTGGGACGTGGCGCCAGCCCACTCGGCAGCCGGATCGGGCGTGGGCGAGGGCATGGCATAGCGGGCGTGAAGGGCGCGGGCGAAGTCGGTCATGGCGATGGGGGCGATGAGGGAAGTGGGACAGGCGGACGTGAGAAGCTCAGCCGGCCACGGCGGATCGAACCGGCACGGCCAGGGGAAGACAGGGAATCGGGCGGTGGCCCGCCCATCGGGCGGGATGCGGGCGCAGCCGCGGCCCGGGGGCGAGCGGCTGCCCGACAGGCGAGGGGTCAGCGACCCGGACGGTAGGTGCGGCGCTGCGGGCCGGCAGAGGGCATGGCATCGGCATCCTTGTGACGGAAACGGATGCGACCCTTGGTGATGTCGTAG
>JBIKWU010000202.1:0-7130 GCA_044356115.1 Burkholderiaceae bacterium
TGTCGACATGCGACTTGGTGTAGCAGAGGTCAAGGGCGTCGACCACCATGCGGATGTCGGCCGAGTTCTTGCCCGACATCCGAACATGCGGGATCTCGATCAGCTCGAAGGAGGCCTGGTGCATCGCGGCCTTGAACTCGCGGTAGCGCTCCCAGTCGCAGTAGGCCTTCTTGACCACGATGCTTCCCTTGAGCAGCAGGCGCTCGAGCACCTTGCTGATGTCGAACTGCTTGTAGCGCGACTCGCGCACGCCGAGGGCGACGTTCTCGAAGTCGCAGAACAGCGCCATGCTCCGGGTGTCAGGGGTGTGATCGTTCATGGATGACCCAGTGGTGCCGCCCACCGCCGGACGGCGAGCCGACCCTACCACAGCGCGCCCGTCGAACCCGCTCAGAGCCGGTGCATGTGGCCGCCCTGCTCGCGCTCCAGGCGGGCCTGGCAGTCAAGACAGCGCAAGGCCAGGGGCTGCGCCAGCAGCCGCGGCGGCTCGATCGGGTCGCCGCAGCGCTCGCAGCTGCCATAGGTGCCCGCGTCGATCGCCAGCATCGCCCGATCGATCGCCTGCAGCTCGTGCAGATCCCGCGAGGCCTCGGCGAGGTCGAGTCCGCTCTCGGCCAGGGCAAACGACTGTTCGCCGCTGTCGTGCCCGCCGCGTCCGTCCTGCGCGTCCTCGGCCGCCTCGACGAGCTTGCCGGCCACCTCACCGCGCAGCCGCCGCGCGCGCGCCCGCAACCCGGCCAGCAAGGCCGCCTGTTCCTCGTGTGTGAACGCCATGACCCCTCCTGATGCCCGATCGGCGACCGGTGTGGCACGCACTATCGCGCGCGCGCGCCGCGCAGGCATTGACCGATCGCAATGCGCCCCGCAAGCCTGACCGCCCGGACGAACCCGATCGGCCGCGGAGGGGCTTCACGCGGGGCGAAGCGTTGTCGCGCGGGTTGCCGCGCGTCAGGCGAAGGGTTGTTGCGCGGGTTGCCGCGCGTCAGGCGAAAGCGATGCGATCGACCGCGTCGGTGATCAGCAGGTCGAGACCGATGTCGGTGAGCATGGCGGCCCGCGCGGGATCGTTGACGGTGTAGGCGAGCACCTTCAGGTGCTGGGCATGGGCCGCGGCGATGAGCGCGGCGTCGAGCAGCTCGTGATGGAGATCGATCGCCACGCAGTCCAGCGCGCGCACCTGCGCGAGCCAGTCATCGGGCAGGCGGTGCATGAGCAGCGCCCTGGGCAGTTCGGGCGCGACCGCCGCCGCCGCGCCAAGCGCCTGCGGCGAGAACGACGACAGCAGCGGCGGTACCGCCGCCCCCGCCCAAAGCGCGCGCGCCTCGAGCGCCACCGCGGCGCCGGTCTCGGCCTCGCGCCCCGGGCAGGGCTTGATCTCGATGTTGGCCAGGCACTGGTTGGCGCGCAGCCAGGCGGCCACGCCCGCCAGCGTGGGCACCGGCTCGCCGGCGAAGGCCGGCGAGTGCCAGCTGCCCGCATCAAGGCGCGCGATCTGACCGAGGGTGTACGAGGCGAGCCGACCGTGGCCGCTGGTGGTGCGATCGACGGTGGGATCGTGCATCAGCACCAGCACGCCATCGGCCGAGAGCTTCACGTCGAACTCGAACATCCGGTAGCCCAGCGCCGCGCCGTGCCGGATGGCGGCCAGCGTGTTCTCGGGCGCGAGCTTGCCCGCGCCCCGGTGGGCGCAGCGCGCGGGATAGGGCCAGGCGGGAACGCTCATCTCACTTCTCCGTGTCGACCAGGCCGCGCACGAACCAGCGCTGCATCAGCACCACCACCAGCACCGGCGGCAGCATCGCCAGCATGGCGGTGGCCATGACCAGGTTCCACTCGGTGGCGGCATCGCCACCGGCGATCATGCGCTTGATGCCGATCACCACGGTGTACATGGACTCCTGGGTGGTCATGAGCAGCGGCCACAGGTACTGGTTCCAGCCCAGGATGAACAGGATCACGAACAGCGCCGCGATGTTGGTGCGTGACAGCGGCAGCAGGATGCTGAAGAAGAATCGCATCGGCCCCGCGCCATCGATGCGCGCGGCCTCGGTGAGTTCCTCGGGCACGGTGAGGAAGAACTGCCGGAACAGGAAGGTGGCGGTGGCCGAGGCGATCAGCGGCAGCGTGAGCCCGGTGTAGGTGTCGAGCAGCCCGAGGTCGGACATCACCTGGTAGGTGGGCATGATGCGCACCTCCACCGGCAGCATGAGCGTGACGAAGACGATCCAGAAGCAGGCCTGGCGGAAGCGGAAGCGGAAGTACACCAGCGCGAAGGCCGACAGCAGCGAGATCACGATCTTGCCCAGCGCGATGGTCAGCGCCATGACCAGGCTGTTGAAGAGCATGGCGCGCACGCCGGCCTGGCTGGCCCCGGCGCCGGTGGCCAGCACCTCGGCATAGTTGGCCAGCAGACGGTCGCCCGGCAGCAGCGACATCGGCGCGGCCATCACCTGCTCCTGGGTCTGGGTGGACGCCACGAAGGCCACGTAGAGCGGCAGCATCACCACCACGACCCCGAGCGCGAGCACGAGATAGGTGATGGCATCGAGGAGTCGGTTGCGCTCGACCATGCTCAGTACTGCACCTTCTTCTCGACATACCGGAACTGCAGGATGGTGAGCGCCACCACGATCACCATCAGCACCACCGACTGCGCGGCCGACCCGCCGATGTCCAGCGCCTTGAAGCCGTCGTGATACACCTTGAACACCAGGATCTCGGTGGCGTTGGCCGGCCCGCCGGCGGTCACCGCGTCGACGATCGCGAAGGTGTCGAAGAACACATAGACGATGTTCACCACGAACAGGAAGAAGGTGGTGGGCGAGAGCAGCGGAAACACCACGTAGCGGAAGCTGCGCCAGGCGCCCGCCCCGTCGAGCGCGGCAGCCTCGATCAGCGAGCGCGGGATCGATTGCAGCCCGGCCAGGAAGAAGATGAAGTTGTAGCTGATCTGCTTCCAGACCGTGGCCATGATGATGAGCAGCATCGCCTGGTCGCCATCGAGGACGTGGTTCCAGGTGACGCCAAGCCCGCGCAGCCAGTGGGTGACCACCCCCAGCGTGGGATTGAACAGGAACATCCAGAGCACGCCGGCAATCGCCCAGGCGACCGCATAGGGCCAGATCAGCAGTGTGCGCAGCAGCAGCCGGGCACGCATCGCCCGGTCGGCGAAGTAGGCCAGCGTGAGGCTGAACACCAGCCCGATCACCGTGGCCGAGAGCGAGAACACCGCGGTCACCCGCATGGCGTTCAGGTAGAGCGGATCGGCGAACAGCCGGGCGAAGTTCTCGAGCCCGACGAATTCCGGATTGCCGCCGAAGGCGTCCTGGATGAAGACCGACTGGTAGAGCGCCTGGACCGCGGGCCAGTAGAAGAACACCGCCACCACCGCGAGTTGCGGCAGCAGCAGTGCCCAGGGCAGCCAGCCCGAGGGGAAGACGACGCGCTTGATCATCGATCAGCGGCGGCGCGGCGGACCGGCAGGCCCAGCCGCGCCGGAAGCCTCACTCCTTGGCGGTGCGCTCGAAGCGCGCGAGCAGGTCGTTGCCACGGCTGGTCATCTTGGCCAGCGCCTGCTTGGCATCCTGCTTGCCGGCGAACAGCGACTCCATCTCCTCGTGCACCACGTCGCGGATCTGCACGAAGTTGCCCAGGCGCACACCGCGCGACTTGTCGGTGGTCTTGACGATCATCTGCTCGACCGAGACGTTCGTGCCCGGGTTCTTCTCGTAGAAGCCCGACTTGCGGGTGAGTTCGTAGGAGGCCAGGGTGAGCGGGAGATAGCCGGTCTGCTGATGCCACTCGGCCTGCAGTTCGGTGGCCGACAGGAAGGCGAAGAACTTCGCGATGCCCTTGTACTCGGCAGGCTTCTTGCCGGCCATCACCCACAGGCTCGCGCCGCCGATCACCGAGTTCTGGGGCGCGCCCTGCACGTCGGTGTAATACGGCAGCCGCGCGATCGCGAAGTTGAACTTCGCGTTGCGCTTGATGTTGGCGTAGGCCGCCGAGCTGCCGGTGAACATCGCGCACTCGCCGCTGAAGAACTTGGAGTCGCCCTCGCTGGTGCGGCCGGCGTAGCTGAAGTAGCCCTTCTTCGACCAGTCGGCGAGGTTGGCCAGGTGCTTCTCGTGCAGCGGCGTGTTGATCGCAAGCCGCGCCTTCAGGCTGCCGAACCCGTTGTTCTCGGTGGCGAAGAGCACGTTGTGCCAGGCCGAGAAGTTCTCCATGTGCACCCAGCTCGGCCAGCTGGTGGTGTAGCCGCAGCGTGCCGCGCCGGCAGCCTTGACCTTGGCCGCGGCGGCGGCCACCTCGGGCCAGGTCTCGGGCGCCTTGGTGACGCCAGCGGCGGCCAGCGCATCCTTGTTGTAGTAGAAGACCGAGGTGGAGCTGTTGAACGGGAAGGACATCATCTCGCCCTGCCGCGTGGTGTAGAAGCCCGCCACCGCCGGCACATAGGCCTTGCGGTCGAACTTCTCGCCGGCGTCCTTCATGATCTTCTCGACCGACACCACCGCGCCCTTGGCCGACATCATGGTGGCGGTACCCACCTCGAAGACCTGCACGATGTGCGGCGCGTTGCCGGCGCGGTAGGCCGCGATGGACGCGGCCATCGACTCGGGATAGGTGCCCTTGAACACCGGCACCACCTTGTAGTCGGTCTGGCTCTTGTTGAAGCGATCGGCCAGGCCGGTGAGCCGGTCACCGAGCGCGCCGGTCATGGAATGCCACCACTGGATCTCGGTCTGGGCGAGGGCCGGCAGGCTTGCCGCCATCAGCGCGGCAAAGACGCCGGCGCGGGCAGAAAACGATTTCATGGGGTTCTCCGGGAAAAAAACGCGAGTGTGGTCGCGAAAGGCGACAAGGATAAGACAGCGCCGGATCGGCTCAGCCGCGGCCGGCCAGCGTGTTGCGCGCCACCACCCAGCGGTGCACCTCGGTGGGCCCTTCGTAGACCCGCATGAGGCGCACGTCGTTGGCCATCTGCTGCAGCGGCAGCTCCTTGGTCATGCCCATGGCGCCGAAGGTCTGCATGGCACGGTCGATGATCTCCCAGGCCATCTCGGTGGCATAGGCCTTGATCATCGAGACCTGGCTGCGCGCGTCGCGGCCGGTGTCGATGCGCCAGGCGGCCTCATGCGTCATGAGCCGGCAGGCGTGGATGCGGGTGGCGGCATCGGCGATCCACCACTGGATGGCCTGACGCTCGGAGAGGGGCACCCCGAAGGTGGAGCGCTGGGGCGCGTACTCGACCATCATGTCGAGCGCGCGCTGGGCCCGGCCGGTGCACCAGGCCGCCATCTGCACCCGCCGGTTGGACAGCCGCTCCTGCATCGGCGCGAAGCCCTTGCCCTCCTCGCCGAGCATGGCGGTGTGCGGCAGGCGCAGGTCCTCGAGCGCGATCTCGTAGGTGAAGTGGCCGCCCAGCATGGGGATGCGGCGCAGCACGTTGAAGCCGGGCGTGCCCTTGTCGACGATGAACGCCGAGATGCCGCCGCGGGCGCCCTTCTCGCGATCGGTGGCGGCCATGACGATGGTGAAGTCGGCCTTGGCCGCGCGGCTGATCCAGATCTTGCGGCCGTTGAGCACCCAGTGGTCGCCCTCGCGGACCGCGCGCGAGCGCATGGCCGCCGGATCGCCGCCGGCGCCCGGCTCGGAGATGGCGATCGCCGAGACCATCTCGCCGCGGGTGTAGGGCTCGAGGTAGCGGGCGCGCTGCTCGGCGGTGGCGGTGAGCAGCAGCATGCGCAGGTTGGGGGAGTCAGGCGGCAGGTAGTAGGGCACGATGGTGCGGCCCATGGCCTCGTTGACCGCGACCATCGCGCTCACCGGCAGGTTGGAGCCGCCGAGTTCCTCGGGCGCGTCGAGCCCCCACAGGCCGAGCTCGCGCGAGCGGGCATCGATGCGCCGGTGCTCCTCGGCGGTGAGCTCGTGGCCCTGGCCCGCGGCCTCGCGTTCGAGCACGGTCTTTTCCAGCGGCATGAGTTCCTCGTCGACGAAACGCTTGACGAGGTCGGCGAGCATGCGGTGCTCGTGCGGGAGTTCGAAATTCATGACGGGGTGTCTCCAGGGTTGAAGGCCGGCAGGCCCGGATCGAGCCCGACCACGCGATCGGCCGCCATCGCGGCGATCTGCGCCGCGCTGTAGCCGGCCTGCGCGAGGATCTCGGCCGTGTGCTCGCCCAGGCGGGGCGCGAACGAGCGCACCCCGGCCGGGGTATCCATGAAGCGCACCGGCGGCCGGGTGTAGCGGATGCTGCCCTGGCCCGGCATCTCGGCGCGCTGAAAGAAATCCACCGCCGCGAGGTGAGGATGCGCGGGCAGGTCTTCGAGCCGGTAGATCGGCGTGGCCGGCACGTCGAGCTCGTCGCAGATCGCCATCCATTCCGCGGTGGTGCGGGTGAGCGCGATCTCGGCGAGGTGGGCGTAGAGCTCGCGCAGGTGCTGGTTGCGCTTGTGCCGATCGGCGAGCTGGTAGCGCTCGATCAGCTCGGCGCGCCCGGCCATGTGGAAGAAGGCCTCCCAGTGCTCGCCGGTGTAGGGCAGCATGGCGATGTGGCCGTCGCGGGTGGCCGCCGGCTTGCGCCCGCCGGTGAGCAGGCGGGCGTAGCCGGCCGGCGCGGTCGGCGGCTCGAAGCTCAGGCCGCCCAGGTGCTCGGCCAGCACGAAGGCGGTCATGGTCTCGAGCATGGGCACCTCCACCTGCTGGCCGCGACCGCTGCGCTCGCGATGAAAGAGCGCCGCCAGCACCGCGCTCACCACCGCCATGCCGGTGGTCTTGTCGGCGATCAGGCTGGGCACATAGTCGGGCAGCGACTGCTGGATCAGGTTGGCGCCGACCAGCCCGCAGGCGGCCTGGATGATGTCGTCGAAGGCCGGCCGGTCGCGGTGCGGGCCGTCCTGGCCGAAGCCGGTGGCCGCGCAGTAGACCGCGCGCGGGTTGAGTTCGGCGACGCGCTGGTAGCCGAAGCCCAGCCGCTCGATCGCGGCCATGCGCATGTTGTGCACCACCACATCGACGCCCGGGATCAGGCGCTCGATGATCTCGCGGCCGCGCGCGGTTTTCAGGTCGACCGCGAGCGAGCGCTTGTTGCGGTTCAGGGCGAGGAAGATCGAGCTCATGCCCTTGACCTT
>JBIKWU010000203.1:0-7114 GCA_044356115.1 Burkholderiaceae bacterium
TGGCTGCCCATCAGCGGGCGGTGGACCGCTACCAGCGAAAGGGCGGCTCATGAGCGGGATGTCGCCAGTCCACGGCCTGCCCGGCCGATTCCTGAGCGTCGAGGGCATCGACGGCGCCGGCAAGAGCACCCATCTGGACTGGCTGGCCGAGCAGTGCCGGCAGTCCGGTCGCGAGGTGATCGTCACCCGCGAACCCGGCGGCACCCCGCTCGCCGAACGCTTGCGCGGGCTGCTGCTGCACGAGTCGATGGACATCCGGACCGAACTCCTGCTGGTGTTCGCCGCCCGCAACGAGCATGTGAGCGCGCTCATCCGTCCGGCCCTGGCGCGTGGTGCGATCGTGATCTGCGACCGCTTCACGGACTCCACCCACGCCTACCAGGGAGGAGGGCGCGGGCTGGGAGCAGACCTGATCGATCACCTGGAGACGGTCCTCCTGGCGGGCCTGAAGCCCGACCGCACCTACCTGTTCGATCTGCCTGCCGATCTCGCTGCCCGGCGCCGCGCGGCCGCCCGGGCTGCCGATCGGTTCGAACTCGAGGATGCGACGTTCTTCGAGCGTGTCCGCGCGAGCTATGCGCGCCGGGTGTCCGGGGATCCGGCACGCTTCCTGGTGCTGGATGGCCGCGATTCGATCCCATCCTTGCGCGCGCAGATGGCGACGGATCTCAGGCGCCTGATCGCAGATCGCACGGGACTCACCCCATAGAAGATCATATTTGTTACGTAATACATTAAATTACTTATTATCTTGACGCCGGAAACCCCTGACGATCTCCTGCCGAGCTGGCTGGAACCCAGCCTGAGCGGCCTGCTGGCACTGCGCGCCACGCTGCCGCATGCGCTGCTCGTCCAGGGCCCGCGCGGCATTGGCAAGGGCCGCCTTGTCAGGCGCTTCGCGCAGTGCCTGCTCTGCGAGTCCCCGCTGGCCGATGGTCGCGCTTGTGGACGCTGCGATGCCTGCGGCTGGTACCTCGCGGGCAACCATCCCGATTTCCGTCAGGTCTCGCCGCTGGCCGATGACGATGCCGCCGCTGAGCGGGCCGACCGTTCCCGCCCCGAGCGCCCCCGTGCGGACATCAAGATCGATCAGATTCGAGCCCTGGCCGGTTTCGTCGGCGTGGGCGGTCACCGAGGCGGCCGTAAACCGGTGATCATCGACCCGGCCGATGGGCTGAACCTGCCCGCTGCGAATGCGCTGCTCAAGACCCTCGAGGAGCCCCCGGGCGACACCGTGTTCCTGCTGGTGGCCGCCCAGGGCGCCGCGGTGGCGCCCACGGTGCGGTCGCGCTGTGTGCCCTGGCGAGTGCCCGCGCCCCCGTTCGAGGCCGCGCGCGCATGGCTGATCGCGCGACTCGACGCTGACCAGGCAGCGCAGGCTTCCGATTGGCTCGCGCTGGCCGACGGTGCGCCCCTGCGGGCGCTGGCACTCGCCGAACCTGGCGCGGCGGCCGCTCATCGGATGCTGGTGCAGGCCGTGCAGGAAATCCCCGAGACTGGGGCCATGAGGATCGCCGAGGGGTTTGCGTCGCAGCCCGCGCCGCTCTGGGTTCCGCTGCTGCAGTCGTGGGTGGCCGACCTGGCGCGGGTGCTGGCTGGGGCGCAGGCCCAGCGCTATCCGGGTCAGCGGGCAAGCCTGCAACGCCTGGCGCAGCGCACGCGCTTGCCTCGGGTAAGCGCCTACGCCACCTGGCTGGACCAGCAGGCGCGGGTGAGCAGCCACCCGCTGAATCCGCGCCTGTATGCGGAAGACGTCTGGCTGCGCTACGAAGCCCTGTTTCCGCGTTGACCGATGACCATCGCGGCGGCAACATCCACGAGAGCGAGTTCCTTGTGAGCACGATCAGCCAGGCCAGCGGCACCACCCTCACCGGGGCCGACACCATGACCCAACCGGATCCCAGGCCCGCCGCGGCCGCAGGCCCGGCGCAGACAGGCGTCACGCAGACCGCTGCCGGGCAGGTCGCCCCCAGCGGCTTGCGGCCGAGCGTGCTGCAACTGAGCATCCGCGACAAGGCAGCCCTGTATTCCGCCTACATGAGCCACATCGCCCGGGGCGGCTTGTTCGTGCCCACCCCGCGTGCGGCCCGGCTCGGTGACGACGTCTTTGCCATCGTCAGTCTGCCGGATGACCCGGCCAAGCTGCCCATCCCGGGCAAGGTCTGCTGGATCACGCCCAGCGGCGTTCCTGGTCGCCCTCAGGGCATCGGCATCCAGTTCGCCGCCAACGACGCCGGCACGCAGGCCCGACTCCGGATCGAGAAGATCCTGGGCAGCGCACTCGGATCGGATCGCCCCACCTCCACGCTCTGAGCGCCCGGGGTTCGACGGCGCTGCAGGTACACTCGCGGCGTGTTCGTCGATTCGCACTGCCACCTGGATTTTCCCGAGCTCGCGCCGCAACTGCCGGCGTTGCTGGCGCGCATGCGTGCGGCGGATGTCCGGGCAGCGCTTTGCATCAGCGTCGAGCTCGGCAGTTTCCCGGCAGTCCTGGCGCTTGCGCATGCCCATCCTCAGCTCTGGGCCACGGTGGGGGTTCATCCCGACTACCCCGACATCCCGGAACCCGATGTCGACCTGCTGGTGCGGCTGGCGGACGACCCGCGGATCCGCGCCATCGGCGAGACCGGACTGGACTACTACCGGCTGACCGGTGACCTCGAGTGGCAGCGAGAGCGGTTTCGGGTGCATATCCGAGCCGCCCGCGCGACGGGCCTGCCGCTGGTGATCCACACCCGGGCTGCGGCCGAGGATACGCTGCGGATCATGCGCGAGGAGGGTGCCGAGGCGGTGGGCGGCGTCATGCACTGCTTCACCGAAGACTGGGCGACGGCCAGCGCCGCCATCGACCTGGGCTTCTGCATCTCGTTCTCGGGCATCGTCACGTTCAAGAGCGCCGAATCGCTGCGCGAGGTTGCCGCCCGGGTACCCTCGGACCGATTGCTCATCGAAACCGATTCGCCCTATCTCGCGCCGGTGCCGCACCGGGGCAAGACGAACGAGCCGTCCTTCGTGCCCCGGGTGGCGGCCATGCTCGCCCAGGTTCGGGGGGTGCCGCTCGAGGAGGTGGCTCGCCAGACCACCGCCAACTTCCTGCGCACCTTCCGGGTTCCGGCCGATGCGCTGCAAACCTGCGACTGAGGCCCGCGGATGTCGGCCCGGCCCCGCCTGATCGGTCAGCGACAGCCTCGCCAGGCTGCCCGCCTCGGTCGCCTTGGTCGCCTGGCGCGCGGACTGACGCTTGCAGTGGCACTGATGACGGCGGCGCTCGCCATGGCCGGTCCCGAGCAGGATCAGGCCGAGTTGTATGCGGCGCTTCCCACCGATGATGTGCATACCGTACGCAAGCTCCTTGTCCGGGGGATTTCGCCAAACCTCGTCCATCCGGAGCAGGGGCCGCTGATCGTCATGGCGGCGCAGATGAAGGCCTTCGGAGCGGTCCGAGCGCTGCTCGATTCGCGAGTCACCGACGTGAACGCGGCCAATCCCCGGGGTGAGACCGCGCTGATGTACCTGGCGATGTTCGGCGAGACCGAGCTTGCCCGCCAGCTCATCCGCCGGGGTGCCCAGGTGAATCAGACCGGCTGGACTCCGTTGCACTACGCGGCGGCGACCGGGCAACTCGGGATGATCCGGCTTCTCGTGGACGAGCATCATGCCTACATCGATGCGGCGTCAGCCAATGGAACCACGCCCTTGATGCTCGCCGCGCGCGAGGGGCAGACCCGGGCCGCCCGGCTGCTGGTGGAGCTTGGCGCCGATCCCAGCCTTCGCAACCAGGCCGGCCTGGGAGCACCGGAGTACTTCCTGCGACGCGATCAGCCCGAGGAGGCACGCCAGCTCGCCGAGAAGGCCTCGGAGTTCCTGCGGCGCTACGGCACGCGCGATGCGCCGGTGCCGGCCGCGGCTCGGCCCTGAAGCGTCTGCGCGGTGCCATGGCGTTTGTCGGCCCGCGAACTCCGATCTTATGCAGCGCATAATGTGTATTATGTAAACCAATAGAGTACCATCCCGGCAGGGTCCGCATCGGAGATCACGAACCAGCACCGCACAGCCGCCCCGGCAAGCCACTCACCCGCCGCGTGAGCCGCGCAGAGGCGATCGCCAGCAGATCAGGCCGCGGCGCCACCAGCGTGAACGCCTGGCGGGCCCGCGTGATGCCGGTGTAGACCAGTTCGCGCGTGAGCACTGGGGCGTCGTCGTCAGGCAGCACCAGGGCCACGTGGCCGAATTCCGAGCCCTGGCTCTTGTGCACCGTCATGGCAAACGCCGTCTCGACATCGGCCAGGCGACCCACCGACACCGAGCGCAGTCCCTCGCCTTCCGGGAAGAAACAGCGCATCGCGCCGTCGCTGCCGGCGGCGCGCAGCACGATGCCGATGTCGCCATTGCTCACCCCCAGGGCGGGATCATTGCGGGTCACCATCACCGGGCGGCCTTCGTACCACTCGCCGCGACGCGCGAGCAGGCCAGCCTCAGCCAGGCCCCGTTCGATGGCGGCGTTCAGCCCGCTCACCCCCCAGGGCCCTTCGCGGAGGGCGCACAGCACCCGGAAACCATCGAAGGCGGCCAGCACCGACCGTGCCCAGGCCTCGAGGCCACTCGGATCTCCGGGCGCAGGGCGCTGCGCAAGCCGTGACAGATAGGCGCGATAGCCGCCCGGCGCGCCGGCCCGCCCGCCGAGCGCCATCGAGACGACAGCCTCGGGCGATTCGACCCTGATCTGCGCCACCGGGCCATCGGCATCGCCGGCAAGCACCGCCTGCGCCGTCGCGGCATCGCCTGCGTTGACCGCGAGCGCGAGCTGACCGATCGGGCCATCGAAGCGGTGGCTGTGCCGCAGCACCACCGTCTGCTGCGCGAGCGTGGATCCATCGCCAAGCGTGGATGCCGGCAGATGCTCGCCCGTGAGCTGGCAAACCCAGTCGGCAGTGTGGGCCCGATACCCTCCCCCACGCTCACCATCCCCGGCGCCCATGCACAGATCGCCCATCACCGCGCCGGCCTCCACCGAGGCGAGTTGATCCTTGTCCCCCAGCAGCACCAGTCTGGCCTGGGCAGGCAGGGCATCGAGAAGCTGCGCCATCATCTCGAGGTGGATCATCGAGGCCTCATCGACCACCAGCAGATCCAGGTCGAGCGGATTGGCGGCGTCATGGCGCAGTCGTCGGGTGCCGGCCTGCGCACCGAGCAAGGCATGCAGGGTGCGCGCAGGGCCGAGTGTCCCGATCCATCGACCGAGCCCGAGCGATGCGGCCAGGGGTGCGTCGATCCGCTCGAGCGCGCCGGTGATGGACTGGCGCAGTCGCGCTGCGGCCTTGCCGGTGGGCGCGGCCAGTGCCACCCGAAGGGGTGGTCGATCGCCCTGCAAGGCCTGCATGAGCATGAGCAGCCGCGCCGCGGTGTGGGTCTTGCCGGTGCCTGGCCCACCCGTGACCAGGGTGAGGCGGCCGCGCAGCGCGATCGCGCACGCGACCTTCTGCCAGTCAGGCGCCGAGCCGGCCGCGCCGGGCGGAAAGAGGCGATGGAGCAGGGACTGCGCGGTGGGCAGATCGATGGTGTCGGGCGCGATGCCGGCCCGCTGCCGAACCTGCGCCGCGACTCGGGTTTCGTGGCCCCAGTAGCGCCGCAGGTAGAGCAGGCCACCGCAGGCCACCAGCGGCGACGTGCCTGCATGGGACGGGAGCGGACCTGATCCGGGCGCAGCCAGGGACGGCGAACTGGCTTCATCGCCCGGCATCGATCCGCTCTGGTCCGCCAGCGGCATCCAGGTAAGGGACGGGATAGTCGCCCACTGCGCTTGCTGCGCTGCGACGTCAGCGGGCCAGTCCTGGAACGCCGCAGTCAGGGACTCGACCGCATCGACCGGCCAGGCGAGAAGCGCCTGAGGATCGCGATGCAGCCCGGCGAGCGGCAAGGCGCAATGCCCGCGTCCCTCGAGATGCGCCAGCAGCGCGGCCGCCAGCAGCAGGCTGCCCGGCGCCGCCGGATCGGTCTCGGCCACGAAGCGTGCGAAGGCGAGGTCGAGGTGGCGCAGCCAGCCCGCATCGCGCCAGTGCTCGAGCCTCTGCAACTGGGCGCTCGCGCTCATGCGACTGCCTGTCCGTGTGCAGACGCCAGCGTCTGCCCGGCCTGCCCGGCCTGCAGCAGGGCATCGAGTTGCGCGATGAGCGCCTGCGGCGCGGTGATCGTGCAGCAGCCGGCGGCCGGCCCGGCGATGCCTCGCAGGAACAGGTAGATCGCGCCGCCGAGGTGCTGGTCGGGGTGGTAGGCATGGCCCAGACGCACGCGCAGCAGCCGGTGCAAGGCGAGCAGGTAGAGCGTGGCCTGGACGTCGTAGCGGTGCTCGCGCATGGCCGCTTCCATGGTCTGCGAGGTGTAGTCGGCGTCCGTCGGGCCCAGGCGGTTCGACTTGTAGTCGAGCACCCAGTAGCGGCCGGCGTGCTCGAAGACCAGATCCGCAAAGCCCATGAGCATGCCCTTGAGGCTGCGCTGCGCCAGCGCTGGCCGAGGGAGCCCGGGCTGCAGATGCTGCCGACACAGGGCGTCGACGCGGGCCGCGTCCAGTCCGTCGCTGGGGAACCAGAACTCCATCTCGGGCGACAGGCTGCTCAGGGCCGACAGCGGCACGCCCGTGGGCGGCAGCGGCGTGCGACAGACCTCGCGCAGCCACGCGAGCACGTCCTCGCCACGATGCCCCCAGCCTTGCCGCTCGCAGCGTCGCAGCAGTCGCTCGCGGATGTCGATCGAGCGGTCGAGCGCGAACCCCTCGCCGGCCAGCCACTCGAGCTGGTCGTGCAGGAAGTTGCCGGCCAGCGCGCCTCGCGGGAACCGGTGCCAGGGGAGTACCGATGACGTTGGCGCCCTGCCCTCGGGCGCCGGTGCGCCATCGGGTTCGTCATTGCGCACATGGCGCGCCGGCAGATCGCCCGCTGTCGCGCCCGCGCGGCCTGCATCGCGGACCAGCGCGGTATAGCTGCTCACCGACCAGTCACGTTCGAACCCGGCGGCGTAGGGCGCGGGCGTGACCAGCGGCGCGAGCGGGTCACGGGCCTGCAGCCGGGTTCGCGGGGGCAGCGCCTCGTCGCTTGATGCGTCATGCACCGCGACGCCC
>JBIKWU010000204.1:0-7109 GCA_044356115.1 Burkholderiaceae bacterium
CAGGTCGTGGCCGATGCCGGGCTCGTTGTAGTTCACGTAGCAGGTCGCGAAGACCGCCACCTTGCCGGGCGTGCGCTCGCCATGGTTCACCGGGTGGGCGGGCGAGGGCGCCGCGCTGCCAGGGAAGGGGTGGGCGCTGAAATCGGGCAACCAGGCCGAGCGGTGCACGCCGACCAAGTCTTCGCCAAGCTTGCGCAGCGTGGGCGATTCCTTCGCCTTGTTCACCAGCTGCACCACGACCGGGATGCTGGCGAGCTTGCCGTTGCGGTCGGTGGACGACAGGGCGCTGTCGCGCATGCGGGTGGGCGAGCCCTCACGGAACTGGATGGCCTTGCCGCGCAGCATCAGGTGCGGGAAGTCGAGATTCCAGGGGTGCGGCGGCACATAGGGGCACTTCGTGAGGTAGCAGACGTCGCACAGGTAGCACTGGTCGACCACCTTCCAGTAGTCCTTGCGGTCGACGCCGTCGACCTCGCCGGTCTTGCTCTCGTCGACCAGATCGAACAGGGTGGGGAAGGCGTTGCACAGGCTCACGCAGCGGCGGCAGCCGTGGCAGATGTCGAACACCCGTTCCATCTCGTCGAGCGCCTTGGTCTGGTCGTAGAACTCGGGGTTCTTCCAGTCGAGCGGATGGCGGGTGGGGGCTTCGAGCGAACCTTCGCGTGCGGTCATGGTCGTCTCACGGGCAAAGAAAAAGGGAGCGCCAAGACGCTCCCCGGCCCGCCCGCCACCGCGCCCGGGGGGGCGCGCCGGCGGTGCGGCGACAGCGTCTTCAGGCGGCCAGGGCCTCGAGGGCCTTGGCGAACTTGTTGGCGTGCGAGCGCTCGGCCTTGGCCAGGGTCTCGAACCAGTCGGCGATCTCGTCGAAACCCTCTTCGCGGGCCGACTTGGCCATGCCCGGGTACATGTCGGTGTACTCGTGGGTCTCGCCGGCGACGGCGGCTTTCAGGTTCAGGGCCGACTCGCCGATCGGCAGATCGGTGGCGGGATCACCCACTTCGGCCAGGTAGTCGAGGTGGCCGTGCGCGTGGCCGGTCTCGCCTTCGGCGGTCGAGCGGAACAGCGCAGCGACTTCCGGATGGCCTTCGACGTCGGCCTTGTTTGCGAAGTACAGGTAGCGGCGGTTGGCCTGGCTTTCGCCGGCAAACGCAGCCTTCAGGTTGTCGTGCGTCTTGGTGCCCTTCAGTGACGGCATGGCGGTCTCCGATGTGACGGTGGTTGGGAATCGGTGCAGTCGAGACACGAGCCGGGTTCTTGTTTGTCCAGCCTTGTCGACTGCATGGATTGTACAAACCCGGGTCGCTCCCTGGCCAATTGAACCTTCTAATGCGAGTGATTGAGCATGACTATCGTCAGCGCTGCGCCATCGAGGGCTCTGGCGGGGCGCCGCGCCGGCCCCGGAAGGGTCAGCGTCGTGCCGCGTCGGGCAGGGTCAGGCGCACCGTGAGGCCCCGGCCGGCCGGACCGCCGTCGAGCTCGCAGCTGCCGCCGTAGCGGGCCGCGAGCCGGGCCACGATGGCCAGCCCCAGGCCGCTGCCGCCAGCCTCGCTGCGCGCATCCTCGATTTGCGAGAAGGGCCGCAGCAGGCGCTCGCGCTCGGCGGCCGGGACGCCGGGACCGCGGTCACTCAGGACCAGTTCCAGCCCGGCGGGGACCCGGCGCCCGACGATGCTCAGCTCGGTCCGGGCGGTGGTCGGGGTGTTCCCGTGGCGGACCGCGTTCTCGATCAGGTTGGCGAGCATGCGTTCCAGGTCGACCGGGTCACCCCGCCAGGCGAGCTCGTCGGGCAGTTCGGCGTCCACCGCGAGCAGCCCGGCTTCGCGGCGCGGCTGGTAGCCGGCCAGGGCACCGTTCAGCACCTCGGCCACACTCACCTCCGCCGCGCGCCGGGCCGGGCCGGGCTCTCCCGCCACCCGAGCGTACTCTGTGAACTTGCCCACGATCCGGTCGATCCGCTCGATGTCCTCGTTCATGGCCCGCTTGTCGTCGAGACCGAGGGCGGAAAGCTCGATCTCCATGCGCAGGCGGGTCAGGGGTGTGCGGATGTCATGCGAGATGCCGGCGAGCGCGACCGCCCGATCGGACTCGAGCTGCGCGAGCTCGGCGGTCATGCGGTTGAAGCGCCGGTTGAGGGCGGCGATCTCCGGCGTGCCAGACTCCACCAGGGGCTGGGGCGCCTGGCCGCGGCTGACCTGATCGAGTGCTTGCGCGAGGTTGGCCAGCGGCTTGCTCAGAGGGGGGGCCAGCACCAGGGCGCCCACCAGCGCGAGCGCGGCCGCGACCACCAGCATGGTGAGCCAGGGCGGGCCGAGGTGTCGGTCGAAGCGGCTGCCCTCCAGGCCCAGCCAGTAGGGGTCGCCGTCGATATCGAAGCTCACCCACAGGCCCGGGTCGCCGTTGACGCCGGTGGCCAGTCGCGTTGTCGGCCCGAGCAGCTGACGCAGCCTTGCAAGCAGGCTTTCGCTGCGGCGGCCGGCCATCGGATCGATCCGGTCGGAGGTCTCGAGCGGCAACACCCGCACCCCTTCTTCGCGGGCGAGCGCGGCAAGCAGCTGTCGGCGACGTTCGGGTTGCGCGCTGACCAGCCCCGAGCGGGTCAGGTTGACCACCGAGGCAACCTCCCAGGCGAGGGTCTGCTCGGCGGGCGCGGGATCGAAGGCCCTCACCAGTTCCAGCATGATCAGCAGGCAGGCCACCACCAGACCCGCGATGAGCAGGAAGGTTCGCCAGAAGAGGGTGGTGCGCATGCGGTGGTGCGGGCGGGCGCGGCCGGGGCGCCCGCCGGCTCAGGGCTGATCGGGAACGAAAGCGTACCCGACGCCCCAGACGGTCTGGATGTAGCGCGGGTTCTGCGGGTCGTCCTCGATCAGCTTGCGCAGGCGCGAGATCTGGACGTCGAGGCTGCGGTCGAAGGCACCGTACTCGCGACCCCGGGCCAGCATCATGAGCTTGTCGCGCGACAGGGCTTGACGCGGGTGGCGGGCGAAGACCTTCAGCACCGCGAACTCGCCGCTGGTGAGCGGGATGGGCTGTCCGGCGCGGGTGAGCTTGCGCAGGGCCAGATCGAGATGGAACGTGCCGAACTGGATGCTCGCCGGCTCGGCGCTGGGCGCGCCGGGCACCTCCGGCGGCGGCTGCCGGCGCAGGACCGCATGGGCGCGGGCCAGCAGTTCGCGCGGGTTGAAGGGCTTGGGCAGATAGTCGTCGGCGCCCATTTCGAGGCCGAGGATCCGGTCGACGTCATCGCCCTTGGCGGTGAGCATGATGATCGCGGTGCGCTCTCCGCCGCCGCGCAGCCTGCGCACGATCGACAGACCGTCCTCACCGGGCAGCATGAGGTCGAGGATGATCAGGTCGAAGGTCTGGCGTTGCATCAGCCGGTTCATCGACGGGGCATCCTGGGCCGTGCTCACCTGGAAGTCGTTCTCGGTGAGATAGCGACGCAGCAGCTCGCGCAGCCGAGGATCGTCATCGACGACCAGCAGGTGCTTGGCGGTCACGGTCATGGTGTGGCGATCATAAGGCGTGGGTCGGGGCGGGCCGGCGTGGCCCTTACCCGCTGTTACATCGCTGTCGCCCGGGGGCGGCGGGTGGCGGCGCGGGGATTGCCTACAATTCATGTATGCGCGCAGGGCGATGGTCAGGGGTCATGGGGTCGCGCG
This sequence comes from Burkholderiaceae bacterium, assembly GCA_044356115.1. Classification (GTDB taxonomy): domain Bacteria; phylum Pseudomonadota; class Gammaproteobacteria; order Burkholderiales; family Burkholderiaceae_E; genus Quisquiliibacterium. Next base: position 3,663 of record JBIKWU010000204.1, read on the forward strand.
GGCGCCGGCTTTGCGGGTTCCTGCTCGTCGGTCTGCTGCTGGTCGCGGCGGCCCCGGCGCGCGCGCATCCACCCGGAGAGCGCCTCGATCCCGAGGAGCGCAAGCGGCTGCGGCAGGAACTTCGCCGCCATGCCCTGAACGCCCGGATGCTCGCCGAGGGCGAGCCCGGTCCGGTGCGGCCGGTCCACGACGGCCCGCCCGTCAGACCGCTGGCAGACGGTGCGCCGCCCGGCACGCTGCCCGGTCCCGGCGGATCCGATCCGGAGCTTGCGGAGGCTGACCGGCCCGCCATCCCGCCAGGCGTGAAGCGGCACTGGCATCCGGCTCAGCCGCGCCACGGTTGGCGACGGGCCGATGCCGAGCCAGGCGCCGCGCCGCTGTCGGCCGACGAGCGGCGACAGTTGCGCCTGCAACTGCTCGAGGAACGCCGTCGCCGGCTCGAAGAGCCCCCTCGCTGAGCCACAGGACAGCCGCGCGACGCGGCCCGTTCGCCCCGACCCTCGCCGCACGCGACCTGCCAACGCTCGCGACGGGGGCGCGGTTAGAATCCGGCCGTGTCTCTCGACCTCCATGCCGATGCGGCCCCCGAACCGCGCTCGCTGCCGGTGGTGCTCGCGCTGGGCACCTCCGGGGGCTGGTGCTCGGTCGGCCTGCGCTGGCCCTGCCCGCGGGATGTTGTGGCCGGCGGGCGGCGCTCGGCCTGTGTCAGCGAGTTCGTCGGCAACGCGCATGCCGAGCGCGTCATGCCCATGGCCCGCGAACTGCTCGCGCAGGCGGGAATCGGCCTGCGTGATGTCGGCCTGATCGCCTTCGATGCCGGGCCCGGGAGCTTCACCGGGCTGCGGGTGGGCTGCGGCCTCGCGCAGGGTCTGGCGCTCGGTCTGGCCTGTCCGGTGGTGCCGGTATCGTCCCTGCTGGCGCTGGCCTGGCCGGTGCGCGCCTGGCCCACGCTGGCAGCCACCGATGCGCGCATGGGCGAGGTCTACCGGGGAGTCTGGCCGCAGGCCGATCCCGAGCGCGGCGACCCGTCTGCCGCGCTTGCGGTGCTGACGCCCGATGCCCTGGACCGCGGCATTCGCGAGTTCACCGCCCGGGTCGCCGGGCCGTGGGTCGCGGTGGGCGACGCCTTCCTTCGCTACCCGGCGCTCGCCGAGCAGGCGGCTGCGGCCGGTGCCAGGCTCTCCCCGGATGCCTTCCCTGGGGCAGACGCCCTGGCCGAGATCGCCGAGCGGGCCTGGCTGCGTGGTGGTGCGATCGCACCCGACCAGGCGGCACCCCTCTATGTGCGTGACAAGGTGGCGCTCGACACCGTGGAGCAGGCGGCGGCACGGCAGCGCCGGGAGGCCGCGGCGTGAGTGCCCGGCTCCTGGCGGCGGATGATCTCCTGCGGGCGATGATGCCCGAGGACATCCCGGCGGTGATGGTGGTCGAGCGCGCCATCTACCCTTTCCCCTGGACCGCGGGCAACTTCAGCGACTCCTTGCTGGCCGGGCATCAGGGCTGGATTCTCGAGCGTGCCGGCGCCGTCCAGGCCTACGCCCTCACGATGGCGGTGATCGACGAAGTGCACTTGCTGAATTTCTCGATCGCCGCTCACCGTCAGGGACAGGGGCTAGGGCGCTGGCTCCTGGACTGGCTGTGCGAGCAGGCGCGCGCGCAGGGTGCCCGAGCCATGTTTCTCGAGGTTCGTCCCAGCAATCAGCAGGCCCTGCATCTGTACCGTCGCGGCGGTTTCACCCAGGTCGGGCTGCGGCGTCGCTACTACCCGGCCGAGGGCGATTCGCGCGAAGACGCGCTGGTGCTGCGTCGAGAACTGACCACGCCCGGGCGCTTGCCCGGTCTCTCGTCATGACGCCGCATCAGCGTGCCGCCTGGCGGGCGCTCGGTCTGGGGCCGATCTGGGTCCGGCGTGATGCCGATCCGTTGACGCATCCGGCTCCGATCGCCGAAACCGTGGCCGAGCGCCCGCCATCGCGGATCGAGGCGCTCGCCGGCCAGACGGGCGCCGACGTCGCGCCGGCCTCGCATGGCGCCGACGCGGCCCTGCCGGCGATGGCCGACTGGGAGGCGCTGCGGAACGCGGTTCGCGGCTGCGAGCGCTGCGGGCTGTGCCGGTCCCGTCAGCAGACGGTGTTCGGCAGCGGAAATCCGGATGCGCCCTGGTTGATCGTGGGCGAGGCGCCGGGCGCGGAGGAAGATCTGCGCGGCGAGCCTTTCGTCGGCCAGGCCGGGCGCCTGCTCGATGCGATGCTCGCCGCCATCGGGCTCGACCGCGGCCGCGATGTGTTCATCACCAACGTGCTCAAGTGCCGCCCGCCCGGCAATCGCAACCCCGAGCCTGACGAGGTGGCCCGCTGCGCCCCCTTCCTGCGTCGCCAGATCGAACTGCTGGCACCCACCGGCATCCTGGTGATGGGGCGCTTCGCGGCACAGGCGCTGCTCGAGACCGATGCCTCGGTTGCCAGCCTGCGCAACCGGGTGCACCGCTACACGGTTGCCGGCATCGAACGTCCGATGGTGGTCACCTACCATCCGGCGTATCTGCTGCGCAACCCGGCTGACAAGGCCAAGGCCTGGGCCGATCTGTGTCTCGCGAAGGCGCGGCTGCCTCAGGGGCGATCGGACGCCGGCTGAGCCGCCCGCAAGCCGGATCAGTGGCCCGAGATCAGTGGCCCGAGCCAGTCGGCAGCGTGGCCTCGGCGTCGAACTGCCGCTGATTGGCCCGATGGCGCAGGATGACCAGCAGCATGGTGACGGCCACGAAGCCGCCGAACAGCACGATGATCACGTTGATGTGGATGCGCGCGCCGATCAGCAGCGAATACAGGCCGAGCATGGCCAGCACGTTCAGGTTCTCGTTGAAGTTCTGCACCGCGATGGAGTGACCGGCGCTCATCAGCACATGGCCGCGGTGCTGCAGCAGCGCGTTCATCGGGACGACGAAGAAGCCGGCCAGGGCACCCACCGCCACCAGCATGGGGTAGGCGGCCTCGACACTGGAGACCAGCGTGATCGTGGGCACCAGCACGCCCATGGCCACGCCCACCGGCAGCACCCTCAGCGCGCCGCGCAGCGGCACCCAGCGCGCGGCCACCACGGCGCCCAGCGCGATGCCCACCGCGACCACGCCCTGCAGCACGGCCGCGCGGTTCAGCGGCATGTTCAGTGCGGTGCGGGCCCACTCGAGCACGATGAACTGCAGCGTGGCACCCGCTCCCCAGAACAGCGTGGTCACCGCCAGCGAGATCTGGCCCAGCCGGTCCTTCCAGAGCACCGCGCAGCAGTGCGCGAACTCGCCGACCAGCTTGATCGGGTTGCGCTCCTGGTGCGGGTAGTGCGCACCGGTGTCGGGGATGCGCAGGTTGAAGAGGGCCGCGATCACGTAGACCACCGCGATCACCAGGATTGCGGCTTCGGCCGGCGTGTCCACCCCGGTGTCGAAGCCCG
>JBIKWU010000205.1:0-7093 GCA_044356115.1 Burkholderiaceae bacterium
GTCATGCGCCGGGGTCACCTTGACCACGCCGGTGCCGAATTCGCGGTCGACATGGGCATCGGCGATCACCGGGATCTCGCGCCAGCCGGCGGCGAGGTCATCGCCCTCGCCGGTGAGCGGCAGCCGCACGGTGCGGCCCACCAGATGGCGATAGCGCTCGTCGTCGGGATGCACCATCACCGCGGTGTCACCCAGCAGCGTCTCGGGCCGGGTGGTGGCCACGGTGAGGTGCCCGCTGCCATCGGCGAGCGGGTAGCGGATCTCCCACAGGTGGCCCTGTTCTTCCTCGCTCACCACCTCGAGATCGGACACCGCCGTGAGCAGCTTCGGGTCCCAGTTGACCAGCCGCTTGCCGCGGTAGATGAGGCCCTGCCGGTACAGGCCGACGAACACCTCGCGGACCACCTCGGAGAGCGTGGGGTCCATGGTGAAGTACTCGAGCGACCAGTCGGTGGACGCGCCCATGCGGCGCATCTGGCGGGTGATGGTGGAGCCCGACTCCTGCTTCCAGGCCCAGACCCGCTCGATGAAGGCCTCGCGCCCGAGGTCGTGGCGGCTGCCGCCGGCGGCCTCGAGCTGGCGCTCGACCACGATCTGGGTGGCGATGCCGGCGTGATCGGTGCCGGGCAGCCAGAGCGTGTTGTGGCCGCGCATGCGATGGTGGCGGGTGAGCGCGTCCATCAGCGTCTGGTTGAAGGCATGCCCCATGTGCAGGGTGCCGGTGACATTGGGCGGGGGCAGCTGGATGCTGAAGGCCGGGGCGCCAGGAGTGCGGCCGGCGGCGAACAGGCCGCGGGCCTCCCAGGCGCGGTACCAGCGGTCTTCGATGTCGCCGGGCTCGAAGCTGCGGGCGAGCGTGCCCTGGTCGGCGGGTGCGTTCATGGTGGTGGGTCGGTTCAGTGGGATTCGGGAGGGGCGGGCGCGTCGTCGCGGGCCTGCAGCAGCGCGAGCTCTTCGGCCACGGCGCGCGCGACCAGATCCTGCACCAGGTGCGAGAAGACATCGTGCAGGTCGTGGGCGATCTGCACCGCGGCCTGCTCGATGAGCGGGGCCACCAGGGTCTGCAGCGAGCTCTCCAGCATGGGGCCGGCCTGCGCCAGCATGCGGCCGGTGACGCCGCGCTCGATGCGTTCGGCCAGCGCGTCCCAGTCGGCCTGGGTGAGGCTGGTGGTGGGGGTGGCCACGGGCGTGGCGCTGGCTGCGGCCGGGGCAGTGACCATGGGCGGGGCGATGGCCGAGGCCAGGGGCGGGGCGGGGCTCGCCGCCCGTGCCGTCGCAGGCGACTCGTCCGGCTGCCGGGGCGGGAGCGCATTGTCCTGCCGCGGGGCGGGCGGCGTCTCGGCGCCCGGCCGGCGCAGGGGCACCACCTCGGTCAGCAGCGGGATGCTGTCGTCGTTCAGGAACGGATCGTCGGACCCGGCCGCGCCCGCGCCGCCGCTCATGCCGCGCCTTCGGCGCCGGCCAGGTCGAAGCTGGCCAGCGGGTAGCCGCGTTCCTTGTAGAAGCGCCAGCGCTCGCGGGCCGCGGCGCGGTCCTCGTCGCGCTGCGACACCACCTCGATCACGCGCTCGAACCGGCTGAAGAACGACGGGGTCTGCGGCGCGAGGTTGACCAGCACCTCGTGGTGCGGGGTGTCCACCGGCTCGCTGCACAGCAGGATGGGGGTGACCGTGGCGAGCGGGTCGCTGGCCGCCACGTGCGGGATGAAGTCCAGCGCGGAGATCGTCCACAGCCCGGTGTCGATGGCGGCGATCTCCACCGGCGGCGCGTAGACCACCGCGCGCTGGCCCGCCCGGTGGATCTTGCGCAGCAGCCGGCAGCCGTAGTGCAGCTTGTCGGGGGCGTTGAAGTGGAAGTCGACGCGGGTCATCCCGGCGCGGGCCTCAGGCCGGCGTGGCCCGGTCGATCAGGAACTGCGTGAGCAGGGGCACCGGCCGGCCGCTGGAGCCCTTCTGGGCGCCGGAGCGCCAGGCGGTGCCTGCGATGTCGAGGTGGGCCCAGTCGAACTGCCGGGCGAAGCGCGCGAGGAAGCAGGCCGCGGTGATCGAGCCGCCCGCCCGCCCGCCCACATTGGCCACGTCGGCGAAGTTGCTCTTCAGGGCCTCGCCGTACTCCTCGTCCAGGGGCATGCGCCAGCAGGGGTCGCCCGAGGCCTGGCCGGCATCGAGCAGGGCCTGGGCGAGGCTGTCGGAGGCGCTGAACAGGCCGCTGCGATGGTTGCCCAGCGCGATCACGCAGGCGCCGGTGAGGGTGGCGATGTCGACCACCGCCTGCGGCTTGAAGCGCTCGGCGTAGGTGAGGGCGTCGGCCAGCACGAGGCGGCCCTCGGCGTCGGTGTTCAGGATCTCGATGGTCTGGCCCGACATGCTGGTGACCACGTCACCCGGCTTGGTGGCCTTGCCCGAGGGCATGTTCTCGCTGGCGGCGATCAGGCCCACCACATTGATGGGCAGCTTCATCTCGGCCACCGCGCGCAGCGTGCCCAGCACCGAGGCCGCGCCGCACATGTCGAACTTCATCTCGTCCATCTCGGCGGCGGGCTTGAGCGAGATGCCGCCGGTATCGAAGGTGATGCCCTTGCCGATCAGCGCCACCGGGGCCTGACGGGCCGGGCCGCCGTTGTACTGCAGCACGACCAGCTTGGGCGGCTCCTCGGAGCCGCGGGCCACCGACAGCAGCGAGCCCATCTTGAGGGCTTCCATCTGCTTGCGCTCGAGCACCTGCACCTTGAGCTTGAAGTCTGCGCCCAGCTTGCGGGCGGCATCGGCCAGGTAGGTGGGGGTGCAGATGTTGCCGGGCAGGTTGCCGAGGTCACGGGCGAGATCGGTGCCGTTGGCCAGGGCCACCGCGCGCGCCACCGCCGTCTGCGCGGGGGAACTGTCGGCGCGGGCCACCAGCAGGTGCAGCCGGCCGGGGCGCACCGGCTGGGTTTCCTTGCGCGACTTCAGGCGATCGAACCGGTAGGCGAGATCGCGGCCCACCGCCACCTGCTGGCGCAGCTTCCAGGCGAGATCCTTGCCCTTGACGCCGGCCTCGTGCAGCAGCGAGACCGCCTCGTCGCAGGCCAGCGCGCCGGTCTGGCGCAGACCCGCGCGCACCGCCTCGGTGAAGGCGCGCTCGCTGCATTCGGCGTCATCGCCGGTGGCCACCAGCACCGCGCGCGCCGCCTTGCGGGCGTCGCCGTACACGAGCAGGGTGGCGCCAGCCTTGTGCTGCAGGTCGCCTCGGGCCAGCGCGGCGCTCAGCGCGCCGCCCATGACCTCGTCGAGCGCCTTGCCGCCCGGCCCGAGATTGCTGCCATGGCTGACCGGCACCAGCACGCAGGCCGTACGCAGGGCCTCGACGGCCGAACTCTTTATACTGAATTGCATGGCAGCACCTGTCCCTCGGAATGACGGCGGATTATATCGGGCCGCACCCGGCGCCTAGCGATGCTCTTCAAGAAATCCCTGCGCCGAGACCTGACCAACCTGGCCGGCGTGGTCTTCGCCGCGCTGTTCACCATCATGCTCACCACCACCCTCATCCGCACGCTGGGGCGCGCGGCGGGCGGTCGGGTGGATTCGGCCGGCATCCTTCCGCTGCTGGTGTTCGCGGCCATCAACTTCCTGCCGGTGCTGCTGGTGCTCACCGTGTACGTCTCGGTGCTCATGGCGCTCACCCGCGCCTACCGCGACAACGAGATGGTGATCTGGTTTGCCAGCGGGCGCAGCCTGCGCCACTTCATCGCGCCGGTGCTGTCCTTTGCCGCGCCCTTCGTGGCGGTGGTGGGCCTGCTCTCGTTCTCGCTCGCGCCGTGGGCGAACCGTCAGATCGACGAATACCAGCAGCGATTCGATCAGCGCCAGGATGTCTCGCGGGTGTCGGCCGGGCAGTTCCGCGAGTCGGCCGCGGGCTCGCGGGTGTTCTTCGTGGAGGCCCTGTCCGAGGACGAGCGGGTAGTGCGCAATGTCTTCGTCACCCAGCGCAGCGGCGATCGCCTCACGGTGGTGGTCTCGGCCGGCGGCGAGGTCACCACGCAGCCCGACGGCCAGCGCTTCCTGGTGCTCGACAAGGGCCGCCGCTATGACGGCAGCACCGGTGACCCCACCTTCCGGGTGATGGAGTTCGAGCGCTACGGGTTGCGCATCGACCCCGCGCCGGCGCCCGCGCCGCACACGGCGGCCAAGGCCAAGACCACGCTCGAGCTGCTGGCCGACCCAACCGCCTCGCACCTGGGGGAACTGGTCTGGCGCGTCGGCCTGCCCTGCTCGGCGGCGCTGCTCGCGCTCATGGCCATTCCGCTGTCGTCGTTCAATCCCCGCGTGGGCCGCTCGGTGAACCTGGTGGTGGCCCTGCTGGCCTACCTGCTCTACAGCAACCTGATCTCGCTCTCGCAGGTCTGGGTGGCGCAGGGCAAGGCGCGCTTCGCGGTGGCGGTCTGGCTGGTGCATGCCGTGGTGCTGGCGCTGGCCCTGTTCATGCTGTGGCGGCGCACCGCGCTCTCGTCGTGGCGGCTGCCGCGGCTGCGGCGCGCGCGGGCCGCGGCCTGAAGGCGATCGCATGATCCTCATCCGCCGCTACCTGGCCCGCTCGATCATGGCGGCGGTGGTTTTCGTGCTGGCGGGCTTTCTCGGTCTGTTCGCCTTCTTCGATTTCGTCAACGAGCTCGACGATCTCGGGCGCGGCGCGTACCAGCTCCAGCATGCGGTGGCGGTGGTGCTGCTGGGCCTGCCCAGCCGCATCTACGAGCTCATGCCGGTGGCGGCGCTGATCGGCGCCATCTACGCGCTTGCCCAGTTCGCGGCCAGCTCCGAGTTCACCGCCATGCGCGCGGCGGGGCTGGGCCGGCGCCGGGCGCTGACCGCGGTGGTCTCGGTGGGGGCCGGCTTTGCGCTGTTCACCGCGCTGGTGGGTGAGCTGGCCGCCCCGCCGTCAGACCGCCTTGCCCGGCAGATCCGCTTCTCGGCCCTGGCCGCGGGCACTGGCGCCGGCGCGGGCGCCGAGCTGCGCTCCGGGCTCTGGGTGAAGGACACCCTGCGCGACGCGGCCGGCCATGTCACGCGGCAGCGTTTCGTGAACATCGCCGAGATGCGCGCCGACACCAGCCTGCGGGCGGTGCACGTGTTCGAGTTCGACGAGCAGTTCCGGCTGCTGGCGCTCATCGACGCGGCCGGCGCGCGCTTCGAGGCGCCGGGCCGCTGGCGGCTGCAGCAGGTGACGCTCACCCGGTTCGAGCCGGTGCAGGCCGCCGGCGAGATTGCCGCGCTGCGGGCGGTGCGCAGCACGGCCGCCGACATGGCCTGGGAGAGCGAGCTCAGCCCCGAGCTGCTCGGGGTGCTGGCCCTCATGCCCGAGCGGATGTCCGCGATCGCGCTGTTCCAGTACATCCGGCACCTGGAGGACAACCAGCAGCGCAGCGACCTCTACCAGATCGCGCTCTGGAAAAAGCTGCTCTACCCGCTGGCGGTGATCGTCATGCTGGTGCTGGCGCTGCCGTTTGCCTACCTGCAGGTGCGCTCGGGCGGCATCGGCATCCGGGTCTTTTCCGGGATCATGCTGGGCGTGGCGTTCCATTTCATGAACGGGCTGTTCTCGCATCTTGGCCTGCTCAACACCTGGCCGCCCTGGCTCGCCAATGGCATGCCCAGCCTTTTCGCTCTGGCGCTGGGGCTCGGCATGCTCGCCTGGGTGGATCGGGCGCGCTGATCGCCGCATTCATGGTTGTCATTTCGGGAATCGAAATTTCATGGACGAATACCGGGAGACCAGTTAGGATCGCGATCAATCGGTGACGGCAAGCCCGCTCACCTGGATTCGAGGAGGAGGAGGAGAGGCAGCGAGACTGCCCTTTTCGAGGCGCGCAGCAATGCGCGCCTTTTTTCTTTTCCGGGCCCGCCCTCGCGCTGGCGGCCGGGCTCCGGGGCAGGGGACACCCATGACCGATGTGGACTTCCTGGTGATCGGCGCCGGCATTGCCGGCGCGTCCGTGGCCTGGTGGCTGGCCCCGCATGGCCGCACCGTGGTGCTCGAGCGCGAGCCCCATCCCGGCTACCACAGCACCGGCCGCTCGGCGGCGCTGTTCTCAGAGACCTATGGGCCGGCGCAGGTCCGCGCGCTCTCGCGGGCCAGTCGCCGCTTTCTCATGCAGCCGCCGGCCGGGTTCTGCGAGCACCCGGTGCTGAGTGCGCGCGGCACGCTGATCGTGGCCAGGCCGGGGCAAGACGAGCCGCTGGCCGCGCTGCATCGTGAACTGGCCGCGCAGGGCAGCGTCGATTGGTGGACCCCGGCGCAGGCGCTGGCCGCGGTGAGCGTGCTGCGACCGGCGCACACCGGCTTTGCCATTCATGAGCCGGGCTCCTGCGACATCGATGTGCACGGCCTGCACCAGGGATTTCTGCGCGGCCTGCGACGGGCCGGTGGCGACCTGCACTGCGGGGCCGAGGTGACGGGCATTGCGCGCGAGGGCGCGGTCTGGCGGGTGAGCACGGCCGATGGCCGTCACTGGCGGGCCCGCCGGCTGCTCAATGCCGCGGGCGCGTGGGCGGACCGCATCGGCGCGCTGGCTGGCCTGGCGCCGATCGGGCTGCAGCCCTGCCGGCGCTCGGCCTTCGTGTTCCCCGCGCCGGCGGATCCGGACTGCGCCGCCTGGCCGATGGTCACCGACCTGGACGAGAGCTGGTACTTCAAGCCCGATGCCGGCCAACTGCTTGCGTCCCCAGCCAATGCCGATCCGGTGCCGCCGCAGGACGTGCAGGCCGAGGAGCTCGACATCGCTCTGGCCATCGACCGCCTCGAGCGGGCCACCACGCTGAGCATCCGTCGCCCGACCCGGGTCTGGGCGGGCCTGCGCTCCTTCGTGGCCGACGGCGAGCTGGTGGCGGGCGCGCGCCCCGATGCGCCGGGATTCATCTGGGTGGCCGCGCAGGGCGGCTATGGCATCCAGACCTGCGCGGCGATGGGCGAACTGTGCGCCGCGCTGGCCCTGGACCGGCCGGTGCCCGAGGCCCTGCGGGCCCATGGGGTGCAGGCGGCGGCGCTGTCGCCGGGGCGGGAGGGGATCGGGTGAGTGGACGCGCGAGTTTCCCGGCGCCTGCTGCCCGACGCGCGCCGC
>JBIKWU010000028.1:0-22829 GCA_044356115.1 Burkholderiaceae bacterium
CGGGCTCAGGCCGGCCGGTCGCCCGCCAGGGTGATCCGGTGCATCAGGCGGCGATAGCCGTTGTAGTCATTCACCGGGTTGTGCAGCGCGCAGCGGTTGTCCCAGAAGGCCAGCGACCCCGGCTCCCAGGCAAAGCGGCAGGTGAACTCCAGCCGCACCTGGTGCTGGTGCAGGTACTGCAGCAGCGGCGCGCTCTCCTCCTCGGTCATGCCGGCAAAGCGCACGGTATGGGCGGTGTTGACGTAGAGCGAGCGCCGACCGGTCTCGGGATGGGTGCGAACCACCGGATGCTCGGCGATGTACTCGCGGCGCGCGTCATCGCGGCCATCACCGCCCTTGATGCGATCTTCGCGGGTCTTGGAGACATCGGCCTTGGCCGAGCTGTTGACCGCGCGCAAGCCGGCCAGCACCGACTGCAGCGTGGGCGAGAGCGACTCGAAGGCCAGGTACTGGTTGGCGAAGAGCGTGTCGCCGCCGAAGGGCGGCAGTTCGCGGGCCAGCAGCATGGTGCCCATGGGCGGCTGCTCGAGATAGGCGGTGTCGGTATGCCACACCCCGCCGAAGTTGGTGCGCTCGTGCTCGAGCTTCTTCACCTCGATGATCTCGGCGAAGCCGTCGATGCCCTTCACGAAGGGATACTCCACCGGCGTACCCATGGTGCGGGCAAACCGCAGGAACTGCGCCGGCGTTAGCGACTGATCGCGGAAGAAGATGACCTGGTGCTCGAGCAGGGCGGCGCGCAGCGCGGCGGTGAGGTCAGGCGGGATGTCCTGGCTGAGATCGACCCCCGAGACAAGGCCGCCAAGGGCTCCCGAAAGGCGTTTGACAGCGAGCATGGTGGGTTCCTGTAACGGGCACGGGCCCACCCGGACGGGCGGGCGACTGCGCCTGTGAGCTCGGCGATGATCCGGCTGATGCGGCGATGAACCAGCCGATGATAATGCGCCCGCCTCAGCGCGCCGCGACCGGCGCGCGATCGATGCGCAGGAATGAAATCGTGAAGACAGCCAGACCCAGCGCCAGCAGACCGAAGGTGGTGGCGTGGTGGGCGGTGAGGCCCTGCAGCCAGCCGATGCCGGTGGCACCCAGCAGGATGCCCAGCAGCCGCGTGACGCTCACCAGGCTGCCGGCCACGCCGCGCTCGTGCACCGGCAGCAGCGAGGTGGTCTGGTCCATGTAGCCCACCTGGAACAGGCCCAGGCCCAGGCCGCTCACGAGCATGCCGGCGAGCAGGGGCGGTACCCCGAGCCCGCCGGCGGGCGCCACCCCCAGCACCAGGGCGCTCAGGCCAAGGCCGGCCACGGCCACCATGAGACCGACGCGCATCAGCCGGCCCGCCGGCCAGCGCCCGGCCAGCCGTCCGGCCAGCGAGTTGCCGAGCACCGAGCCCCCGGGATAGGCCGACAGGCACAGCCCGGCCAGGGCGATGCCCAGTCCCAGCTCGCGGGTGAGCACATAGGGCAGCAGCAGCAGGTTGGCGAAGCAGGCCAGGTTGACGATCACCGAGGCCGCCTGCATGCCCGCGAAACGGGCTGACCGGAAGGGCGCCATGCGCATCACCGGGTGCGCAGCGCGGCTCTCGTGACGCACCCAGGCCAGGGCGCCCGCCAGGCCCGCAGCCAGCAGGCCGAGCGCCGGCATGAGCGCGGCCCCGGGGCGGGTGAGTTCGGTGAGGGCAAGCGCCAGCGCGCTCAGCACGCCGATGAGCCCCAGCGCGCCGGGCCAGTCGAAGCGGCCGGCGCCCTGCCCTGCCGGGCGCGCCGCCGCCACCGGCACCGCGGGCAGCAGGAGCAGGGCGAGCAGGGCGATCGGCGCCCGGAACAGGAACACGCCGGGCCAGCCCAGGCCCTGCAGCAGCAGCCCGCCCACCCAGGGCCCCAGGGCCATGCCCAGACTGTTCACCGCGGCATACACCGCGAGCACCCTCGCCTTGTCGGCGGGCGCCACCAGCAGCGTGGCCAGCGCCGGCGCGCATGACACCGTCATGCCCACCGCCATGCCCTGCAGCACGCGCCCGGCCACCAGCAGCGGGAAGTCGGGCGCCATGGCCACCGCCAGGTGGCCGATCACGCTGGCCACCAGCCCGGCCGCGAACACGCGGCGATGACCGATGCGATCACCGAGATGGCCGAACACCAGCGCCAGGCTGGTCTGCGCCAGCACGAAGGGGATGACCACCCACTGGATGTCGCGCAGCGCCAGACCGAACGCGGCGGTGATCACCGGGAACGCGGTGTTGACCGTGGTGTCGAGCGGCGCCACCAGCGAGCCGAGGCAGACCACGGCCAGCGCGAGGCGGATGCGGGGGTCCGCGGGCATCGCCGCATTATCCCGCACGCGTCCGGTCGACGATACGCTCAGCCTACCCGGTCACGCAGATGGATCAGCCCGCGGTGTGGAAGCCGACACGCCGGCGCCCATGGCGGCAGCGTGCCGATCACCCGGCGGCCTGCCGCCAGCCCGACCACCATCGCCATCGATTCGCACCCCGCCAGCCAGTCGCAGCGGCTGATCGCCTCGTCGAGTCCGACGCTGTGATCCAGGCTCACCGGTTCGTCGGCGTGCGCGGCCAGCCAGGCGAGATGGCGGCCCGGTGGATCCGAAGGATGGGGACGCAGCCGGATCGGCTGCGTCGGGCCGATGCCGGCGAGATGGCGATGGGCGAGGAACCACTCCAGCGCCTCCCACTCGTCGACCGCGGGCGCCACGCCCATCGCCGCGGCGGCACGCGCCGAGGGTGCGAGGATGTACAGCACGCTGCCATCGCCCGGCGCGGGACCGATCCGGGCGCACTGCTCGGCGAGGTAGCGGTTCTCCCACTGCCGCACCGGCACGCCCGGCAGCGCCGCACGCGCCAGCGCGGCGGCGTGAGGATCGGTCACCCAGAGTTCATCGGGCAGGCAGCGGATGCCGTCGCGCTCGAAGCGCTGCGGGTAGTTGACCCAGTGATCGAGGACCGCCACCGACCGCACGCCGGCACGGCGCGCCTGCTCGCGGGCCCGATGCTCCAGATCACTCGCCCAGCCGGTCCCGCTGACCAGCAGCGCGCTGCCGGCCAGGGCCTCGTCGAGGCTGGCGGCGAGTGGCCGCTCGGCGAAGCGGTGCCGCCACGCCAGGCGCGCCGGACCATCCATGACCGCGCGAATCGCCGGGCAATCGTCGAGCCAGGGCAGGATCAGATTCGCGCCGCCAGCGTCGTGGCAGACCACCGCGATCGGCAGCGATGACCAGGGCGGCATGCGATCGGTCCCGCTCAGGAGACGAAGCGCGCGAAGAGGTGCATGTCCACCCGTTGCCCCTCGACCTGCTCCTGAGCCCGGCGAACCGCTTCCAGCGTGAAGCCGGCGCGCTGCGCCACGCGGATCATGCCGTGGTTGCAGGCCAGGGTGCCGGCGGTGAGCTTGTGCAGACCAGGGTTGCCGGCCAGCCAGTCGGCCAGGGTTCGAAAGGCGTCCAGGCCGACACCCTGCCCCCAGGCAGCGCGCTCGCCGATGAGGATGCCGATGTCGGCCGTGCCGTGATGGGGATTGCGATACGCGGTGAGCGTGCCCACCCGCCGTTCGCCTTCGGGGCCGGGCAGGCGCACGCTGACGAACAGGTTCGGGCTGCCGGCAAAGCCGGCCAGGTAGCGCTGGCAACTGGCGCGCGAGTGGCGCACGAAGCGCTGGTTCGAGAAGCGCGTGACGTGGGGATCGCTCAGCCAGCCCAGGTAGGTGGCATCGATGTCCTCGGCCGTGAACGGACGCAGCACCACCGAGCGCCCGCGCAGCACGGGCATGGGCGGCAGGGCCGCGGGCGCATCCGCCACGGGCACCGCAGGCGCGGACGGCGCAAGGTTCAGGACGGGGCTGTCCATGATGCGCCCTCAGGCGGCCAGCGGCAGCGCTGCCCGCAGGGCCGGCAGGTGCGCCCAGACCTTGCGGAAGGCCGCGACGATGCGATCGATGTCGGCGGGCGCATGGGCGAACTGCCCGAGCGCCAGGCCCAGGAAGGTCCGGCCATGCAGTTCCTCGGCGACCGGACACAGGCCCGGACCGTATCGCACCGGGCTCTCGCCCGCCGCGCCGCGCCAGGGGAAGCCGCCGGTGCCGTAGGCGATGCGCTGGCGGAACATCGGCAGCAGGTGCAGGTTCTGGTAGCTGCCCACGAGACCGGGCACACCTTCGGCACGCAGCGCCTCGAGGATCACCGCGCGCTCGACGCCGAGCCGCGCCGGATCGAGTTGCAGGCCGTAGATGTAGTACGCGTGCGTGTTGCCGGGCAGCACGGCCGGCGGGGTCAGGCCGGGGAGGCCGCCGAGGCCGGCATCGAGCAGCGCAGCGGCGCGCTGACGGGCGGCGACGCGGGCATCGAGATGGCCGAGCTGCACCGATGCGATCGCCGCCTCGATCTCGCCGAGCCGGAAGTTGAAGCCGAGCAGATTGGCGAGATCCTCGGGGCGATCGCTGTCGATCACCGCCTCCGCGTGGTTGCGGATCAGCGCGGCGCGGCGCGCCAGGCGATCGTCGTTGGTGACGATCACGCCGCCTTCGCCGCAATGGATGTGCTTGTGATAGTTCAGGCTGTACCCGCCGATGTCGGCCAGCGTGCCGGCCGGGGCGCCGTGGTGGAAAGCTCCGGGCGCCTGCGCGGTGTCGCCCAGCAACCTGAGACCATGGCGATCGCACAGGGCGCGCAGCGCGGTCATGTCGGCGCTCTGACCGAAGATGTCCACGGCGATCACCGCCCGGGTGCGCGGCGTGATCAGCCGCTCGACACTGGCGGGGTCGATGTTGAAGGTGGCCCGGTCGATGTCGGCGAAGACCGGGATGCCGGCCCAGTGCAGGACGGCGGTCGCGGTGGCGGCCATCGTCCACGGCGTGGTGATCACCTCGTCGCCCGGCTCCAGACCGATCGCGCCCACCGCGCAGACCAGACCCGAGGTCCAGGAATTCACGGCGATGGCGTGACGCACACCGAAGTGCCTTGCCCACAGCGCCTCGAAGGCCCGGACCCGGGTGCCGCCCATGAAGGCCTCGCCCGGCGCGCCGATGTAGCCGGAAAGCACGCCGCCGCGGATGACCTCGCTGGCGGCCTGCACGTCACGCTCGTCGAGCATCGGCGCATGAGGCATGGGTTCGGTGATGACGGGCCGGCCGCCAAGCAGGGCCAGGGTATCGGTGTCTGCCATCGGATTTCCTCCGGGTTGTCAGTGCATGGAGAGGCGCACGGGCGCGGCGCGGCGACGCATCTGGTCGCACAGGGCCTGCGCCATCAGCGCGGATTCGCCGGTGCTCGCCGGTTCACGACCCTCGGCCAGGCAGGCGAGAAGGTCGTCGGCGGCGCTGGCTGCCGACTGCAGGTACTCCCCGGGGCGGCGTTCCCCCTCGTCGAGCACCCGGTAGCCGCTGAAATGAGGACTGTCGATCACCCGCCGCACCCGCCACTGCAGGCCACCGTCCTCGATCGCGATCAGGCCTCGCTCGGTGATGATCTGGAGCTCGAACACCGCGTAGTCGCGCGCGTCGGCCACCACGAGCTGGGCCGGGACACCCTGCTCGGAAACCAGCATGGCCGGCACGCTGGGATCGTCAGGCCAGTGGTCATGGATGGCCGGGCCGGCATGGGCGAGGCGCATCGGCCCGAGCAGCAGATGGAGCAGGTCGACCAGGTGGCTGCCATTGTTCAGCACACCCTTGTTGTAGGTGCCGCAGACCGAGCGCACCGCGCCCCAGGCGCCGGCGCGCAATTCCTCGGCGAGTCGGCGCACGTCCGGCGCCCAGCGCCGGCTGTGATTGACCGCGAGCGTGACACCCGCGCGCCGGCAGGCGCGAACCATCGCGCGGGCCTGTGCCAGGGTGGGCGCCAGCGGCTTCTCGCAGAAGACGAGCCTCGGTCCGGCCGCGAGCGCGGCTCGCAGATGCTCGGGGTGCAGGGCGGTGGGCGAGCAGATGCTGATGATGTCGAAGGGGCCATCGGCCAGGGCCTGCGCGACCTCGGCATGACCGTGGCGCAGCCCCCAGCGACGCATGAATGCTGCGCGACGTCCCGCGTCGGGGTCGACGCAGGATGCGATCACGCAGCGTCGGTCTCGCGAGAACGCGCCGGCGTGGGTGAGCGGCGGCAAGGCCGGATCGCGTCCGGCGTCGAACCCGCCGGCGATGTTGCCGCAGCCGATCACCAGCAGCCGGAAAGGACCGGCGGATTCGCCACCGGGCGACATCTCAGGCCAGCGCGAGTTCGTTGACCGGGTTCGGCGCACGCTGCTCGAGATGCCCCGAGGCCGGCAGGAAGCCGCGCTTCACGGTCTCATCCAGGAATCGCAGCAGCAGCGGGTCGTTGTAGCGGCGGGCGACGATCTGCAGCCCGAAGGGCAGACCCTCGGGGCTGCGGAACGCCGGCGCGCTCACGCTGGGCACCTGGGCGAGCGTCCAGATCAGGGCCGAGTCGGGCGCCTCGGGCACATGACGCAGGGGCGCCTCGCCGGCGGTGGACAGCGTGACGGTCACATCGAAGCCACGCGCGAAACGCTCGACCGCACGGGCGATCTCGACCTGCCGATCGAGCGCGTCGGCATAGGCTTGCGGGCTGATCGACTGACCGGCCTCGATCAGCGAACGCATCACCGGCGAGACCAGTTCAGCCTGGCGGAACTCGGCCTGGAAGTAGTAGGCCAGCGCCCGGTTGTAGATGGTGGCGTGGATCTCGTGGCTCTCGGCGAGGATCGCCGGCAACGCAGCCTCGGTGACCTCGAAGCGCGGATCGGCATCGAGCCGGCGCACCCAGGCGTCGATCGCGGCGCGGGCGTGCGCAGGCGCGTGCGGCCAGACATGAGGACGCACGAAGGCCACCCGCCATGGTCGCGCGACGGGTGCCGCCTGGCGTGCCTCGTCGCCGAGGGCAGCGTGGCTGATCGGGAAGTTGCGGCCGTGCACGCGCAGGGCGTCGAGCACGATCGCCAGATCGGCGGCATGGCCGGCAAAAAAGCCTACGGTGTCGAGGCTGTCGGTGGTCTTGAGCATCCCGGTGCGCGGGATCAGGCCGAACGAGGGCTTCATCCCGTACACGCCGCAAAAGCTCGCCGGCCGGATGATGCTGCCGGCCGTCTGGGTTCCGAGCGCCACCGGCACCATGCCGGTGGCCACCGCGACCGCCGAGCCGCTGCTGCTCGTGCCGGGGGTCCGCTCGACCGCCCAGGGATTGATCGTCTTGCCGAGCGTGTGCACCGCGAACTCGGCGGTGACCGTCTTGCCGGCGACCAGACCACCGGCACGCTTGAGGTTGAACACCGCTCGCGCATCGTTGCCGGGCGTGAAGCCCGCCCACAAGGGGCTGCCCATCTCGGTGGGCAGTTCAGCCGTGTTGAAGATGTCCTTCACACCGATCGGGATGGCTTCCAGCGCCCGCAAGGGTTCGCCCCGGGCCAGGCGCTGCGCCGCCTCGGTGGCGGCCTGCATCAGCCGCTGCGGCTCGAAGCCGGCCCAGGCACCGAGCGCGCTCTCCAGCCGGGACACCTGCTCGATGCAGTGCTCGGCGATGTCCGCGGGCGTGATGCGCAGCGAGGCGATCGCCTGGTGCAGGCGCGTGATGTCGTGGGTGCGGAAGTCCATGAGGATCAACCCTCCCGGGCGCTCTGGAAGCGCCGCTGCAGCTGCTGCGGGTAGGGCAGCAGTTCCTCCTCGTTGCGCGCGGGCTTGGGGTAGATCGGGATCACCGTGCGGGCGAGCTCCGGACGGCGATGCTTCTCGAGGGTGCTGAAGAACTCCTCCTCGGTCATGCCGGTGATCTTGAGGTAGTAGTCGAGCCCTTCGGGCCTGACGCCGTCGTTGCGCGCGATCAGGTCCCAGGCCTCATCGCGGCTGAGCAGGCCGGCGCGGACATCGACGCTGGCGTGGAAGCTCGCGCGGCCATAGCCCCGCTTCACGTAGCAGGCCAGATCGTGGACGCCCGGCATGATGCACTCGGCGCTCTTGTAGCGCTTGAAGCTGCCCTCGACCTGGGTCTCGCGCCAGCCATAGTTGTCGCGCACGAACTCGGTCTGGCGCTCGTCGTCCCAGAAGATGTAATCGCCCAGGTGGATGCCCATCACGCCGACGCGCTCGCAGTCCTCGACGCTGGGCACGTTGAAGGGGTACAGATCGCGCTCGCTGACATCCTCGCGCACCATCTGATCGGGGCGCAGCTTGGCGCTGACCTTGGTGAAGTACTCACGGTCGAACTTGCGCACCGGATTCAGATAGGACGCCCGGCCCGAGCTCTCGGCGATGCTCTCGCCCCAGATCAGCAGCGGAATGTTGAAGCGCACCGCGGCCTGCAGCGGGAAGGCGCCGACGCCGGCATGGCAGTGCCAGCAGGCATCCCCGATGCCGGCGAGCGAGTGCTTCGCGAGCCGGTTCACCAGCGAGCGGTTCGGCGTGAACATCACATGGTCGACATTGAACTGCTCGAGCGAGTTCTGCAGGTTGTACCAGCCGGTCTCGCTGAACCAGTTGTGGCTGAAGGTGACCGCCAGCGGCTTCATGCCGTAGACCTTGGTCAGCACATGCAGCTGGAAGGTGCTGTCCTTGCCGCCGCTGATCGGGATGATGCAGTCGTAGTTGTTGCCGGCCTTCGAGCGGGCCTCGTCGAGGATGCCGCGCAGCACGCGCTCGCGGGCGGTCCAGTCGATGTGGATCTTCTGCTCGGCACTCTGGCAGGCCTGGCACACGCCGAGTTCGTCGAAGATCACACCTTCCTGGGTCTGCGGGATGCAGCAGCGCACGCAGTAGCGCAACGCCGGAAACGGCTTGCCGGCAGGCAGATCGTCGCTGCTCGGGGCGTCAACCAGCCGCGTGAACGCGCCGAGGGCACGGCCCTCCCGGGAACGGGTCTCTGTGTTCATTGTCGGGCTCCATCCATGGTCGCCCGAGTGTGCCCGCGGGCAGACCCGCCAGAACGCCGGAAAAGCGGTGCTGGAGCCGACAGTTCAGAGCGCGCGTGCGATCAGCTCCGCACGCGCCCAGTCGTCCGGGGTGTCGATGTCGACGACCCGGTAGCCGGGGATCTCGAAACCATGGCCGTTGGAGTGCATGCGCAGGCCGCTCGTCCAGGCCCCGGTGCGACCCCAGTAGAACTGGCCGGCGTCGAAGTAGCACACCGGCAGGTCCTGGGTGCGGGTGAGCTCGAACTCGGGATGCACGAAGCGCATCGGTCCCTGCTCCGGCCTGAGCATCGCCCGCCAGGGCGAACTGTGGAAGCGAACCACCGGGTAGACATAGTCGGCACCCGACTCGCGCATCAGCGCGTGAGCGCCGATCAGATCCTGCGCGCGCAGCAGCGGCACGCAGGGATAGATGCAGCACACCGCCTGGGGGTCGCGCCCCTGGTCGACCAGCCACTGGGCGGCATGGCCGATCACCGGCACGGTGACGGTCTGGTCGTCAGCGAGATGAGCGGGCCGACGAAAGGGCACGCTCGCGCCGTGAGCCTGCGCGACCTCCGCGATCTCGTCGTCGTCGGTGCTGACAATGACGTCCTCGAACAGCCCGCTCTCGCGCGCGGCAGCGATCGCATAGGCGATCATCGGCTTGCCGTCGAAGAGCTTGATGTTCTTGCGCGGGATGCGCTTGCTGCCGCCGCGCGCGGGAATGACGGCGAAATGGCTCATCGGACACTTCCGGGAAAGGCCGGCCGCGGATCGCCGGCCAGCAGGCTGAAGAACAGGGAATCGTGCCAGGCGCCCTCGGCCCAGTGCGTCTGCCGATGCCGGCCCTCCAGCGTGAAGCCGAGCGCGTTCAGGAAACCGGTCTTGGGCAGGTCGAAGGCGTAGATCTCGGTCCACAGCCGGTTCAGGCCGAGTTCGTCGAAGCCGTAGCCGATCATCGCGGTCGCGGCATCCGGTGCGAACAGCGTGTCGATGTAGGCATCGTCGGCACCGATGTAGATCGAGAAATCGGCGGTCCGATTGACCCAGTCGATGTAGCACAGGCCGCACGCGCCGAGCAGCCGGCCATCGGCGAGCGACTCGATCGCGAACATGCGGGTGGCGGGGTCGTTGTTGACCCGGGCATCGAACCAGGCCCGCTGCTGCGTGGCATTGAGCTCGCGATACTCGCGGAAGTAGCGGCGCAGGCGCGGGTCGTTTCGCCAGGCCAGCAGCGTGCCGAGGTCGCGCTCCTCGATCGCGCGCAACCCGGTGGATCGCCCGCGGATCATGCCGTGACCGGCTCGCCCGCGGCGGCGCGCGCCGGTACGGAGGGGAGCACGGCTACCGCGCCCGACACACCGTCGGCGCAGCCGAGCACCAGCGCCTCACCCGCCGCGCAGTCACGCGCGAGCCGACCGCCGATGGCTCGCGGGAGATCGTCGGGCCGCATCGCGCCCACGGGCGCCGGCCGCAGCATCTCGAGGTCATCGGCCTGCAGGACGTGACCGGCCGGCAGGGCACGACGCACGCGGATGCAGCGCTGCTGCAGCACGACGGTCTCGCGTTCGTTGCCCTCGACCCGCTTGATGCCGTCACCGAGCGCCGCCTCGAGCTCCCGGCTGCGATCGACCATCTCGCGCCAGGTGGCCGGGGTCATCGAGAAGCCGTGGTCCGGACCCTCGCGGCCGGTATCGTCGGTGAAGTGCTTCTCGATCACCCGCGCGCCGAGCGCGATCGCGCCGAGCACGGTGGCATGCCCCGGGGAATGATCGGACAGGCCGAGCACGGCGGCGGGATAGCGCGCCGCGTAGGTCTTGAGCACATTGAGGTTGATGAAGCGGAAGTTCTCGAGCGAGCCGGTGTAGTTGGTGTTGCATTGCATCAGCACCAGACGCGGATTGACCGACAGCACCGCCTCGACCGCGCGGTCGACCTCGGCAAGCGTACTGGCGCCGCTGGCCAGCAGCACGGGCTTGCCGGTGAGCGCGATCCGGCCGATGAAATCGGTCCAGGTGATGTCGCCCGAGCCGATCTTCCAGGCGCGCACCAGAGGGCCGACCGACTCGACCGCATCGAGATCGTAGGGCGTGGTCATGAAATCGATGCCGGCCTCGCGCGCGGTGGCGGCGAGTTCCTCGTTCCAGCGCCGGTCGAGTTCGTAGGCGCGATAGACATCGAACACCGGACGTTTCCAGCGCGACTGGTGACCCAGCGCGCCGGCAAGCGAACGGAACCCGTGGTCGCTCACGATCTGCTCGGCCTTGAAGTGCTGGAACTTCGCGCACTGCGCGCCGGCCTCGCGGGCGTGCCAGATGAGGGCCTTGGCACGACCGAGGTCACCATCATGGTTGGCGGCGATGTCGGCGATGAAGTAGGCCGGCTGGTCGGCATGGAACGACAATTCACCGCCGGGTGCGGCATCAGTTTGTGGCATGGCGGGTCTCCTCGAAGCAGACGGCAAGCGCCTGGATCACCTCGGCGGTGTCCGGCAGGGAGCGGCCGAGCAGTCGCTCGGCCAGGCTGACATCCAGCCCCATGGAATCGGCCCGGGCGAGCGCGCCGGCGGGCCGGGCCATCGGACGCACCAGCGACGGATCATGGCCGGCGGCGTGGGCGAAACGGGCGATGAACTCGGCCTTGGTGCAGGGCTGGCGCGAACCGATGTTCACGAGCCCGCGAGCATCGGTCTCGAGCAGATCGAGCATCAGCGCCGCGCTCTGCCCGACCTCCAGGCTCGAGGCCCAGACATCGGTGTAGCCGGCGATCGGCTCACCCGCGGCGAGCGTGCCGTTCATCCACTCGGCAAAGCTTGGCCGGCCCGGCCAGCCGCGGCGCCCGACGATATTGCAGCGCACGACCAGGGCCGCGGCGCTCGACAGCGCCGCCCGCTCGCCGGCGAACTTGCTGCGCGCGTACTCGTTGACGAGCGCGACGTCGGCGTGCTCGTCATGCCGGGCCGCGCCGGCGCCGCAGAAGAAGTGGTCGGTGGACACCTGCAGCCAGCGCAGGCCGCGATCATCGGCCCAGCGGGCAAGCATCGCCGGCAGCGCAGCGTGCAGTCGCCAGGCCTGCACCGGATCGGCGGCGCAGGCGGAGAGATCGGTCTGCGCCGCGGCGTTGATGAGCAGGTCTGGGCGGTGCCAGTCGAGATACGCAGCCAGCAGGCGCTCGTCGTCGATCGCGGCAAAGTCGACCCCGGTGGCGCGGCTCATGCCGACCGCGCGCCAGCCTCGCTGCGCGCAGGCAGCCGACATGGCCTGCCCGAGCAGGCCGCTGGCGCCCATGATCAGCACCGTGGTGGACATCGTCGTGCTCAGTGGTGAACGGTGTCGGGCTTCTCGACGTGCCGCTCGATCAGCGCGCGCAGCTGGGGCACGCTGAGAAACTCGGTGTTCGAGCCGCTGTCGTAGCTGAAGCCCGGTTCCACCCGACTGGCGCCCATGCGGCGGCAGTAATCATCGACGCTGTACTCGCCGTGGCCGGAGGGCAGGATGGCGTAGTAGCGGCCGAGATCGACGGTGTTCAGGCTGTCGCTGGCGGTGATCATCTGCTCGTGCAGCTTCTCGCCCGGACGGATGCCGACCACCTGCTGGCGGGCCTGCGGCGCGACCGCCTCGGCAACATCGGTGATGCGGTACGAGGGGATCTTGGGCACCAGGATCTCGCCGCCGAGCGCGTTCTCGATGCTCCAGAGCACCATCTCGACACCTTCCTGCAGGCTGATGTTGAAGCGGGTCATGTCCGGGTGGGTGATCGGCAGTTCGCCGCTGTCACGGCGGTCGACGAAGTACGGGATCACCGAACCACGGCTGCCCATCACGTTGCCGTAGCGGACCACCGAGAAGCGCAGGTCGCGGTCGCCTCGGATGTTGTTGGCGGCGACGAACAGCTTGTCGGAGCACAGCTTGGTCGCGCCATAGAGATTGATGGGCGCCGCTGCCTTGTCGGTGGACAGGGCAACCACCCGCTGCACGCCGGTGTCCAGACAGGCATCGATCAGGTTCTGCGCCCCCAGGATGTTGGTCTTGATGCACTCGAAGGGGTTGTACTCTGCCGCCGGCACCTGCTTGAGCGCGGCGGCGTGGATCACCACGTCCACGCCCTCGACCGCGCGCTTGAGCCGGGCCGGGTCGCGAACATCACCGATGAAGTAGCGCAGCTGCGGATGGACTCGCGGCGAAAGATGATTGGCCATCTCGAACTGCTTGAGCTCGTCGCGCGAGAAGACCACGAGGCGCCGCACTTCCGGGTAGCGCTCGAGCACGGTACGGACGAAGGCCTGACCGAAGGAGCCGGTGCCGCCGGTGATCAGGACGGATTTGTGGTTCAGCATGGGCGTGTCCCTTCCGGGAGAGTGAACAGGTGGTCGTGCGCGTCGCGCGCGCGGTGGTCGACATCGGCAGACTGACGGGCCGCGAACCGCAGATAGCGCTCAGGGTCCCGCGCGAGCTCGGCGATCAGCGCGATCGCCGGGTCCGGTTCGAGCATCGGGATCACCCCCTGCTCGATCAGCGGCGTGCAGACGAGGTAATCGGTGGGCCAGCGCTGCGGACACACCTGCAGCACAGGGCAGCCCGAATCGAGGAAAGGGGCGACCCCGGTCGTCGGTTCCCCGAACACGATGCACAGGTCCGCAGACTCGGCGAGCTCGTTGAGGGGGGTGCCGACATGACGGTTGATCGCCTCGGGCGGCTCACCCAGGAAGGACGACAGCACCCGCACCGCGGGCGAACTGGGCTTGGGCCGCAGCACGAGATCGAGGCCGAGCTCGCGGCACAGCGCCGCGAGATGACGATGAAAGGCGGCCAGCGCCGGTGCGTCGACCTGGCTCAGGCCCTCGGTCTGCATCGCATTGAGCATCAGGCACAGCCTGCGCGCACCTGCGCGCGGCTTGCGCGCCGGGCCGGGCTGCATGCGCACGGCGCGCACCGGCACCGCCTGGCCCAGGACGGTCCTTGCCACGGTGCCATAGCCGGCGCGCTCGACCACGGTGACCTTCCGGCCATGCGGCACCACCATCGAGGGGTGGCCGGAATGCGGAGCCACGGTGATCTCCAGGCCGCCCTTGTCGGCCACCGAGAACAGCGGACCGTTCAGACCCACATCCTGGTCAGCCAGCAGCAGCGCCGGGCGAAAGCCTTCAAGGCCATCGCGCAGCGCGAGGTAGCACAGCGCCTGCCAGCGACAACGGTCGGCCCAGTCGTCGAGCTGCGCGCCGGCGCTCGTCGGCTCGGGCATGAGCGCGCCCAGCACCTCGGCGAGCACCTGTCTTGCCCGATCCCGGTAGCGGTCGGCCTGCGCACGATCGGCCGCCGGCGCATCGGCCAGCGCGATCACCGGCGGCTGGCCCCGATGCACGGGCACGTCCCAGAAGGGGCTGGGCAGGTCCAGGGTGTAGTCGTGGGCGCGGGAAACCTCGGCCGCGAGCCAGTCCCGGTCGTAGAAGCAGGTGGGCAGGTGAGTCACCAGCGAAACACGGCCATCGGCCATCGCGTGGCGCACCCGGCGGCTCTCGAAGACGAAGTTCAGCGGTGACGGTCGGCGGTACATCACCTGGTCGTAGCCGGCGACGAAGGTGAACCGATCGGGCGCAGCGGCGCGCACCAGCTCGGCGCTGAGGAAGGAGTCGAAGTACATCTGCTGGCTGAGCGAGGGCCGCAGCAGTCCGATCCGCGGCTCGTCGACAGCATCGCGGATCCGCTCGCCGAGTTGCCGGGCCACGACCAGGCGCTGCAGCGCGAGAAAGAAGGGACCGACGTCCCAGCCGCTCATCGACACGTCGGGCCAGAGCCGCTCGCGTTCCCGGGTGAGTCGCCGATCGACAAGCGTGGCGAGCGCGATCGCCTCGCTCGCCGCCTGGGCCTGGAAATCGGGACCGGTCGCCACGTCGAGAAATTGCAGGTTCGTCAGCCCCTGCATCGCCGCCTCGTCGAGGAACCCGGGGTCGATGAACAGCAGACGGGTCGAGGCGAATCGTCGCCGCGCCGCAGTGAGCGCGATCAGGTCGCTGTGCTGGAGCACCAGCAGCAGGTCGACAGACTGCCCCGGCCCTTCAGCCTGACGCAGCAGTTGCCCGGGATGCAGCGGCGCGTTCATGAGGCCGTTGCCTCGACGGCGCGCGGCAGATCCAGACCCGTCACCGGGGGGCAGGCTGCGATCGCGGATTCGTCATCGGGGATGCGTATGCCGGGCTGCATCGCCTGCGCCAGCATCCGCTCCTGCGGCGTGGTCTCGATCTTGCGCAGGAGTACCCGCATGAAGGCTGCCGACTCGCGGCCACAGTCGCGCGATTCCAGGTCGGCATAGGACGAACTGGCGATCTCGAACCGGTGCTCGTACCAGCCGAGATACCAGAACCAGTCGGTGTAATAGACCCAGGAGTTCTCGTTCATCGCCCGCACGTGGGTGGGATCCTGCCAGGCGGTGCGGGCCTGCTCGTAGGGAACCTCGATCACCATCTCGCCGCCGGTACGCAGCAGCGCGAGGCAATTGGTCATCAGGGTGGGCAGGTCGCCCACATGCTCGAGCACGTTGTTCGCGTTGATCGTGTCGAGTTGTCCGCGCGCCAGCGCCACCGCACCCATGGTGGGGCTGTCGGCCAGCAGTGGCAGCTCCAGCGGCGCGGAGAGGTCGAGCACCAGGTCGGGCATGGCGCGATCCAGCACATCGACATTGAGCCAGCCGGTCTGGTAGTCCTTGCCGGAACCGAGATTGAGCATGCTCGGCCGCCACGGGCCGGTGATCCGGCTCTCGGCGTGAACCTGCGCATACCCGCACGCGAAGGCCAGCACGTCGGCATAGTCCTGCGCCGGGTCGCAGGCGGTGAAGCGCGCCAGCCCGCTGCGCACCGCGTCGAAGTACGCCGGGGTATTGAAACCGTGACGGAAGAAGTCGTCGACCTCGTCATCCGGCAGCCAGAGCACGCTGTCCTCGAAGGCCTCGTGGGGCCGCAGGCGCGGATGCCGTTCGGAAATCACCGGTGTGCCCAACGACAGGCAGTGAGCGACCCGGGACTGCTCGAGGCGGCAGGCCTCGTAGTAGTGGACATTGATCACCGCCTTGGCATTGCGGATCACGTCATCGCGGTCCTCGCCGTAGAGCGGCGAATTGAAGGCGGCGATGTTCCAGCCCGCCGCCTCGACCTGCTTGAGCCAGTTCGCGCGGCGCTCGTTCAGCGCTCCGATGAAGAGCAGATCGATCGGGCGATCCTCGAGCGGCACGGGCTCGGCGGGCGTCAGGTAAGGCGCGTGCAGGAAAGGCGCGACCGGCACATCGCTGACGTCGCGGGCGTAGTGCTCGACGTTGCCAGGGTCGTAGTCGATCACCGCCGAGCCCTGCAGCAGGCGCAGGTAGGCGTCGCTCAGCGGTGCCGCGCCCGGTCCGGTCTGCTCCAGGTTGACGAAGATGCAGGTGTGGGTGTTGCGCAGGGCCGGGTCGAAGCCCATGTGCGCGCCGAAAACGAAGTTGATCGCGTCGTGCCGCAGACGGTTCTTGGCCATGCTCACCCTTGCTCCGAGCCGGCGGAACTGGAAGCGGTAGTAGCGCGCCTGATCGAGCAACGCCATCCAGTGCAGGTAACCCGGAGGCTGGACGATGGTGAGGTGGATGTCGGGCATGGGATTCATGGCAAGGCCTTCGGTGCGTTGAGCGAAGAGGGGTTCAGCGGCGGACCCGGCGTCAGGCGAGCGGATCATCGGCCCAGAGCGGACCGGGTGGCAGACCGTCCCGATGTCTCCGGGCCATGCGGCGGTAGAGAGCCTCGAGGTCGCGGGCGAAGCGCTCGCTGTCGAAGAGCGGCACGGCAAGGCGCCGGTCAGCCAGGCGCTGGCGGATCGCCCCCAGGCGCGCGGGATCGCGGGCCAGCGCCAGGGCCAGCGCCTCGTACTCGTCCAGGGAGTGGGTGACAAGCTCGGGGCAATCGACGGCACGCAGCAGGCTGGAGGCCACGCGCGAGGCGAAGGTCTGTCCCTTGCAGGTGAGCAGCGGCAGCCCGGCCCATAGCGCATCGCTTGCGGTGGTGTGGGCGTTGCAGGGCAGCGTGTCGAGGAACAGGTCGGCGCACTGCACCCGCGCGAGGTGCACGGCCGGCGGCGCCCAGGGCGCGAACACGAGCCGCGAGCGGTCGAGCCCGCGACGCTCGATCTCGCCGATCAGGTTGGTCGAGGCCTGCGGGTTGGCCTCGAACAACCACAGCACGCTGCCGGGAACCGCCTCCAGCAGACGGCACCAGCGGTCGAAAACCGCCGGCACGATCTTGTAGTTGACATTGAAGCTGCAGAACACGAACCCCTCGGCCGGCAGACCGTAGAGCTCGCGCGACGCCGGCCGCCCCAGCGGACGCTGGCGGTCATTGGGCTGGTAGCTCCAGGGCATCTGCGCGATCTGCTCGCTGAAATCGGCCTCGGCGCCGCGCGGCGTGACCACGGGGTCGCCGATGATGTAGTCGACGAAGGGCGCGCCACAGGTGGCCGGGAATCCCAGCCAGGTGGCCTGGATGGGCGCGGGCCGATAGGCAAGGACCTGCATCCGGGTGTCACGGGTGAAGCCCTTCAGGTCGACCAGGATGTCGATCCCGTCGGCACGCATCTTCCGAGCCAGTTCGAGATCGGACATCTCGAGCGCGTCCACCCAGTGCTCCGAGGACGCCTTCACCCGCTGCCGCCACTGCGACCCGTCGTCCATGCCGTGCGAGTAGAGGAATACCTCGACACGGTCCCGGTCATGCCGCTCGAGCACCTCGGTGAGCAGCATCGGGGTGGCGTGCTGGTGGAAGTCCGCGGACAGGTAGCCGATCCGCAGGCGATCGTCGGGACCGCCCGAGAGACAAGCCTTGCCAGGCAGCGGACGAGTCGGCCCGAACTCGCACGCGGCCGTGAATCGCGCCACCCGCAGCTGGTCCTGGGGCGTGCATTCATGCACCAGCATGTTGAAGGGCGGCACATCGGGCTTGTCGGTGCTGGCGAGTCGCTCGGCGAGTTCCCGCTCGTCGTCGGCCAGCGTGTCCCACCGGCAGGCGTACTGGTTCTGCATGATGAGCTGGCTGCGCGCCATGACGCTCTCGGGATCGAGAGCCATCACCGTACGCATGCACTCGGCCGCCTGCTCGTGCATCTGGATGCGCGCCAGCGCACTCGACATCCGCAGGTGCGCCTGCAGATGGGAAGGCTTGCACGTGAACGACAGCATGAACTGGTGGATCGCGTCGCCGTAGCGCTCGAGCTTGTAGAGGACCTCCCCGTAGGCGCAGTGGTAGTCGTGATCGGTCACCGCGCTCGGCGCCAGGGCGCCATAGACCTCCATGGCATCCACCAGCCGGTTGGATTCGGCCAGAAGCGTGCCGCCGAACTTGCAGGCGAGCAGGTTCGCGGGATCGAGTGCGATCGCGCGACGGATCGCCGCCTCGGCCCCGACGATGTCGTTCTGCTTGCGGTGCGCCTGGGCAAGATTGATCCAGTAGAGCGGTTCCTCGGGCCGGACCCGCGTCGCACGACTGAAGTGGCGCGCGGCCTCGGCCCAGCGGGCGTCCTGCAGGGCTCGCACACCCTTGCGGTACTGCTGCTCGGCCTCGAGCTCGCGCGTCGTCGGCATCGGCAGGCCACGCACGGCGGAGGAAATCGACGAGAGGGGCTGCTGGCGCATGGGCATGTCCTGCGGTACACGAAGGAGGGGCGACGCCGCGTCGGCGCGCCGTACCGAAGACTTTAGGGAAGCGGGTCCCCGTGAAAGCGTGGAAAAGACGGGGATCAGACCGTCAGTTGGAGGGCTGCGGCGGCCGGTGACCGGCAATCGCCCGGCGACGACCGGCCGGCAGGCGTCACGGTGGCAGAACCGGGCGCGGCCGCGCGCCCGGCGCTCAGGCAGCGGACGGGCTGGCTGGCAGCGGTGCCGGCGGCAGCCCGACACGATGACGTTCGGTCATCCGCAGGTAGAGCGACTCGAGGTCACGCGCGAAGCGGGCGCTGTCGAACAGCGGCAGACGCATGCGGCCATCGACCAGACGATGGCGGATCGCCGCGAGCCGATCCGGATCGCGCGCCAGGGCCAGCGCCAGCGCCTCGTACGCATCGAGAGAGCCGGTGACCAGCTCCTCGCAGTCGGCCGCACGCAGCAGGCTGGCGGCCACCCGCGCGGCGAAGGTCTCGCCCTGGCAGGTGACCACCGGCAGCCCGACCCAGAGCGCGTCGCTCGCGGTGGTGTGGGCGTTGTAGGGCAAGGTGTCCAGGAACAGGTCGGCGGCCATCAGGCGCGGCAGGTGCTGCTCGGGCGGCACGAAGGGCGCGAACACGATGCGCGCCGGATCGATGCCGCGGGCAGCTGCCTCCCGGGCGAGATTGGCCATGGCCTGCGGGTTGGACTCGAGCAGCCACAGCACGCTGCCCGGCACCGCCCGCAGCAGGCGGCACCAGCGCTCGAACACCGGCGGCAGGATCTTGAAGCTGGCATTGAAGCTGCAGAACACGAAGGCCTGCGCCGGCAGGCCGCAGCGGGCCCGCGGCAAGGGCTCGCCCAGCGGGCGCTGGCGATCGTTGGGCTGGTAGCTCCAGGGCATCTGCGCGATCCGCTCGGAGAACACCGGCTGATCGGCCAGCGGCGTGACCACCGGATCGCCGATGAGGTAGTCGACGAAGTCGGCGCCGCAGGTGCCCGGGAATCCCAGCCAGGTGACCTGGATGGGCGCCGGGCGGCGCGCCAGCACGCCAAGCCGGCCATCGCGGGTGAAGCCCTTCAGGTCCACGAGGATGTCGATCCCGTCGTCGCGGATGCGTCGCGCCAGGTCGGGATCGGAGATCCGAGCGGCATCGATGAAGTGACCGGCCGCCATCAGCCGGCGCCGCAGCGGCGAACCATCGTCGGGCCCGGTGGAATAGAGGTGGACATCGAAGCGCTGGCGATCGTGGCGCTCGAGCACCTCGGTGATCAGCATGGCGGTGGCATGCTGGTGGAAGTCGGCCGACAGATAGCCGATGCGCAGTCGCTCGCCCGGCAGCCGCGGCGCCCGGACCTCGGGCGGCAGCTCCTGAGGCCGACCATGCATGCGCTCGGCGGCGACCCGGCCGGCCGCGAGCTGGTCCTGGGGCGTGCTTTCCAGCGACAGCAGCGTGAAGGGCGTGATGAAGTTGCCCGCGTCCTCACGGACCATGCGCAGCAGCGCCGCGAGGTCCCCGGCCAGCGTGTCCCATCGGCAGGCCTGCTGGTTCTGGTGGATGAGGTTGCCCAGGAACTGCGCGTTGCGCGGCTCCAGCATCAGCGCCGTGCGGAAGCACTCGACCGCCTCCTGATGCAGGCGGATGCGCGAGAGCGTGTTCGCTAGGCGCACATGCGCCCACAGGTAATCGGGCTTGCAGGTGAACGACAGCACGAACTGCTCGATCGCCTCGGGGTAGCGCTCCAGGAACAGCAGCGCCTCGCCGTACGCGCAGTGGTATTCATGATCGCGCTCGGCCTGCGGCGGGATCGCGCGGTAGATCGCGACGGCCTCCGGGTAGCGATGCTGCCCGGCGAGCAGCGCACCGGCGAACTTGCGGGCGGCCAGAAAGCACGGATCGAGCATGATGGCTCGACGGACCGCCACCTCGGCGCCGGCGATGTCGTGTCGCTCCTGGAGCAGGCGGGCCTGCTCGAGCCATTGAGCCGATGCATCGCGGGGGGACGCGGGCGAAAGCCTGACCGGTCTGGCGGCAGACATGACTGATGCGGCGAGTGAGGGCATGGACGGTAAGAAAGGCGGAGGCGAGCCGGGGCTGACCGCGCGAGGCGGCCCGAGGGTCAGACTCTAGGGACGAGCGCGATCCGGCAAAGCCGGAAAAGGCCGGGCTCAGGCCGGTACTTGAGCCGTGGCCCGGGCACGGACCGCTCGTCACGCAAGCCGGGCCGCCAGTCGGCCGCAGCCGACGGCGGGGCGCCGCCGGCCAGGCCGCGCTCAGCGGAAGAACAGCGAGGCCAGGCCCAGGAAGATGAAGAAGCCCATGCTGTCGGTGCTGAAGGTGAGCAGCACCGAGGAACCCAGCGCCGGATCGCGGCCGGCGCGCTGCAGGCCGAGCGGCACCGCCATGGCGATCAGCGCGCCCAGCAGCAGATTGAGGATCATGGCCAGGGTCATGGTCAGTCCCAGCAGCAGGCCCTGCGGGCTCTCGCTGTACAGCCACCAGGCGCACAGCCCGGCGATGCCGCCCCAGACCACGCCATTGAGACCGGCGATGGCCAGTTCCTTGACCACCAGCCGGCGGGCATTGGCGGCATTGACCTGACCGAGCGCGAGCGAACGGATGAACAGGGTCATGGTCTGGTTGCCGGAATTGCCGGCAATGCCGGCCACGATCGGCATCAGCGCGGCCAGCGCCACCACCTTCTCGATCACCCCCTCGAAGCCACCGATCACCCGCGACGCGAAGAAGGCCGTGCACAGGTTGACGGCCAGCCACAGCCAGCGGTTCTTGGCCGAACGCCAGACCGAGGAGAACAGGTCTTCGTCCTCGCGCAGACCGGCCTGCGAGAGCAGTTCGGCATCGCCCTCCTCGCGGATGACGTCGACCACCTCGGCCACGGTGAGGCGCCCGAGCAGCCGGCCCTGGGGGTCGGTGACCGGCGCCGAGATCAGGTCGTAGCGCTCGAAGGCCTGGGCCGCCTCGGACTGGCTGTCGAGCACCTGCAGGGTGAGCACGTCGCGGCGCATGACGTCCATCACCAGGACCTCCGGCTCGTTGGTGAGCAGGCTGTCCAGGGGCAGCGCGCCGCGCAGGATGTCGTCGCGGCCCACCACGAAGACCTGGTCGGTGTGATCGGGCAGGCGCTCGAAGCGGCGCAGGTAGCGCAGCACGGTCTCGAGCGAGACATCCTCGCGCACCGAGACCGCGTCGAAGTCCATGCGCGCGCCCACCGAGTCCTCGGGGTAGGACATCGCCGCGCGCAGCTGCTCGCGTTCCTCCAGCGAGAGCTGGCTGCGCACCTCCTCGACCACATCGGTGGGCAGGTCGGGGGCGAGATCGGCGATCTCGTCGGCATCGAGCGACTCGACCGCATCGACCAGCTCGTCGCGGTCCATCGACTCGATGAGGGTCTCGCGCACCGAGTCGGAGACCTCGAGCAGGATCTCGCCGTCGCGCTCGGCCTTGACCAGGTTCCAGACGGTCAGACGCTCGTCGAGCGGCAGCGCCTCGAGGATGTAGGCGATATCGGCCGGGTGCATCGGCTCGAGCCGGTTGCGCAGCTCGGACTGCGCCTGGCGGTGCACCAGCGACTCCACCAGCTCGTGGCGCTCGTCGCGCTCGCCATGACGCTGACGATGGGCGAGCTCGAAGACCACGTGATGCCGGCGCAGCATCTCCTGGACCTCGATCAGCGCGCGCGAGGCCTCCTCCGGGTCGCGCGGCTGGCGAGCCGGCAGCGCACCGGGCTCGCGGTCATCGGGCTGGGGTTGCGGGTCGGCCATGGCCTGGACAAGGGGATCGGAGCGCGCCGGGCGTGGCCCGGGGCGACGCGGCAAACCGCGATTGTAGGCCTGTCGCATGGCGCGACGGCGACAGCCCCCGGCGAATGACCGGCTGGCCGCGCCCGGTGCCCGCGCCCGCGGGCCGGGGGTTCAGGGCGGGGTGATGTCGAGCGCCCAGCGCTGGATGGTCGCGCTGCGCCGCTCGAGATAGGCCGAGCCGCGGTTGCGGTCGTAGAAGCGCGGCCGCGGCAGCATCGCCGCCATGCGCGCGCCCTGCGCGGCCGAGAGCTGGGCGGCCGGCACGCCGAAGTGATGCCGCGCCCCGGCCTCGCAGCCGAACACGCCCTCCCCCCACTCGGCGAAGTTCAGGTAGAGCTCCAGGATGCGGCGCTTGTCCATCAGCGCCTCGATCATGTAGGTGATCGCGATCTCCTGGGCCTTGCGCAGATAGCTGCGCTCGCCCGACAGGAACAGGTTCTTGGCGAGCTGCATGGTGATGGTGGAACCGCCGCGCAC
>JBIKWU010000206.1:0-7085 GCA_044356115.1 Burkholderiaceae bacterium
ATAGTCCCCGATAGATCCCGACAGACATTTATCCATACCGATCAACAACTTACGAATGTTTCTCGCCTATCTTCGATAGTCCCCGAAAGACGCCGAATCATTCCCACTCGATCGTCGCCGGCGGCTTCCCGGAAATGTCGTACACCACCCGGTTGATCCCCCGCACCTCGTTGATGATGCGGTTGGATACCCGCCCGAGCAGTTCGTGGGGCAGATGCGCCCAGTGCGCGGTCATGAAATCCTGGGTCTGCACGGCGCGCAGCGCCACCACATGCTCATAGGTGCGGCCATCGCCCATCACGCCCACCGAGCGCACCGGCAGGAACACCGCGAAGGCCTGTGAGGTGAGGTCGTACCAGCTGGTGCCGGCCTGCCCCGGCTCGGCCAGGCCGGCGGCCACATCGCGCTCGGTGGCGGAGGTGGCGCGCAGTTCATCGATGAAGATGGCATCGGCACGGCGCAGCAGATCGGCATGCTCGGGGCGCACCTCACCCAGGATGCGCACGCCCAGCCCCGGCCCGGGGAAGGGATGCCGATAGACCATCTCGCGCGGCAGCCCCAGCGCCACGCCGAGCTCGCGCACCTCGTCCTTGAAGAGCTCGCGCAGCGGCTCGAGCAGCTTCAGGCGCATGGATGCCGGCAGGCCACCCACGTTGTGGTGCGACTTGATGGTGTGCGCCTTCTTCTTGGCGCCGGCGGATTCGATGACATCCGGGTAGATGGTGCCCTGGGCCAGCCAGCGGGCGTCGGTGAGGCGGTCGGACTCGCGCTGGAAGACCTCGACGAATTCGGCGCCGATGATCTTGCGTTTGGCCTCGGGGTCGGACACGCCCGCCAGACGGCCCATGAAGGCCTCGGAGGCGTCCACATGGACCACCCGGACACCCAGGTGCTGGGCGAAGGTGCGCATCACCTGATCGGCCTCGTTGAGCCGCAGCAGCCCGTGATCGACGAACACGCAGGTGAGCTGGGACCCGATGGCGCGATGGATGAGCGCCGCGGCCACCGAGGAATCGACCCCGCCCGACAGCCCGAGGATGACCTGATCGGCACCCACCTGGGCGCGAATGCGCGCGAGCGCTTCATCGATGAAGCCGGGCATGGTCCAGTCGCCGCGGGCGGCGCAGATCTCGCGCACGAAGCGGCGCAGGATCGCCTTGCCCTGACGGGTATGGGTGACCTCGCTGTGCCACTGCATGCCGTACCACTGGCGGGCCTCGTCGGCCATGCCAGCGATGGGGCAGCTCTCGGTGGAGGCCATCAGCCGGAAGCCCTCCGGCATGCGCACCACCTTGTCGCCGTGGCTCATCCAGACGTCGAGCAAGCCGTGGCCTTCGGCGTTGACATGATCCTGGATGCCCTCGAGCAGGCGGGTATGCCCCCGCGCGCGCACCCGCGCATGGCCGAATTCGCGCACGCTGCCGGCCTGCACCTCGCCGCCCAGTTGCGCGGCCATGGTCTGCATGCCGTAGCAGATGCCCAGCAGCGGCACGCCGGCGTCGAACACCGCCTGCGGCGCGCGCGGCGAGCCAGCGTCGGTGACCGAGCTGGGGCCACCCGAGAGGATGATGCCCTTGAGCGAACCGTCGGCACGCCAGGCGGCAAGCACCGGCTCGAGTTCATCGAAGGGATGGATCTCGCAGTAGACCTCGCACTCGCGCACCCGGCGCGCGATGAGCTGCGTGACCTGCGAGCCGAAGTCGGCGATGAGGATCCGGTCGTGCATGCCGGATCAGTCGATGTGGTAGTTGGGGGCTTCCTGCGTGATCTGCACATCGTGCACATGCGACTCGCGCATGCCGGCCGACGTGATCTCGACGAAGGACGGGCGGGTGCGCATGGCCTCGATGTCGCGGCAGCCGCAGTAGCCCATGCTGGCCCTCAGGCCGCCACAGAGCTGGTACACGATGGCCACCACCGAACCCTTGTAGGGCACCCGGCCCTCGATGCCCTCGGGCACCAGCTTGTCGGCATTGGCGGAGGAGTCCTGGAAGTAGCGATCGGCCGCGCCCTCCTGCATGGCGCCGAGCGAACCCATGCCCCGATAGGCCTTGTAGGAGCGCCCGTGCAGCAACACGACCTCGCCCGGCGCTTCTTCGGTGCCGGCGAACATGGAGCCCATCATCACGGTATCGGCGCCGGCCGCGATCGCCTTGGCGACGTCCCCCGAGTAGCGGATGCCACCGTCGGCAATCATGGGCACGCCGGTGCCCGCCAGCGCGCCAGAGACATCGGCAATGGCCGAGATCTGGGGCACGCCCACGCCGGCCACGATCCGGGTGGTGCAGATGGAGCCCGGCCCGATACCGACCTTGACCGCATCGGCGCCGGCCTCGACCAGCGCGCGGGCGGCCTCGGCGGTGGCGATGTTGCCGCCGATGACATCGATGGCCGGATACTGGCGCTTGATCTCGCGCACCCGGTCGATGACACCGCGGGTGTGACCGTGGGCGGTGTCGACCACGATGGCATCGACCCCGGCGCGCACCAGGCGCTCCACCCGCTCTTCGCTGTCACCGCCCACGCCCACCGCAGCCCCCACCCGCAGCTTGCCGCTGGCGTCCTTGGCGGCGTTGGGGTGCTCGGTGGCCTTCATGATGTCCTTGACCGTGACCAGGCCGCGCAACTCGAAGGCCGCGTTCACCACCAGCACCCGCTCCAGGCGATGCTGGTGCATGAGCGCCTGCGCCTCATCGAGCGTGGCGCCTTCGGGCACGGTGATCAGCCGCTCGCGTGGCGTCATGATGGTGCTCACCGGCTCCTCGAGCCGGGTCTCGAAGCGCAGGTCGCGGTTGGTGACGATGCCCACCACCTTGCCACCAGACAGCACCGGCAGGCCCGAGATGCGGTGCTGCCGGGTGAGCGCAATGACATCGCGCACCCGCATCTCGGGGCTGATGGTGATGGGGTCGGACAGCACGCCCGATTCATACCGCTTGACCCGCAGCACCTCGGCGGCCTGGGCCTCGGGCGGGAGATTCTTGTGGACGATGCCGATACCGCCTTCCTGGGCCATGGCGATGGCCAGGGGCGCCTCGGTGACGGTGTCCATGGCTGCCGACAGCAGCGGAATGTTCAGCGCGATTCGCCGGGAAAGACGGGTCTTGAGGGAAGTATCGCGGGGGAGGATGTCGGAGTAGGCGGGAACGAGCAGGACGTCGTCGAATGTCAGCGCCTTCTTGGTCAGTCGCATGGCTTGCCCGCGTCGCAAAACGTCATTATACCGTTGACGTCTGCGCCTCATCCGGCTCCTTGCCGCCTGCCGGCGGCGCCGCTCCGTTCGTCGTCGCGTCATCGGGCGGGCGGGCCGGCGTCACCAGAATGGCAGCGTGACCATCCCCCCCGCCCTCACCCGAGCGCTCTGCCTGCTGAGCCTGGCCGCGCTGATCGCCACCCCTGCGGTCGCCCAGTACAAGTGGGTCGACGAAAACGGGCGCACCGTCTACTCCGACCAGCCACCGCCCCCCGGTCGCGCGCTGGTCAAGCAGCTCATTCCGCCCGAGCCGGCACCACCCGCGTCAGCGCCCGCAGCCGGCAACCCGGCGAGCGCCGCGGGCGCGCGCCCGAGCCCCGCCGAGCGCGACAAGGCGGCACGCCAGCGCGCCGAGGAGGCGCGAAAGGTGTCGGAGAGGCAGGCCGAGCAGGCGCGCCGCACCGCCGAATTGCGCCAGGCGTGTGCCGATCGCCAGGCCGACCTCCGGGTGCTGGACTCTGGCGCACGCATCCTGCGGGTGGATGCCGATGGCGAGCGTGCCTTCATGAACGAGGACGAGATCAACCGCCGTCGCCAGATACTGGTGCAGGCCCTCCAGGACGAGTGCCGGGATCGCTGAGCCGCGAACGGGCGCCACGCTCGCCGAGACGCCGGCGCGCATCGCCCGCCGCCGGGCTCCCCCCCGCCTGCTGCGCACGCTTGTGCGCGACCCGCCGCTCGCGCGCGACCTTGGGATCGACCTGCAGCGGCCCGAGCAATTCGATGCGATCACCGTCGGCCAGAACGTGATCCGGGCCGCGCAGACGGCCAAATACCGCCACGGTCAGCATCGGATCACCCGCCACGGCGGCAGGAAGGCCCCTGGCGACCGCCCGCGAGAACGCCTCACCCAGCCGACAGCCCGCCGGAACCTCAAGATCGAGCAGACGGGCCTCGGTACCCGACGCCCAGGCGAGACTGATCCGGATCAGCGGATTCGCAGGCTGGGCCGACCCCGGCCCGGTCATGCCGACGCCGCGTAGACCTGCTCGGCGCGGCGCACGAAGGCATCGACGAACGACCGGGCGATCTGATCGAAGATGGGCACCAGCGTCTGGCCGAGCAGCCCGCTCTTGAAGGTGTAGTCGAGCCGGAACTCCACCTTGCAGGCATCGGCGCGCAGGGTCTGGAAGCGCCAAAGGCCGTCCAGCGAGGAGAAGGGACCGTCGCGCAGGGTCATGCCGATGCGATGCGGCGGGTGCATCTCGTTGACGGTGCTGAACGACTGGCGGATGCCGTGGAAGTGGATGCCCAGGCTGGCCACCATGCGGTTCAGACCGCGCTCGTGCACCGTGGCCGCCGAGCACCAGGGCAGAAAGGCCGGGTAACTCTCGACATCATGGACCAGCGCGTACATCTGCTCGGCGCTGTAGGGCAGCAGGACCGTCTTGTGGACCGAAGGCATCTGTGAGGAGGAGCGCGGCGGCGGACGCGACGGATTGTATCCTTGCGGACATGAGCATCGTCGAAAACAGAAAAGCGCGCCACGACTACTTCATCGAGGAACGCTACGAGGCCGGGCTGGTGCTCGAGGGCTGGGAGGTCAAGGCGATCCGCGCCGGCCGCGCCCAGCTCAAGGAGGCCTACGTGATCATTCGTCAGGCCGAGCTGTTCCTGATCGGGGCGCACATCACGCCGCTGACCTCGGCCTCCACGCATGTGAAGCCCGACCCCACGCGCACCCGCAAGCTGCTGATGAACGCTGCCGAGATCGACAAGCTCATCGGCAAGGTGGAGCGCGCCGGCCACACGCTGGTGCCCCTTGACCTTCATTACGTGCGCGGCCGCGTGAAGCTCGCCGTGGGCCTGGCCAAGGGCAAGAAGCAGTTCGACAAGCGCGCCACCGAGAAGGAACGCGAGTGGCAGCGCGACAAGCAGCGGCTGCTCAAGCAGACCGGCTGAGCCAGCGCGCCTCGCGGCAGCGGCGTGCCAGCGCGGCCGGGTGACGCTGCGCAGCCGGCACCTTTGCCAGCAGCATCTGGAAGAGCATGGCGGTGGCCAGCGCGTCGCTGATCGCGTCATGGCGTTCCTCCACCCCGATGCGACACCGCGCCAGCCAGTCATCCAGGCCACCCTGGGTTGGCCCGCCCAGCAACGCCGGTGCGAGTTCGGCCAGATCGAGCCAACGCCCCGGCGGCATGGCCACCCCGGCGGCACGACAGGCGCGGCGCAGGAAGCCGCGATCGAAGTCGGCGTGAAAGGCCACCAGCGGATCGTCTCCGACGTAGGCAGCGAACGCCGCCAGCGCCTGCCCGGCAGGCTGGCCCGTGCGCTGGGCCTGCTCGCCGATCCGATGGATCAGGATGTTCTCGCGATCGGCCAGCCGCTCCGGACGGATACGCGCCTCGAAGCTGTCGCCGGGCGAAAGCCGGGCGTCACGCACGGCCACGGCCCCGATGGCCAGCAGCGCGTCGCGCCCCGCATCCAGGCCACTGGTCTCGACATCGCAGACCACCCAGCGCCGCGTCGTTGATGGCTGCGCCAACCGGCGCGACCAGAGCCCCGCGAAAATGCGTCGCCACGCCGGACCGGGCCGATGACCCGGTTCGGAAGGTGGTTCGGGAGGCGAATCGATCATGGCCCGACGCCGGCAATCAACCCGGATAGTCGACCATCAGCCGCTGCTGCAGCTTGCGCGCCTGCCGGAAAGCCTCCTTGAGGATTCGCCGCTCCAGTTCGGAGAGGCCGGCAGGGTCGAGGTGATTGGGCTGGCCCGCACCGGTCTGCCGCGCCTGCGCCTGCGTCCTCAGGCGCAGCCCCTGCAGGAACTGGAAGGCATCCACCCAGGCGTTGACCTCGTCCGCACCGAGCACGCCGAGCGCCAGCAGCGCCTGCAGGCGCTCGGCGGTGCCGGTGGCGGCTATGCCATGCGCCAGCGCGAGCACCCTTGCGGCGTCGACGAAGGGCACCGTGGCCTGCAGCTTGAGATCGATGCGCTGCTCGCCCCCCGGGCGCCAGGTATCCAGCAGCCCCCCCGTCCAGCCGCTGGGCGGTCGGGCGCTCAGGGCGTTGTCGGCCATCTGCTTCAGGAAGCGCGGGTTCGCGCGGGCCTGAGCCCGGACCGACTCGCCCAGACGCTCCCCCAGGGCGAGGTTGCCAGCCATCGGACGCAGATCGAAGAAGATCGCGGCGTTCAGCAGCGCGGGCGGATCGCCACGGGCGATCCAGCGCTCGAAGCGCTGCTCCCATTGCGCCTCGCTCAGGCACCACGTCGGGTTGCCGGCCATGATCTCTCCCCGGCACAGGGGAAAGCCGCAGTCGGCCAGGCCATGGTTGACCGCCCGCGCGAAGGCGAGCAACGCGGGCAGTGGCGTGGTGCAATCGGATCCGACCAGCAAGGCATTGTCCTGATCGGAGGCAACGGTCTGCTCCTGGCGCCCCTCGCTGCCCAGCGCCAGCCAGCAGATGGTGTCCAGGGCCACCCCGTGGGCGGCGGCGGTCAGGGCAAGAAGCCGAGCGGTCAACTGGTCATTGAGCCGACTGACGAGACGGGTG
The DNA here is from genome assembly GCA_044356115.1 of Burkholderiaceae bacterium. GTDB lineage: Bacteria > Pseudomonadota > Gammaproteobacteria > Burkholderiales > Burkholderiaceae_E > Quisquiliibacterium. Next base: position 6,749 of record JBIKWU010000206.1, read on the forward strand.
ACGAAGGCCGGTGCGATGCCCTGGGCCACCAGGGCGAGGCTCCAGTCGCGGATATCCTGCGCGGCCTGCCGCAGCACTCCCGCCTCGCCCGCGTGCCGGATGGCATCGCCGATCTGCCGAAGGCCGCGCCGCTGCAGGACGAAGAGATCGCGTTCGCTGACGATGCCGACAAGTACACCCTCGCGCAGCACCGGCAGATGACGGATGGTCTGCTCGGCCATCACCAGCATGGCGCTCGCCACGCTGTCCTGATGATCGACGCAGCGCACCGGCGAGGAGGCGACCCTCGACACCGGGGTCTCGAGGGACAGGCCCGGCAGCGCCACCCGGGCGATCA
>JBIKWU010000207.1:0-7038 GCA_044356115.1 Burkholderiaceae bacterium
CTTGGTGATGCAGACCTTGCCGGGCCCGATCCCGACCTTGGTGGCATCCGCGCCCCAGTTCTCGAGGTCGATCACCGCCTCGGGCGTGGCCACGTTGCCGGCGATCACGAAGGAACCCGGCAGACGATGCTTGAGCAGTTCGATCATCAGCCGAACGCTGTCGGCATGGCCGTGGGCGATGTCGATGGTGATGTACTCCGGGGTCAGCCCCAGCGCCACGAGCCGCTCGACCACGTCACGGTCGGCCTGTTTCACGCCCAGCGAGATGGAGGCATAGCGGCCCTGGGCATGCATGCGCTGCACGAACGCGACGCTGTCGAAGTCGAAGCGGTGCATCACGTAGAAATAGCCGTGGTCCGCCAGCCACTCGCAGATCGGCTCGTCGACGACGGTCTTCATGTTGGCCGGCACCACGGGCAGATTGAAGCGGCGAGGTCCGAAGTCCATCGTGGTGTCACACTCCGAGCGGCTCTCCACGCGGCACTTGCGCGGCAGGAGCAGGATGTTGTCGTAATCGAAGATTTCCAAGGCGGGCTCCGGCAGGACTCGGGACAGCCGACGATTCTATCCCCGCACCGATCCCAGGAAACCCCTCATGCGCAGACGCCCCGCCCCCACCCCCTCCCTTCAGGCGATCGACTTCGAGATCCGTGGCGAGCACATCGCCCTCGATGCGCTGCTCAAGGCCGCCGGCCTGACCGGCAGCGGCGGCGAAGGCAAGGCGCTGATCACCGGCGGCGCGGTCCGCGTGGACGGCGCCGTGGAACTGCGCCGCGGCTGCAAGCTGCGCGCCGGCCAGCGGGTGGACGTGGGCTCGGTGCGGATCCGCCTGCGTGGCGCGGCCGACCCCGCCGCTGGCGCCAGCGCCACCGATGACCCCGCGGCCGCAGGCGCCCGCTAGCTGTCCAGGCTGAACTCGGCCAGGCGCGCGCGGGCGGCCTCCGAGAGCGCGTTCCCCGCCGGCCCGCCGCGCCGCAGCGCGACCATCACCGCCTCGCAGGTGGCCACGCAACGGTCGGCGTCATACATGGCGCCGCGCACGGCGAGCGAGCGTTCGCCCACCCGAGCCACGCCGCAGCCCAGCCGCCAGAGGCCGGGCGCCGCGGTACGTTCCCGCCACTGCACGCTCACATGGGCGACCAGCATGCCGCCGAGCATCTCGCGCCGCCCGTCGAACACATCGTTGAGGAACTCCACCCGGAGCTGTTCCGCGGCACGCGCGAGGCAGGTGTCGCTCACCAGCCGATGGGCGTCGCTGTCGGCAAAGCGCAGCGGGAAAGTGGTCTGCCAGGGGAATGCCTCGACCCCGGCCGGCGCGGCCCACGCGGCCGCCGGCTCGGCGCTGACCATGGCGGGCGCCTGGGGCACGCCCGCCGCGCCCAGCGCCGCGATGGCCGGCGCCGGCAGGCCGATGTCGCGGCCCTCCGACCAGCCGCTCAGCCGGGACTCGTGCAGACCGATGCACTGGTCCTGCTGGAAGAGCGCGCTGGCCACGCGCAGTCCGCCCGCCTCGGCGGCGAGCAACCGGGCCCCCCAGCGCACCGCGCCGGGGTACTGGCCCTCGGCCAGGAAGTCGGTGGCGCCGGCGCTCACGGCCAGCGCCGGCGAGCGCTCGCGCCAGGCCTGCTCGTCGAACACGCTGCGCAGGGCAGTCTGCACCGCCTCGGCATGCAGGGTGATCAGCGCCACGTTGTTCAGGTGCTGCCAGACATCGACATCGGTGTAGCGCGGCAGGACCTCGCCGCGCAGCGGATAGGCGTCGGGCTCACGCCGCCAGGCATCTTGCCTCATGGTGCGATCGGGCCGGTGCAGGCCGGCCGGGAAGTGGCTGGAGTCGCGGGCATGATACGTGGCCGGCATCGGCCGCCCTTTCCGCAGGCGCGCGGATCGCCTGGCGCGCAGACCCATGCGCCGGGAAGCGGACCGCCGGGCCGCTTTCGAACCGCGGCCGGCTTGCGCCCCCGGGCGCGCCCGCCTAAGGTCGGTCCGCCCGCGATCCGCCGCGGGTCGCCCGCCGTTCGGGCGTCGCCCCCCTCCATGGAGATGTCCAGCATGTCAGCCCGACCCGATCGGCGCGCCATCCTCAGGTCCGCCGGTGCCGTGGCCCTGACGGGCCTGGCCAGCCGCCCCGCCTTCGCCCAGAAGATCCCCGGCGGCACGATCCGCATCCTCGTGGGCTTTCCCGCCGGCGGCGGCACCGACGTCATGGCCCGCTACATCGCCGACAAGCTGCGCGAGCGCACAGGCGCGAACGTGATCGTCGAGAACCGCGCGGGCGCCAGCGGGGTCATCGCGATCGACGCGCTCAAGAAGGCCCCCACCGACGGCAGCGTGATCATGTACGGCACGGCAGCCACCACCGTGGCCCTCACGGTCACCCGCAAGACGCCCGGCTTCTCGCTCGAGAAGGACATGGTGCCCATCGGTCTCACCGGACTCACCTCGACGGTCTTCGTGGTCTCGCCCAAGATCGGGGTGAGCACGCTGGCGGAGTACATCGCCTGGCTCAGACGCAACCCCGACAAGCACAACTTTGGCACCACCGCGCTGGGCAGCAACACCCACTTCTTCGCGCTGCTGCTGGGCAAGGCGATCGGCACACCCCTGGAAGCCGTGGGCTACAAGGGAGCGGCACCGCTGCTGTCCGATCTCATGGCGGGGCACATCACCGCCGGCTGCGGCGGCCTCACCGATTTCCTCACCCATCATCAGGGCGGCAAGGTGAAGATCATCGCCCTCAGCGCATCGCGGCGGCTGCCCTTTGCGCCCGACCTGCCCACGGTGGGCGAACTCGGCCATCCCTCACTGGGCTACGAAGGCTTCTACGGATTCTACGGACCGCCGGGCATGGCGCCGGGGCTGGTCGAGGCCTGGAGCCAGGAGCTCAAGGCCTGCACCGAGTCCGCCGATCTGAAGCAGAAGCTCTACAACACCGGCCTGGATGTCCTCACCGCCGGCCCGGCCGAATTCGCCGCGCGCCAGACAGCGCTGGTGCAGTCCTTCGGCGAGATGATGCGCAAGGCCGGCCACAGCCCGGAATGAGGAGATGACCATGAACTTCGATGACGTGATCCGCCAGCGCCGCAGCATCCGGGGCTACCTGAAGAAGCCGGTGCCGCGCGCGCTGATCCGCGAGATCCTCGAGCTCGCCATGCGCGCACCCACCTCGCTCAACACCCAGCCCTGGAACTTCTACGTGGTGGGCGGCGCAGTGCTCGACCGCATCCGCCAGGGCAATGTCGAGCGCAACCTCGCCGGCGTGCCCGACTCGCGCGAATTCCGCATGGGCCCCGGCTATCAGGGCGTGCACCGCGAACGCCAGATCGGCATCGCCAAGCAGCTGTTCGCCGCGATGGGCATCGAACGCGACAACAAGGAGAAGCGCCAGGACTGGGTGCTGCGCGGGTTCCGGCAGTTCGACGCGCCGGTGTCCATCGTGATCACCTATGACCGCTCCATCCACGGCAGCGACATCGCGCCCTTCGACTGCGGGGGCGTGGTCAACTGCCTGGTCAACGCGGCCTGGTCGCGGGGCCTGGGCTGCGTGATCAACAGCCAGGGCATCATGCAGTCGCCGGTGGTGCGCGCCGAGGCGGGCATCCCGGATGATCAGGTCATCCAGACCTGCGTGGCCATGGGCTGGCCCGACGACAGTTTCCCGGCCAACGCGGTGATCTCGCAGCGCAAGTCGGTGGACGAGGCGGCGGTCTTTGTCGGGTTCGACGACTGAACCGGCTGCGACGGTGTAGCCTCCGGCGATGCCCGTCGCTTCCCATGCTGCCGAGCGCGCGTCGCTGGACCAGATCGTCTACGACGCGCTGTTCGACGACATGCTTGCCGGCCGGCTCAGGCCGGGTGAGCGGCTGGCCGAGGTGCAGCTGTGTGCCCAGTTCGGGGTGAGCCGCACCGTGGTGCGCCAGGCCCTTCGCCGTCTGGCCGAGCTGCGGGTGGTCGACATCGTCCCCAACAAGGGCGCCGCCGTGGCCGCGCCCTCGCCCCGCGAGGCCCTCGAGGTGTTCGAGGCGCGCCGAGCGGTCGAGGCAGCCGTCATCGGCCGACTGGCGCGGGAGATCGGCCACACAGACCTTGAACGCCTGCGCCAGCGGCTGCGGGCGGAGCATGCGGCGCTGCATCACCAGGACCAGCCCCGCTGGGCGCATCTGGCCGGCGGCTTTCACCTCGCGCTGGCGCAGATGGCGGGCAACAGCGTGCTGCTGCGCCTGCTCACCGAACTGCTCACCCGCTGCACGCTGATCGTGGCCCTCTACGAGCCGCCCGGCAACGCGCACTGCGAGCACGAGGAACACGAACAGCTGGTCGATCTTCTCGCGCTGCGCGATGCCGACGGCGCGCAACGCCTCATGGACGCGCATCTCGGCGGTCTGCTGGCCCGCCTGAGGTTGCCGCCCTGAGCCAGACCCGAGCGCCCCGTTCCGGGGCGGCGCGCACCGAGATGGCGCATTGTGTACAAACCATAAAAGTCGCAAGTATTTGATTTTTATAGGTAATAAAATCCTCTTTCATGGCATGGTTTGTGCGTGTATACAATCTGCCAGAGGCGTTCTGGCGCACACACAGGACATCCCATGAATCGTCGCCACGTCATGGCCACCGGTCTGGCCACCGCCGCACACGCTCTTCTGCCCCGCAGCGCACACGCCAATCGCACCGGCAAGCTCAAGGTCGGCTTCGTCTATCCCGGCCCGATCGCCGATGCCGGCTGGACCTACCAGCATGACCTCGGCCGCAAGATGGTCGAGAAGGAATTCGGCAACCGGGTCGAGACCGCGTACGTCGAGAAGGTGCCCGAGTCATCCGACGCCGAGCGCGTGATCCGCGATCTGATCGCCACCGGCTGCGAGATGATCTTCACCACGTCCTTCGGCTTCATGAACCCCACCATCAAGGTGGCGGCCGACCATCCCAAGGTGGTCTTCGAGCACTGCTCGGGCTACAAGACCGCCCCCAACGTGGGCATCTACCAGACCCGCTTCTACGAGGGCGCCTACCTGCTGGGCGTGCTCGGCGGCCTGAAGACCAAGTCCAATGTGCTCGGCTACGTGGCGCCCTTCCCCATTCCCGAGGTGATCCGCAACCTCGATGCCTTCGTGCTCGGCGCGCGCAGCGTCAATCCCAAGGTCACCGCCAAGGTGGTCTGGGTCAACACCTGGTACGACCCGCCCAAGGAGCACGAGGCCGCGCTCACCCTGATCAACCAGGGCGCCGACATGCTCTACCAGAACACCGACTCCACCGCCGTGGTGCAGCTCGCCGAATCCAAGGGCGTGTGGGCCTTCGGCCAGGACTCCGACATGACCCGCTTCGGCCCGCGCGCCCACCTCTCGGGCAACACGCTGAACTGGGGCGTGTACTACGTGCACAAGGTGCGCCAGATGCTCGAGGGCAAGTGGAAGTCCGAGGACACCAAGTGGGGCATGAAGGAAGGCATCGTGCAGGTGGTCAAGCCCAACAAGGAGAACTCGAGCGCCGCGGTGGCCGCCTTCGACAAGGTCAAGGCCGATATCCTGTCGGGCAAGTTCCATGTGTTCACCGGCCCCATCAAGGACACCGAGGGCAAGGTGCGCCTGGCGGCAGGCAAGGTGATCACCGAGGACGAGCTCTGGCAGATGAAGTGGTATGTCGAGGGCATCACGGGCAAGCAGCCCGGCTGAGGAACGCACCATGACCGAGGTCGACTTCGAACAGATCACCAGCCATCAGCGCTACAAGCTGATGGCGAGCCTGATCGTGCCGAGGCCGATCGCGCTGGTCACCACGCTGGGCGTCAACGGGGTGGCCAACGCCGCCCCGTTCTCGATGTTCAACATGATGGGCGAGGACCCGCCCATCGTGATGATCAGCATCAACCGCCTCACCGACGGCCGGCTCAAGGACACCGCAGCCAACATCCTGGCCAGCGGCGAGTTCGTGGTCCACATGTCCGACGAGCCGATGGCCGCCCGCATGCACGCCTGCGGCGAATCGCTGCCGGCCGACGTGAGCGAGCTCGCCAGGGTCGGGCTCACGCCGGTCGCCTCCCACTGCGTGGCGCCGCCGCGCATCCTGGAGGCGCCGGTAGCCTTCGAGTGCGTGCTGCACGAAACGCTCGAGACCCCCTCGCGCTATGTGTTCATCGGCCGTGTGCGCTGGCTGGCCGCGCGCGACGGGCTGATCGACACCCAGGCCTGGCGGGTGAACCTGCGCGAGTACCACCCGGTGGGCCGCTTCGGCGCGAGCTTCTACACCACCACGCGAGACCGCTTCGCCATCGAGGACGCCCCCGATCGGCCGGCGCTCACCACCACCGCGATCGACCAGATCTGAAGGCAGCGCCATGTTCACCGACGACGACGCCCGCTTCATGCAGACCGCCATCGAGGCATCGGCCATCGCCGCGCAGGCCGGCGACATGCCCTTCGGCGCCGTGCTGGTCTCGCCCGAGGGCAAGGGCCTGCTGGTGGCGCGCAACAACCAGAACACCGCGGCTGACTGCACCGGGCATGCCGAGATGGTGCTGGTGCGCGAGGCGGCCCGTCGGCTCGGCCCGGCCAGCCTGCATGGCGCCACGGTCTATGCCAGCGGCGAGCCCTGCGCCATGTGCAGCGGCGCGCTGTTCTGGGCGCGGGTGCGGCGGGTGGTCTACGCCGCCTCCAGCCAGGACATCGTCGCTGCCCTGGGCGAACCGATGCTGCCGATCGACAGCGCCACGGTGCTGGCCGCGGCGCGGCCCGTCGTCACGGTCGAAGGCCCGCTGCTCGGGCCGCAGGCCGTGCAGGTCCTGCGCGACTTCGCCGGGGGCGCCGGCAAGTGAACCGCGTGGCATTCCGATAAGCGCGACCGCGCGTCCCGCCCGAAAGCCTCCGCGACCTGAACAGGGTCGGCCTGCGCTAGCGTGGCGAGGCCGTCGCGCCGCTGCCGCGGCCCGGTGTCCCTGCAACGCTTCAGGAAGGCCGCCATGTCCGTACTCCCCCCGACCCGACCCGCCCGGGCCCCTCATCGAACCAAGGGCGCGCGCGCCACGAGACGCCGCCTGCTCGG
>JBIKWU010000209.1:0-6964 GCA_044356115.1 Burkholderiaceae bacterium
CGGACCTGTCCGGCCTGCTGGCCGGGCGGCAGGTCGAGCGCATCGACCGGCGCGGCAAGTACCTGCTGCTGCACTTCGGCCATGGCGTGCTGATCCTGCACCTGGGCATGTCGGGCAGCCTGCGCTTCCTCGAGCACTGGGAACCGCCGCAGCGCCATGACCATGTCGACCTCGGTTTCGGGCACGGCTGGCTGCGCCTGCACGATCCGCGCCGTTTCGGCGCGCTGCTCTGGCACGACGCGGCGCAGGGGCCGATCGCCGCGCACCCGCTGCTCGCCCGCCTGGGCGTGGAGCCGCTGGAGGGCGGCTTCGATGGCGCGCTCCTGCACCGGGGCTGTCGCGGACGCCGCGTGGCCATCAAGCAGCTGCTGCTCGCCGGACAGGTGGTGGTCGGGGTGGGCAACATCTACGCCTCCGAGAGCCTGTTCCGGGCCGGCATCCGGCCCACCACCCGGGCCGCGCGCCTGTCGGCCGCGCGCTGCGAGCGGCTGGCGCAGGCCATCCGCGCCACCCTGGCCCTGGCCATCGAGCGCGGCGGCAGCACCCTGCGAGACTTCACCGGCGCCGATGGCCAGAGCGGCTACTTCCAGCTCGAGTGCCTGGTCTATGGCCGCCAGGGCGAGCCCTGCCGTCAGTGCGCCACGCCCATCCGCGTGGCGCACCACCAGCAGCGGGCCACCTACTGGTGCCCCACCTGCCAGCGCTGAGGCGCGCCGCGCCGTGAGCGACTTCGCCCGCCGGGTGATCGCATGGCAGCGCGCGCACGGCCGCCACGACCTGCCCTGGCAGGCCAGTCGCGACCCCTACCGCATCTGGCTGTCCGAGGTCATGCTGCAGCAGACCCAGGTGGCCACGGTGATCCCCTACTACCAGCGATTCCTGGCCGCCTTCCCCGACGTGGCCAGCCTGGCCGCGGCGCCCTCCGAGCAGGTGCTTGCCCTGTGGAGCGGGCTGGGCTACTACCGCCGCGCCCGGCACCTGCATCGGGCCGCGCTCGAGATCATGACCCGCTTCGGCGGCGTGATGCCCACCGATCCGGCGCTCCTCGAGACCCTGCCCGGCATCGGCCGATCCACGGCGGCCGCGATCGCGGTCTTCTCGGTGGGCGCCCGTGCCGCCATCCTCGATGGCAACGTCAAGCGGGTGTTCCTGCGCCATGGCGCGATCGAGGGTGATCCCGCCTCGGGCCCGGTGCTCGCGCGGCTCTGGGCGCTCGCGCAGGCCCGTCTGCCGGCCAGCGCGCTGCCTGCCTACACCCAGGGCCTCATGGACCTTGGCGCCACGGTCTGCACCCGCAGCCGGCCGGCCTGCGATCGCTGCCCGCTGGCCGACGACTGTCAGGCGCTGGCCGGCGGCCAGCCCACCGCCTGGCCGCGCCCGCGCGCGCGCCGGGCGGTGCCCAGGCGCGAGCTGCCGCTGCTGCTGATCGTGCGCGGTGACAGCGTGCTGCTGCAGCGCCGCCCCGAGCAGGGCATCTGGGGCGGGCTGTGGTGCCCGCCGGCGTGCCCGCAGGTGCCGGCCTCGCCCGCCGAGGCCCGGGCGGCGGCCATCGCGCTGCTGAGCGGCGCGCCGACCCCCGAGGCCGGCGCGGCAGCGACCCAGGTTGCCGCGGCTCGGGCGCTGCCGGTCTTCGAGCACGCGCTGACCCATTTCCGCCTGGTGATCGCGCCCTGGCGGGTGGACCTGCCGGCGATCGGGAGCGACGCGCGGCCTGCAAGGGGGAGGGCGGCCGCGGGGGAAGCGGCTGCTGCCGCTGCCGCCGTGCCGGACCCGCCCGCAGACTGCCGGTGGTGGCCGCTGAGCGCCTGCGCCGATGCGGCGCTGCCGGTGCCGGCCCGCCGGCTGCTTGCTGCGCTGGGGGCTCAGATCACCTGACGCTGGGCCAGGAACTGGTGCACCAGCGACAGCCGCATCAGCGGGTCGGGCAGGACCATGAGCCGATGGCGCGTGCCCGGCGGGATCGGCAGGAATTCGCACAGCCGGTTGGCCACCCAGCCCGCGTCGTCGTAACGCAGGGGCTCGGCCACCATCTGGCGCATCGGATCGGTTTCGCGGGCCACGAGGTCATCGACGATGCGGCGTACCAGTTCGGGCAGCACCGCGAACTCCGCCGGCACCGGCGCGGCCGGGTCAGGCTCGATCAGCCGCACCCGGGCGCGTGCCAGACCGTCGCCCTGCAGGCGACGCTCGAGCACCTCGAAGCGCTGGCCGCCGACGCAGCGGATGCCCAGCACGCCGAGCTGCGCCATATCCCATTCGCGGATCTGCGCCAGGCAGCCGATGGCCTCGTGCTCGGCGGGCTCGCCGACCTCGCCGCCGCGGGTGATCAGGCACACGCCGAAGGGGCTCCCGTCCTTGAGGCAGGCCTTGGCCATGTCCATGTAGCGGGCCTCGAAGACGCGCAGCGGCAGCACGCCCTCCGGGAACAGCACGCTGCCCAGCGGAAACAGGGGCAGCTCGGCGATCAGGCCGGCGCCGGCTGCCGCGCTCATGCCAGCAGCCGGCGCTGGGCCAGCGATCGGTGGCGCACGAGCACATGCTCGGTGCGCTGGAAGCGGCGGGCGAGCTCCTGGACGCACCACACCGAGCGGTGCTGGCCGCCGGTGCAGCCCACCGCCACCGTGAGGTAGCTGCGGTGCTCCTGGATGTAGAAGGGCAGCCAGGTGCGCAGGAAGCCCTCGATGTGTTCGACGAAGCGCAGCACCGAGGGGATCTCGCGCAGGTAGGCGTCCACCGGCGCATCGAGCCCGGTGAGCGGGCGCAGCTCGGTGTCGTAATAGGGGTTGGGCAGGCAGCGCGCGTCGAAGGCGATATCGGCGTCCAGGGGCACCCCCTGCTTGTAGGCGAAGGACTCGAACAGCAGCGTGAGCGGCGCGCGCCCCGCGCCGACGGCCTCGCGCACCCACTGGCGCAGCACGTTGGGGTGCAGGTCGGTGGTGTCGACGGCCAGGCCGAGATCCTCGAGCACCGCCATCACGTCGCGCTCGCGCTCGATGGCCTCCACCAGGGTGCCGCGCTCGGCCGGTTCGGCGGCCTGCATGGTCATGGGATGCCGCCGGCGGGTCTCGGCGTAACGCTGCACCAGCGTGGCCGTGCTGGCGTTCAGGAACAGGGTCTTGACGTCATGGCCGAGGCTGGCCAAGCGGGGCACGTTGGCGCGCAGCTCGCTCACCGACTCGCCGCTGCGGGCGTCGATCGCCACCGCCACCCGCTCGTGGCCGGCGCCGGCAAGCGAGGCGATCACCTCCTGCAGGAAGCGCACCGGCAGGTTGTCGACGCAGAAGAAGCCGTCGTCCTCGAGCACGTTGAGCGCGATCGACTTGCCGGAACCGGAGATGCCGGTGATCAGGACGACGCGCATCGCGGGGTTCAGGGCTGGCCGCCCTGCTCGATCATCTGGTGCTGGCGCTCGACGAACTCGCGGGTGGTGTCGATGCCGCGCAGCGAGAGCACCGTGCTGCGCACGGCGGCCTCGGTGAGCACCGCCATGTTGCGGCCGGCCGCCACCGGAATGACCACCTTGCGTACCGCCAGGCCGAGGATGTCCTGGGTGAGCGCCTCGAGGGGCAGGCGTTCGTACTCGTTCTCCATGGTGCTGCGCCGGACGAGGTGCACGATCAGCTTGAGCCGCATCTTGCGGCGGATGGAGGTCTCGCCGAAGATGGTGCGGATGTCGAGCAGGCCCAGGCCGCGCACCTCGAGCATGTTGCGCAGCAGGGGCGGGCAGCTGCCCTCCACGGCGTTGTGCGCGATGCGCTTGAAGTCGACCACGTCGTCGGCAATCAGGCCGTGACCGCGGCTGATGAGCTCGAGCGCGAGCTCGCTCTTGCCCAGACCCGATTCGCCGGAGATCAGCACGCCCAGGCCGAGCACGTCCATGAACACGCCGTGCATCGAGGTGCTGTCACCGGTGGCCTTGCCCAGCCAGCTGCGCAGGGTGTCGATGATGCGCGCGCCCGGCAGCTCCGAGGACAGCAGCGGGAGCTGCGCGGCGCGGCAGCGGCTGACCAGTCCGGGGTCGGGCTCGATGCCCTCGCTCACGATCACCGCTGGCGGGTTGCCGCTGACCACGTCGTCGAGGATCGCCCGGCGCCGGGACTCGTCGAGGTGGAGGTAGTACGCGGTCTCGGCCTGGCCGAAGACATGCATGCGCGAGGGGTGGATCAGGTTGAGGTAGCCGAGCAGGTCGGCCGGTGCGGCGCGGGTGGGCGCGATGTCGCGGCTGCCGCCGGCCTCGCCGGTGACCCAGCGCAACTGCAGGGCCTCACGGTTGGCCTCGAACATCTGCCGGACCGTGACGGTCATGGTGGCGCGCTCAGGCCGCGGGCCGGTAGGGCGCCCAGGCGGCCAGGGTGCGGTGCACCTGGGCCGGGTCGTCGCAGGCCACCAGGGTGTCGCGCACCGACCGATCGGACAGCAGCTCGGCGAGCTCGGAGAGCAGTTCGAGGTGCTCCTCGGTGGCGTGCTCGGGCACCAGCAGGAAGACGAGCAGCCGTACCGGCTGGCCGTCGGGCGCATCGAAGGGAATCGGCTCGGCCAGGCGCACCACCGCCGCGACCGCCTCCTTCAGGCCCTTGATCCGGCCGTGCGGGATCGCCACGCCTTCGCCCAGGCCGGTGGAGCCCAGACGCTCGCGCGCGAACAGGGAGTCGAACACTTTGCCGCGCTCGATGGCCTGATTGTTCTCGAACAGCAGTCCGGCCTGCTCGAACAGACGCTTCTTGCTGGTGACCGACAGGTTGGTCACGACATTGGTGGGCGGCAGCAGGCGGGCGAGTCGGCTCATCGGACGCGGCAACCGGGGATGGCGGCCCGCTGGCCGTCAGGACACCCCGGAATTCGGTGATGGAGCGGCTGATTATAGGGAGGGCGTCGTCGCTTGGGCGCACTTTTTTGCGCGGCGCACAAGAAAAAGCCCGGCAAGCCGGGCTGGGGTTTCGCAATGCAGGAAACTCAGGCGACCGGGGCGTGCTTCATGGCCTCGTGGCCGTGGCCGGTGGTCTTGTCCTTGTGCTTGAGGATCTGCCGGTCGAGCTTGTCGGCCAGACTGTCGATCGCCGCGTAGAGATCGGCGTCGGTCGACTCGGCGAAGATCTCGCGGCCCGGGACATGGATGTTCACCTCGGCCTTCTGGGCCAGCTTGTCCACGCTGAGGAACACCTTCACGTCGATCACCCGGTCGAAGTGGCGGGTGATGCGTTCGAGCTTCAGGAGCAGGTAGTCGCGGATGGCGGGGGTGACTTCGAGGTGGTGACCGCTGATCGACAGGTTCATGGCGCCTCCAGAGGTGGCCCGACGATGCACGGGCCGGGTTGACAACCAGTGGGACGCAGGGCGGACCGCCGCGGCGAGGCGCCGCGAGCGGGCTGCCGCTCAGAGCACCTTGCGCTGGGCCACCGGCGCGATCTGCAGGGACTCGCGGTACTTGGCCACCGTGCGTCTTGCCACCACGATACCCTGCTCGCCGAGCATTTCGGCCAACCGGCTGTCGGAAAGGGGCTGCTGCGGATCCTCGCCCGCCACCAGCTGGCGGATGAGCGCGCGGATGGCGGTGCTCGAGGCCGCGCCCCCGGCCTCGGTGGCCACGTGGCTGCCGAAGAAGTACTTCAGCTCGACCGTGCCCGAGGGCGTGAGCATGAACTTCTGGGTGGTGACCCGCGAGACGGTGGACTCGTGCAGGCCGAGCTCCTCGGCGATCTCGCGCAGCACCAGCGGGCGCATCGCCACCTCGCCGTGCGAGAAGAAGGCCTTCTGGCGCTCGACGATCGCCTGCGACACCCGCAGGATGGTCTCGAAGCGCTGCTGCACGTTCTTGATCAGCCAGCGCGCCTCCTGGAGCTGGGCGCCCAGGCCGCCGGCGCCGGCGCCGCGGTTGCGGCGCAGGATCTGCGCGTACATGTCGTTGATGCGCAGCTTGGGCAGCACGTCGGGGTTGAGCTGGGCGGTCCAGCCGGCACGGGTGCGGCGCACCACCACGTCGGGGATCACGTAGGTGGGCTCGTCGATCGAGAAGGCCGCGCCGGGCCGCGGGTTGAGGCTGCGGATCAGGGCCTGGGCCTCGCGCAGGGCCGCGTCATCACAGTGCAGCAGCCGCTTGATGCGGGCGAAGTCCTTGGCCGCCAGCAGCGCGAGGTGGTGTTCGATCAGGGTTCGGGCGAGCGCGAAGGCCTCGGGGCAGGCCCGGTGCGGCTGTTCGGCGCGCAGGGCCGCGAGCTGCAGGCGAAGGCTTTCGGCGAGATCGCGCGCACCGACCCCGGCCGGGTCGAAGCTCTGCAGCAGGGTGAGTGCCGCGTGCAGCTGGTCGGGGTCGATGTCGAGCTCGGGCGGCAGCAGCGCCGCGATCTCCTCGAGGCTGCCGTCGAGCAGGCCGTCGTCGGTGAGGTTGTCGATCAGCAGCTCCACCAGCGCCCGGTCGAGCCGGCTGCACTGGGTGGCGGCGAGCTGGCCGGCGAGGTGGTCACGCAGGGTGCGGCCGGTGGCGGCGAGCTGCGGCATGGCCCGGTCGTCGTTCTCGTCGTCGCCGGCGCCGCCGCCGCTGCCCGACCAGTCGCCGCCGCGCTCGGCGTCGTCGAAGCCGCCAGGATCGGCGCCCTCGGCGCCACCCCGATCGGCCTCGCCGCCAGCCGCGTCGCGGCGCTCGCCGTCGGCGCCGGGCTCGGTCTGGCTGCCGCCTTCCTCGCCCGCGCCCCTTGCCGCCGCGAGGCTGCCGCCCGCGTCGAGCCGGACAGCGCCCACCAGCGGATCGTCCAGGCGCTCGAGCAGGGGGTTGTCGGCCAGGATCTGGTCGAGCTCCTGGTTGAGTTCGAGCGTGGACAGCTGCAGCAGCCGGATCGACTGCTGCAGCTGGGGCGTCAGCGCGAGGTGCTGGCTGAGCTTGAGCTGGAGCGAGGTCTTCAAGGAGAGAATGGTGCTCGAACGGGGGCGGGCCGGCGAGCCCGGCGAAGCCGGGCCTTACATCCGAAAG
>JBIKWU010000210.1:0-6959 GCA_044356115.1 Burkholderiaceae bacterium
CGCTGTCGTTCTACGGCATGTCGACCTTCGAGGGGCCGATGATGTCGATCAAGACCGTCAACGCGCTGTCGCACTTCACCGACTGGACGGTGGGCCATGTGCACTCCGGCGCGCTGGGCTGGGTAGGCCTGGTGTCGATGGGCTCGATCTACTACCTGCTGCCGCGCCTGTATGGCCGCGAGCAGATGTACAGCCGCCGCCTGATCGAGCTGCACTTCTGGGTGGCCACCATCGGCATCGTGCTCTACATCGCCGCGATGTGGATCGCCGGCGTCATGCAGGGCCTGATGTGGCGCGCGGTCAACCCCGACGGCACGCTCACCTACGCCTTCGTGGAGTCGGTGAAGGCCACCTTCCCGTACTACGTGATCCGGCTGCTCGGCGGCGCGCTCTATCTCGCCGGGATGCTGATCATGTTCTGGAACTGCCTGCAGACCGTGCGCGCGGGCCGACCCGAGGACGCGCGCGTGCCGGCTGTCCTGGCCCACGCCTGAGCGGCGAGGAGACTTTCCGATGGCCTTTTCCCACGCCCGCATCGAACGCAACATCGGCCTGATGATGCTGCTGATCGTGCTGCTGGTCAGCGTCGGCGGCAGCGTCGAGATCATCCCGCTGTTCTTCCAGAAGTCCACCACCGAGCCGGTGGCCGGGCTCAAGCCCTACAGCGCGCTGGCGCTCACCGGCCGCGACATCTACGTGCGCGAGGGCTGCTACAACTGCCATTCGCAGATGATCCGGCCGTTCCGCGCCGAGACCGAGCGCTACGGCCACTACTCGGTGGCGGGCGAGTTCGTCTACGACCGCCCCTTCCAGTGGGGCAGCAAGCGCACCGGACCCGACCTGGCCCGCGTCGGCGGCCGGTACACCGACGAGTGGCATCGCATCCACCTGATCAACCCGCGCGATGTCGTGCCGGAGTCGAACATGCCGGGCTATCCCTGGCTGGCCACCAGCGCGGCCGATGCCGACGGGGTGGCCGCCAAGATGCGCGCGCTGCGCACGCTGGGCCATCCGTACAGCGACGCCGAGATCGCCGCCGCGCCCGAGGCGGTTCGGGGGCGCACCGAGATGGATGCGCTGATCGCCTACCTGCAGGTGCTGGGCACCGCGCTGAAGACCGCGCGCTAGGAGAGCCGACATGGACATCAACCTGCTGCGCGCGGTGATCACCGTGCTCTCGCTGCTGGCCTTCATCGGCATCGTCTGGTGGGCCTGGGGCCGCTCGCGCCAGGCGCGCTTCGCCGAAGCCGCCCGCCTGCCCTTTGCCGACGACGACATCGCGCGGCGTTCCTGAACGGAGGCCCTCTCATGGCAGATTTCACCGGCGCCGGCTGGAGCGCCTTCATCATCGTCAGCACCCTGGTCGGCCTCGCGCTGTGCCTGTGGATCACCATCACGCTCTCGCGCCGGCCGCCGCCGCGTGACGCGGTGGGCACCACCGGCCACAGCTGGGATGGCGATCTGCAGGAGCTCAACAATCCGCTGCCGCGGTGGTGGGCGTGGCTGTTCTATCTCACCATCGCGTTCGCGCTGGTCTACCTCGCGCTCTACCCCGGCCTGGGCGCGATGCGCGGCTCGCTGGGCTGGACCCAGGCCGAGCAGTACCAGGCCGAGGTGGCCCGCATGGACGAGACGACCAGGCCGCTGTTCGAGCGCTACCTGACGCAGGAGGTGGCGCAGGTGGCCGCCGATCCGCAGGCCCGTGCCATGGGCGAGCGCATGTACCTCACCTACTGCGTGCAGTGCCACGGCTCCGACGGCCGCGGCAGCAAGGGCTTCCCCAACCTCACCGACGGCGACTGGCTGCACGGGGGCGAGGGCCCGGCGCTGGTACGGACCATCGGCGAGGGACGCCAGGGCGTGATGCCGCCGATGGCCGCGGCGGTGGGCAGCGCGGCCGAGGTCGAGAACCTGGCCAACTACGTGCTCTCGCTCTCGGGCGGCGCCCACGACGCGGTCAAGGCCGAACTGGGCAAGCCGAAGTTCGCCGCCTGCGCCGGCTGTCACGGCGCCGACGGCAAGGGCAACCCCGCGCTGGGCGCGCCCAATCTCACCGACACTGTCTGGCTGTACGGCGGCTCGCTCGCCTCGGTCACCGAGACCATCACCAAGGGACGCAGCAACCGCATGCCGGCCTTCGGCGAGCTGCTCGGCCCGGGCAAGGTGCAGGTGCTGGCCGCCTATGTCTGGAGCCTGTCGCACGGCACGGGCGCCGCCGGCAGCGCGCCGGCCCGGCCCTGAGCCGCGTGGTGGCCAGCGCGTGCACGCCCCTGATCGCGCCGGCCCCGGTCTGCCCGTCATGAATGCCCGCATCCCGCCCGTGGTGGCGGCGCCGCCCGAGCGCGATGACCTCTTCGAGGTCCGGCGCAAGATCTACCCGCGCGCGGTCAGCGGGCTGTTCGCGCGCTGGCGGTGGGCGATGGTGTGGATCACGCAGCTGGTGTTCTACGGCCTGCCCTGGCTCACCTGGAACGACCGGCCGGCGGTGCTCTTCGACCTGCTCTCGCGCCGCTTCTATCTCTTCGGCGTGGTGCTCTACCCGCAGGACTTCATCTATCTCACGGGCCTGCTGGTCATCTCGGCGCTGGCGCTGTTCCTGTTCACCGCGGTGGCCGGGCGGCTGTGGTGCGGATACGCCTGTCCGCAGACCGTCTACACCGAGATCTTCCTGTGGATCGAGCGCCGGGTGGAAGGCGACCGGCATGCCCGCATGCGCCTGGATCAGGGCGCGCGCGATGCGCGCTGGCTGGGCCGCAAGACCCTCAAGCACGCGCTGTGGCTGGCGGTGGCGCTGTGGACCGGCATCAGCTTCGTGGGCTACTTCACGCCGATCCGCACGCTGCTCGGCGAGGTGGGCGCGCTGGCGCTCGGGCCCTGGGAGGCCTTCTGGGTGCTCTTCTACGGCTTTGCCACCTACGGCAACGCCGGCTGGATGCGCGAGCAGGTGTGCAAGTACATGTGCCCCTACGCGCGCTTCCAGAGCGCGATGTTCGACCGCGACACCATGATCATCACCTACGACCAGGCCCGCGGCGAGCCGCGCGGCTCGCGCTCGCGCAAGGCCGATCCGGCGGCGATCGGCCTGGGCTCGTGCATCGACTGCGGCCTGTGCGTGGAGGTATGCCCCACCGGCATCGACATCCGCAACGGCCTGCAGTACGAGTGCATCGGCTGCGCGGCCTGCGTCGACACCTGCGATCAGATCATGGACCGCATGGGCTACCCGCGCGGCCTCGTGCGCTACACCACCCAGAACGCGCTGGCCCGCGGCTGGCGCGGCCGCCAGCTGCTGCGCCGCGCGTTGCGCCCGCGGGTGCTGGTCTACGGCACGATCCTGCTGGCGGTGAGCCTGGCGCTGTTCGGGCATCTGGCCCTGCGCACGCCGCTGAAGGTCGACGTGATGCGCGATCGCGGTTCGCTAGGGCGCGAGGTCGAGGGCGGGATGATCGAGAACGTCTACCAGCTGCAGCTCATCAACACCACCGAGAGCCCGCGACGCCTGCGCATCCGCGTCGGCGGGATCGCCTCGGCGATGGTGGCCTCCGAGCCCGAGGTCGAGGTGCCGCCGGTGCAGCCGCGTCTGGTGCCGGTGCGGGTACGGGTGCCCGCGGGCGCGGCCGCGCCGGGCAGCAGCCGGATCGACTTCCTGGTCGATGCGCTCGATGACCCCGCCGTGGCGGTGCGCGAGACATCCACCTTCTACATGCCGCGATGAAACCGCATCCTCGTGGGCTGCGCACCACTCGCCTCACGCGGGCGCGCGCGCCCCGTCACCGGAGCCGATCATGAGCCAAGCCGTCCTGACGCCCGTTGCCTGGTACCGCCAGCCCTGGCCCTGGCTGCTCATGCTGATGCCGGCGCTGGCCCTGGTCGGCGGGCTGTTCACGCTGTGGCTGGCGATCTCCAGCAACCACGCCATGGTGGTCGATGACTACTACCGCGAGGGCAAGGCCATCAACCGCACGCTGGCGCGCGATGCCGCGGCCGCGCGGCTGGGCCTGACGGCGCAGGTGCTGCGCGGCGATGACGACAGCCCGCTGGTGCTGATGCACAGCGGTGCCGGCGCGGCCCTGCCGGCCTCGCTGACGCTGCGGGTGATCCACGCCACGCGCGCCGAGTTCGACCAGACCCACAGCCTGCGGCCGGTGGCGCCCGGCCGCTACGCCGGATCGCCTCTGGCGCTGCCCGGCGAGGGCCGGTGGCACCTGGTCATCGAAGGCCCCGAGGCCACCTGGCGGCTCACCACCTCGGCCGCCGGCTTCGGCCGGCCGGTGGTGGTGAACGCCCAACCCTGAGCGCCGGGAGCGACACCATGTCCAGACCGATCGGAGACCGTCGTGTCGGGCGCCTGATCATGGTCGTGCTCTGGCCGGCCTTTCTGATGGCCACGGTGGCCGAGGGCGTGTTCTTCTCGATGATCGACCCGCACGAGCTCGTCGTGGTCGGCCTGCACCTGGCCGACAGCCGCGAAGCGGCCTACACCGTGGGCTTCTTCGTCTTCTGGCTGCTGTTCGCGATGGGCGGCGGACTCACCTGCCTGCTGATGCAGACAACCGGTTCGCCGCCGACCAGCCTGCTCAAGACTCCCGAGGATCGCGCCCACCAGGACAAGGCACTGATCGGTCGTTGACCGGTCGCGCAGCGGTCATCGCGCGAGCCGTGGCCGGCGTGTCGTCGTCCATGAGCACGCTGTGGGCCGGGCCCACCGGGTCGTCGAACTGGCCGCTGTCGGACATCCGGAAGAAGATCCAGACCGCCACCGCGACGATGACCAGGCTGAGCGGGATCAGGAGGTAGAGGACTTCCACGTCGGCATCCGCAGGCGCAGCGCGTTGCCCACCACCAGCAGCGAGCTGGCCGACATGCCGAGCGCGGCGGCCCAGGGCGGCACCAGCCCGAGCGCCGCGGCCGGGATGGCCACGGCATTGTAGGCGCTGGCCCAGGCCAGGTTCTGCATCACCACCTGCCGGGTGCGCGTGGCCATGGTCCGCAGCAGCGTCACCCGGCCGAGGTCATCGGCCAGCAGCACGCAGTCGGCGGCGGTGCGGGCAAGCGCGGTGGCCTGGCCCACGGCCACCGAGGCATCGGCCGCGGCCAGCACCGGCGCGTCGTTCACGCCATCGCCCACCATCAGCACCCGGCGACCGGCCTGCTGCAGTTCGCGCACGCGGGCGAGCTTGTCGGCCGGGCCGGCCTGCGCGCCGAGCAGGTCCAGGCCGAGCTGTTCGGCCACCCGCCGCGCGGGCGCGGCGTGATCGCCGCTCAGCAGATGCGCGCGCAGCCCGGCCGCCTGCAGCGCCTTGACGGTGGCCAGCGCCTCGGGCCGCAGCGGGTCGCTCAGGCGGATGCAGGCCAGTGCGGCCTGCCGGTCGACCAGCCAGACCTCGGTGTCGGCATGCTCGCCGCGCGGGCAGGCGCTCCATGGGGCGCACCAGGCTGCCGAGCCCAGACGCAGCGCCCGGCCCTCGATCTCGCCCTGCACCCCGCTGCCGGGTTCGGCGTGCACCGCGGCCACCGCGGGCAGGGGCAGCGCGAGCTCGCTGGCGCGCTCGCGCAGCGCCTGCGCGAGCGGGTGGGCAGACCCGGTTTCCAGCGCCGCGGCCATGGCCAGGGCCTGCGACGGGTCGATCGCGCCGAAGGTGCGCACCGAGACCACCGCCGGCTGGCCGCGGGTGAGCGTGCCGGTCTTGTCGAAGACCACATCGGTGCAGCCGGCCAGCGCCTCCAGCGCGCGGCCGCTGCTCACCAGCACGCCCTGGCGGCCGAGTTCGCCGGTGGCTGCGGCCAGTGCCGCCGGCGTGGCCAGCGACAGCGCGCAGGGGCACGAGACCACCAGCACCGCGATGGCCACCGGCAGGGCGCGCGCCGGATCGATCTGCCACCACGCCAGCGCCACGCCCGCGGCCAGCAGCAGCAGCGCGCCGATGAACCAGCGCGCCACCCGGTCGGCGGCGCGGGCCACCGGCGGGCGGTCATGGCCGGCCCGCTCGATCAGCCGCTCGATGCCCGACAGGGTGCTGTCGCCCACGGCGTGAAGCACCTGCGCCAGCACCGGGCTGCCGGCGTTGACCGCGCCGCCGGCCACCGGCTGGCCGGGCCCCCGCGCCACCGGCAGCGACTCGCCGGTGAGCAGCGATTGGTCGACCTCGGTGCGGCCGGCCAGCAGGGTCACGTCCACCGGGAAACGGCTGCCGGCATCCACGCGGATGGCGTCGCCCGGGCGCAGGCGCAGCGCCGGCACGGTCTCGGTGGGCGCCTGCAGGAAGGCCTCGGCCTCCGCGGGGGGCGGGCCGGTGAGCCGCAGCGCGCGCTCCGGCATGGCCGCGGCCAGCGCGTCGAGGGCGCGGCCGGCGCGGCGGCGGGCCAGCCATTCCAGGTGCCGGGCCGCGAGCAGCAGGAACACGAACATGGTCACCGAGTCGAACCAGACCTCGCCCTCGCCCCGCCAGGTGGCCCAGGCGCTCGCCGCGAAGGCCGCGGCGATGCCGAGCGCGACCGGCAGGTCCATGCCCGGGCTGCGGTGGCGCAGGCTGCGCCAGGCGCCCTCGAAGAAGGGACGCGCCGCGTAGAGCACCACCGGCAGGGTGAGCAGCAGGCTGGCCCAGCGCATCAGCGCGGCATGGTCGGCCTCGATCTCGCCGGCCTGCGCGGTGTAGGCCGGCCACGCGTACATCATCACCTGCATCATGCCCAGCCCGGCCACGAACAGCCGTCGCGACAGCGAGCGGCGGGCCGCCGCCTCCTGGGCCTGGCGCTGCCGCAGGTCGCTGGGCAGCGCCCGGTAGCCCACCGCCGCGACGCTGGCCAGCAGTCGCGACAGCGTGGCGCGCGCCGGGTCCCAGCGCAGCAGTGCGCGCTCGGTGGCCTGGTTGACCGAGACCGACACCACGCCGGGCTGTCGCGCCAGCGTGCGCTCGACCAGCCAGCCGCAGGCGCCGCAGCGCAGGCCCTCGATCATC